>CABTZK010000004.1 GCA_902489275.1 uncultured Porphyromonadaceae bacterium
CTGACCAGGAGCGCTGCCAGTATCTCGCCGACCTGCTCCCCCATTGCAAAATCGTGCATGGCGACGCTACCGACAACGAACTCCTCACCGAAGAGGGCATTGCCGACATCGACGTGTTTGCGGCGTTGAGCGACCACAGCGAGACCAACATCCTGAGTTGCCTGATGGCTAAGGAGAAAGGGATAAAAAAGACCATTGCCGAGGTGGAAAGCATCCAGTTTATCAATGAGGCCGAAAGCCTGAACATCGGCACCATCATCAACAAGAAGCTGCTGGCATCGAGCCGCATTTTCCAAATTCTGCTCGACAGCGACGTGAACAACGCGCGATGCCTGGCCCTGGCCGACGCCGAGGTGGCCGAGGTGATTATCGACGACGGCAACAGCAAGGCCTGCAGGCGCTTAGTGAAAGACTTGGGGCTTCCGCGCGACATCACGATTGCCGGTATCGTGCGCGACGGCCATGGGATGCTCGTGAAAGGCGACAGCCAGCTCCAGGTGGGCGACCACGTGTGCCTGTTCTGCCTGGCAGGAGCGTTTAAGAAATTAGACAAGTACTTTGGCAAATGAGGAGCACGAATAGTCAAAACATCAACTTCCCTATCGTGTTGCGCGTGATGGGGTGGCTGCTCATGATTGAGGCCCTGTTCATGTGTGTGCCGATGGGGATTTCCTGGCTCTACGGCGAGTCACAGTCGATGCGATCGTTTCTCTACTCGGTCGTCATCACGCTTGCAGTGGGCTTCTCCATGACCACATTCCTGCACCCAAGTTCCTTGAGGATGCAGCGCCGCGAGGGCCTGCTGCTCACGGCAGTGATATGGGTTTTCTTCTCGGCCTTCGGGATGCTCCCCTTCCTGTTCTCAGGAACGCTGCACAGCGCGACCGACGCGTTTTTTGAGACCATGTCGGGATTCACGACCACGGGATCAACGGTGATTCGCGACATCGACCACACCGCCCGCGGCATTCTGTTCTGGCGCAGCATGACCCAATGGATTGGTGGAATGGGCATTATCCTCTTCACGCTCGCTGTGCTCCCCATGCTCAACCACAAGGGCGGCATAGCCATGTTTAATGCCGAGGTGACAGGCATCACCCACGACCGGTTGCACCCGCGCGTGAGCCAATCGGCCAAATTCCTGTGGAGCGTGTATCTTGTGTTCAGCGTCATGATGTCGCTGCTGCTGGCCATGGGTCCCATGGGGTGGTTCGACGGCGTGTGCCACACGATGTCGACCTTGTCGACCGGCGGTTTCTCAACCAACAGCATGGGCGTGAACCATTGGCACGACTATTACTCAACTTGGGTGATCATGGCGTTCATGTTCATTGGCGGCGTGAATTTCCCGCTGATAGCCAAGGTCGCTCACGCCGGGCCCAAGGTGCTGTTGAAGAGCGACACGTTCAAGTGGTATGTGGGCATGGTTGTGGTAACTATTGGCATCATTTGGCTTCATTTGCTTCACAAGGGGCTTCTCAACGGCCATGCCGAGATTGCCTTGTTTTCGGCTTTCGACACCATCTCGGCCATCACGTCGACGGGCTTCTCAACCTTTGACTACGAGCACACGGGCGAGTTTATCCCGTTCTTCCTGATGATAGCGATGTCTTTTGGCGCAATGGCGGGCTCTACCTCTGGCGCTGCCAAAATCGACCGGATGATTGTGCTGTTCAAGAACACGCGCAACGAGTTCTACCGGGTGCTTCACCCCAACGCGGTGACATCGGTACACATCGAGAACCGGGCACTCCCTCACGACGTTGTGAGCAAGGTCCTTGCATTCTTAGCCACCTATGCGATTGTTCTCATCGCGGTGGCTCTCTTCTTGAGCATGCAGGGCGTGCCCCTGCTCGACTCGCTATTCACCTCGGCCTCTGCCCTGGGCAACGTTGGCTTGGGCTACGGGGTCACATCGTCGGGGTCCTTTGCGCTCCTGTCAAACGCGGCCAAGTGGCTGCTATCGTTTGAGATGATGATCGGGCGCCTTGAGCTGTTTACCGTGCTGGTCATCTTCACCAGGAACTTTTGGGTTAAAGATTAAGAAAAGTGCTCAAAACATTTGATTCGTTAGAAAGAAACCCGTAAATTTACACTTCCAAACAAGAAAGGAGACCATAGTGACCAAAGACACGACCTACAATCCCGACATCACAGGAATACGTGAAAACGAGGAATTCAAGAAAGTAGAGGCCGCCAAGAAAAGGGCCCAAGAGGAAAACCAGACGCTTGCCCAGCGATTTGCCAACTTTTTCCGCAACGGGCGCACACGTTTTGCCGTGGGTAGCATTTTCCTGCTCACGGGCATCTACAGCCTCATCGCTTTCTTGTCGTTCATCTTTGGCGCGGGCGAGGCCGACCAGACCCGCGAGATTTACTACAGCGCCCTTCAAAACGCGCGCCAGCCAGGAGTCATCCACAACGTTGTGGGCTCGCTGGGCGCAACCCTCTCGGAAACGCTCATGCGCAATGGCTTTGGCTTAGCGTCATTCATCATCGTGCTGTGGTTAGTGACGATTGCCATCCGCTTCTTACGCAAGGGTCAAAAGACCTATTTTTACAGTTACACACTCATCTGCCTGTTCAGCTTGCTTACCCTCTCGCTCATCATTGGCCTCGCTACCCGGATGACGGGATTTGACCCGCTTCATTTCCCCTTAGGCGGCTATTTTGGGAAATACGCCAACGTGTTGCTGCAAGGGCTGATGGGCGACTACGGCATGATCGCCGTGAACCTGTTGTTAGGTCTCATCTGGTGCCTGCTGTGCTACAAGACGCTGCGCGGCATCTACCACAAGGTGCAAAAGGCGCTCCCGGCTCGGCGCGCCTACGACGGGGAAGAGGATAGCCAGCCTTCTCACTCAAGCTCAGAGTTCCTGGGCGACAACAAGAGCGACAGCAGCGCGGGGAAAGAGCAGCCACAAGCGCCTGACCCGGGCGAGAAGAAACCCAAGAAGAAAGATAGAACCCCCACACCCCAAGGCGGCGCCACCACCATGCCTCCCATCAGCCAGGCACATGGCATCGAGAACCTGAAAGACCCCACGGGCGAGTACCGCCACTACCGCTTTCCACCGCTTGAGCTGCTGAATGACCAGAAGATGAAAACCGACAGCGTTGACATCGAGGAACAGGAGACCAACAAGAGACGCATCACCGAGACCTTGAACAACTACGGCATTCAAATCAAGAAGATTGAGGTGCACGTGGGGCCCACCGTCACGCTCTTCGAGATTATTCCCGAGGATGGCGTGCGCATCTCCAAGATACGCGGGCTGGAAGACGACATCGCGCTGAGCCTTTCCGCACTGGGCATTCGCATCATTGCCCCCATGCCCGGGCGCGGCACGATTGGCATCGAGGTACCCAACCGCGAGGCACAGACCGTCCCCATCCGCCAGGTGCTGGGCTCCGTCAAGTTTCAAGAGTCAAGCGCAAAGCTGCCATTGGCGCTTGGGTGCACCGTGAGCAACGACATCTTCGTTGCAGACCTCACCAAGATGCCCCACCTGCTCGTCGCAGGCGCTACTGGCAAGGGCAAATCGGTGGGATTGAACACCATTATCGCATCGCTACTCTACAAGAAAGGCCCATCGGAACTCAAGTTAATCCTCATTGACCCCAAGCGCGTGGAGTTTAGTATCTACGCCAGTTTAGAGAAATACTACTTTGCGCGCGTGCCGGGCGAGGAGCGCTGCATCGTGACCGACACCAGCAAGGTGGTGAAAACCCTGAATTGCCTCGTGCAGGAGATGGAAAACCGCTACAAGGTGCTTGAGGAGGTTAAAGAGCGCAAAATTGAGGACTACAACAAGCTGTGGAAAAGAGAGCTGCGCAACGCGCTGGATGCCGATGGCAAGCCCCGCTACACCTACATGCCCTATATCGTGTGCATTATCGACGAGTTTAGCGACATGATTATGGGTGTCGGTAAAGAGGTGGAGACACCCATCGTGCGCATTGCCCAGAAAGCCCGCGCCGTGGGCATCCACATGATCATTGCCACCCAGCGCCCCTCAGCCAAGGTGATCACGGGGCTGATCAAGGGCAATTTCCCGGGGCGCATGGCCTTTGCGGTATCGCAAAACATCGACAGCCGCATCATTCTGGATCGCAGTGGAGCCGAGCGCCTCATTGGCCGCGGCGATATGCTCTTCTCCGTCGATGGAGAGATTAGCCGGCTGCAATGCCCGTTTATCGACACGCCTGAAATCATCAAGATTTGCGACTACATCAAGGAGCAAGAGGACAACGACCTTGACGTGGCTCACGAGCAGCCCTACGAGTTGCCCGAATACGTCGCGCCCGTTGAAGGAGACAGCCAAGGCAGCGGCATGACCAATAGCCTCAACGACCGTGACCCGCTCTTTGAGGAAATCGCCCAATGGGTAGTCCAAAGCGACACCGCCTCGACATCGAGCGTGCAGCGCCGCTACAGCATTGGCTACAACCGCGCGGGGCGCATCATGGACCAGCTGGAGGCCGCTGGCATCGTGGGACCCGCAACTGGCGGAAAGCCCCGAAAGGTGCTGCTCACGCCCATGGATGTCGAGCAGCTCTACGGCGGCCATTAAACCCTGGCACGCTAATTGCAGTCACCACACAAGACCAAACGCAGAAAAAACGCACTGACAATGAAAAAGATTCTATTGCTCATCGCAATGATGACAGCCACGCTGTGCCAAGCGCAAAACGCATCAGCCATCTTCAACCGCACCATCGCAGCCTACCAAAAGGCCGGGGCGGTGAGCGCCAATTACGCCATGGGATCGAGCCACGGGACGATTGTGATGAAAGGCAGCCAATTCCGCATCTTGGCCAACAATCTCAAGGCCTGGTATGACGGCAAGACCCAGTGGACCTACACCACTGCCACTGGCGAGGTGAATGTGACCGCCCCCACTTCCAAGGAGCTGGTGATGGTGAACCCCCTTGCAGCGGCCTCGGCCCTGAAAACCGGCTACACCATGACCGCCAAAAAAACAGGGCGCTCCCACGTCCTCATCCTCAAGCCCAAGAAAAGAAGCAACGTGAAGGCGATCACGCTCTACATTTCCAGCAACTACGTGCTTCAAAAAGCGGTTTACACGACTAAAAGCAGAAGCGAGACCCTGAAAATCAGCAACTACAAGACCCATGTGGCTACCAGCGGCAGCACCTTTAAATTTTCCAAAAACATGGTGCCCCGCGGAACTGAAGTGGTCGACTTGAGATAAAAATCACCCTTACAATATCGAAAACCAGAAAATCTATGGAAAAATTTAAGTGCCTTATCATTGGCTCGGGACCCGCCGCCTACACAGCGGCCATCTACCTGGCCCGCGCCAACGTGAAGAGTGTGCTCTATGCCGGCATCCTGCCTGGCGGACAACTCACTCAAACGACCCAAATCGAGAACTTTCCCGGCTTCCCCACTGGCATCGATGGCTTCGACCTCATGGAAAACATGCGCAACCAAGCCAAAAACTTAGGTGCGGAACTGCGCGAGGGCATCGTCACCAGCATTGACTTGAGCAAGCGCCCATTTGTGGCCACGATTGACCACGAGACCACCATCGAGGCCGAAACCGCGATTGTGGCCACTGGCGCATCGGCCAAGTACCTCGGCCTCGACGACGAGAAGAAATATGCCGGGCAAGGTGTCTCGGCCTGCGCGACTTGCGACGGCTTCTTCTACCGCAAGAAAGTGGTGGCTGTCGTGGGTGGCGGCGACACAGCCTGCGAAGAGGCCAGCTACTTGAGCAACATGGCCAAGAAAGTCTACATGATTGTGCGCAAGCCCTACCTGCGCGCTTCGGCAGCCATGCAAAAACGCGTGGACGACATTGAAAACATTGAAATCCTGTACAACACCAACACGCTGGGCCTCTTTGGCGACAATGGTGTGGAAGGCGCTCACTTAGTGCGTTTTAAAGATACCGACAAGGAGGAACGTTTCGATGTCAACATCGATGGGTTCTTCCTGGCTATTGGACACAGCCCGGTGACTGCGTTCCTGGAAGGCCAAGTGGAATGCGACGAGCAAGGTTACATCAAGCTTCAAGGCGCTACTCAAGCCACAAGCGTTGAGGGAGTCTTTGCCGCTGGCGACGTGGCCGACAACCGCTATCGTCAAGCCGTGGCAGCGGCTGGCAGTGGCTGCCGCGCCGCGCTCGACGTTGAGAAATTTCTCGCTGGGCAATAAGTCCCACATCGCAGCGTGAACTTCGCACCTTCCCCTCCCAACAACAGCGGGACGCTCAACGTTGAGCGTCCCGCTTCGTTATTTGGGGGATTAACCGAAAAATCGGGTTAGATTACTTGATAATCTTAGCAGCCACTTGGGTGCCATCGGTGTAGCGAGTCACCACGATGTTCACACCGTCGAATGGAGCAGTGCTTGA
Source organism: uncultured Porphyromonadaceae bacterium (assembly GCA_902489275.1). Taxonomy (GTDB): domain Bacteria; phylum Bacteroidota; class Bacteroidia; order Bacteroidales; family Muribaculaceae; genus Sodaliphilus. The sequence continues at coordinate 6,384 of CABTZK010000004.1, forward strand.
CTGGCCGGCGAGGTTCACATAGGTGGTGCTGGCCACTGTCTTGCTGGCATTCACATCGTTCACGGCGCTGGGTTCCTGGCCTGGATAGTTGAGCGTGAAGCCGTCTTTCATCGTCAGGGAAGTGTTATAGTTTCTGAACATAAAATAGCCTTTGGTCGATTGCAAAGTCCATGTGCCATTGAAAGTGACCTGCGTGTCGGTACCTTGACCCACAAGAGGACCATTGCCATAGATGGGGTCGCCATTCTCATCGTCGCCAGTGATGACAGCAAAAGAGAAAACGCCATATTTATCACCCGCGTCGAGAAGAGCCTGCACTGGAATCTCAACGGTCTTGTCTTCCTTCATCACCATCTTCAGCAAAACACCCTTGTCGGCAAAGTTGGCAACGTAAGCCTCGGTCTTGTCTTCATTTTGCGAAACGAGCACATCACTTTCATCAGTGGATTCGCCGCTATTTTTCTTCGCCGTGTTGACCATCGAGGCATTGGAAAGCTCAATCATAGAACTGCCAAAAATCAAATCTCCAAAGTATTGGCCTGCATACTGGCCTGACATAATAAATGTGGCGAATGGCGTAGTGATGTGGATTTGACTCGTTGTCTCATCAATCACACCCTCGATGGGAGTTTCCAATTTGCTGACCTTGCCTTGCTCATCGACCGAAATGGCAAACATCTTGCAATCGCCACCAAGTTGAGGATTTTTATAGGTAACCTGACCTGGAGCAATTGAAATCTTTTTGTCATTCAAGTTGACCGTTGCTTTAATCTTCGCGTCATCTAAGTTCAGGAATTTGTCGAAAATAATCTCATTCTCTTGGGTTCCTACAGTCACCGTGAGCATGTTGCATGCGGGATAAGCAGCCTCCTCAATCGGAATGTTGGTTTGAACGCGAGTACCCAGCAACTGGTCCAGGGAGATTGCCTTGAGGGGGGCATTGGATCTCAGCGCTTTCATCGGCGCTTGAACGGCTGACACTTGCACGGGGGCATTGGTAGGAATGTGTTGACGAACAGGGACTTGTTCAATCAAGCCTGCATTAGCAGCCACTGCTGCGAGCGCAAAAACACTTAGTAATACTTTTTTCATAATACTTTAATTTTACTTAGTTTTATTAGGTTAATAAAATAGGAGTAATCTCATCTCATCTCATCATCAAAGAAAGTTTATGTCTCATTGATAATATGGATGCAAATATATAGAATCAAAAAGACATGAGCAATTTTTTTGCTAAAAAAACGAGCAAAATTTCATCTCTCAATCATTTTGCCTTGCTGCTCCAGCCACTTGGCGGCCTCGGCACGGGCAGGCTTGCCTGTCGCCGTGAGTGGCACCCGGTCGATGTGCACGATGAGCCGCGGGCGCATAAAGCGGTTGAAAATGACACGGTCGCAAATTTCCTGGACCCGGCCGAGGCGATGGCTCTCGGTGAGCAGCGCCACGATTTCGCCAAACCGCGGATCCTTTTTCTTTGTAACGATGAAAAAGTCCTCAAGATGGGGCTTAAGCATTTCTTCCACTTTCTCCATCTGAACTTTAATGCCCCCGGTGTCAATCACATTGTCGACGCGCCCCAAGATGCGGAACCGCCGTCGGTCGGAGGCAATCTCGGCGCGGTCGTTGGTCTCCAGTCTTGACGGACACACCAAGGGCGCATCAATCACAAGACAGCCTCGTGCATCCACATCCACGCTCACGGTGCTGAAGGGCGTGTACCACTCGCTGCACCCCCTGCCATTGAGCCGGCGCAGCGCGATGTGCGACAGCGTCTCGGTCATGCCGTAGGTGCTCCACACGGCATGAGGGAAATCGCGCAACTGCATGGCCAACTGCTCGTCGATAGCGCCACCGCCAATGATCAGGTGCCGGATGGCGCGCAGCTTTTCACGCTCTCGGGGCACCTTAAGCGACTCGACAACTTGCAGCGGCACCATAGCGGCAAAGTCCAAATGAGCCGTCGCCAGCCGCTCAAGCGGATGCGCGCTCGGCGGCACGCTCAATAGCCGCATGTGGCGCTCTAAGGCGCGCACGACAAGCATTTTGCCGGCGATGTAGTCGAGCGGCAAGCACAGGAGCGCCGTGTCGCCGGCTTTCAAGCCCAGGAAATCGCACGTGATGCGTGCGCTGGCCCGCATGCGCTCTTTTTCCACTCGCATGGGCTTTGGAGTGCCCGTGCTGCCACTCGTGTGCACCATCACCGTGGGGCTATCGCTGTTCCACTCCCTCAAGAATTGGCCGAGATCCATAACTGATCCTTTCTGATTTCAAGCGGCATGGGCACATTGTCGGCGAACAGCATGCCAGTGCCCAGCCCTTGCGGCATGGCGATGCGAGGGCCGTAGATGAAAGCCGCCAGCTGCGCAATGGCATTGAGCCCGACGTTGCTCTCCAGCGCGCTGGTGATCCAACTGCCCACCCCGCGCTCGGCAGCCAGGCTCGCCCACTCCCTTGTACCGGCCACGCCCCCATGCAGCGACGGCTTCAAAATCACGTATTGCGGCCTGAGGGTATCGAGCAATTTCATTTTCTGGCCAGGCTCGTTCACTCCGATGAGCTCCTCATCAAGGGCAATGGGCACTGGCGAATGGCGGCACAGCTCGGCCATCTCGTCCCACCGACCCGCCATGATGGGCTGCTCAATCGAGTGAATGTGATATTTCGCGAGTTGCCGGAGCCTTGAGAGCGCATCCCCAGGCAAGAATCCGCCATTGGCATCCACGCGCAACTCGATCTGCTCTGGCGTGTAACGCTCTCGAATGTGCTGAATTAAATCCAATTCTTTCTTGAAATCCAGCGCCCCTATCTTCAGTTTCAGGCAACCGAAGCCCTGTTGCAGCTTTTCTTCTATTCGAGCCAGCATTTGGTCATGCGTACCCATCCACACCAATCCATTGATGGGTATTCCCTCCTCGCCACGGGAAAAAGGCGTATCGAAAAGGCGGACGGAGCGCAACGACAGCATCGCAGTCTCTAATCCGAACAGCATAGACGGATAGTCGCGCATGGCTTCCAAGTCGATAGCGCCAGTACACGCCACCTGGCCGCAAAACCGGCGCAATACGGCCTCGTAATCCACCATGTCGTCGCAACTCAGCCGTGGCAGCGGCGCGCACTCACCGATGCCGCTGGCATCGCCGTCGGTCACTGTCACGAGCCATGTCGTGCGTGTGCGATACACGCCACGGGAAGTACCCGCGGGCTGCTTGAAGTGCAACACCCGCTTTTCAACCTTGATGTCCATGACTCACGTCGTCATTTTTTTGAGGTTACGGCAACTTGGGGTATTTTGAGAAATCGGGCTTGCGCTTCTCCAGAAAGGCTTTTCCGCCTTCTTGAGCCTCGTCGAGGAAATAGTAGAGCATGGTGCAGTCGCCCGCAAGCTCCTGGATGCCCGCCTGTCCATCGAGCTCAGCGTTCAAGCCGGCCTTGATCATGCGCAGCGCCATGGGCGAGCGCTCCATCATGACTTGAGCCCACTCCACACAGGTGTCTTCGAGCTGGTCGAGCGGCACGACCTTGTTGACCATTCCCATTTCCTCGGCTTCCTTGGCGGTGTACTGGCGGCACAGGAACCAAATTTCCCGGGCTTTCTTCTGCCCCACAATGCGAGCCAGATAGCTGCTGCCAAAACCAGCGTCAAACGAGCCAACCTTGGGCCCGGTTTGCCCGAAGATGGCATTTTCACTGGCGATGGTGAGGTCGCACACGACATGCAGCACATGACCGCCCCCGATGGCATAGCCATTGACCATGGCAATCACGGGTTTTGGCAAGCGGCGTATTTGCATCTGCACGTCGAGCACGCTCAAGCGTGGCACTCCGCCCTCGTCCACATAGCCGCCACGGCCTTTCACGTGCATGTCGCCGCCGCTGCAAAATGCCTTGTCGCCCGCGCCCGTGAGCAGCACCACGCCGATGCGCGACGCTTCCCGGCACCACGAGAAAGCCTGGCTCAACTCCAGGGTGGTGCGTGGCGTGAAGGCGTTGCGGTAACGGGGACGGTTAATCGTGATCTTGGCAATGCCGTTATACTCGTCAAGCAGGATTTCCTGGAAATCAAATCCCTCTACTTTTTTCCATTCTCTTTTTGCCATATTACTTTATTTTTAGGTTTATTGGAACACACCCTCGGGCTAAAACTGACGTTTAGCGCGCAAGGGACGGTTCGAGTATGCTATGAATGTGATCATCGTATTCTCTCAGCGCCTGCTCGTCGGCATCGGGATTGGTGAACACCTCAAGCAACACTGGCTGGGCGCTCTTCTCCACCAACAAAGCATCCAGCGCTTGTCGCAGGCTGGCTTGGTCATGCGCTGACAAATAGCGCACACCGCACTCCTGGCAGATTCCCTTGGCGCTGGCGTTGTGCCGCGCAGCAATCATCGTGTCACGCGCCGGGCAGTTTTCCAAGCCTGGCAGGTGAAGGAAAATCTCTCCGCAACCATTGTTGAGCAACATGATGCGCAAGTTGCCTCGCAAGTTCTGATTCCACAGCCCGTTTTGGTCGTAGAAGAAACTCAAATCACCTGTCACGAGAAACGCCAATTCCGCTTCATCGGCAGCAACCGAGTAACCTGCTGCCGTCGACACGCTGCCATCGATGCCGTTGATACCACGGTTGCACCGCACATAGTGGGTCGCGTAGATGTTGGCCAAGCGAATCGGCTGACTGTTGGCACTATGAAAAGAGGCACGGCAACGGAGTTTCTTTTGAGCGCTCTCAAAAGCCTTGACGGCCCACATTTGCGAGAATTCAGGCTCATAGGAAACGCGAGCCTCGCCGGCTTTGGCAAATGCCCGATGCCAGCGGCGAGCAAACCCACGGTCGGACACATCGCCCTGCTGGAGCTGGGCGAGCAAGGCAGGCAGCAAAGCAGGCACGCGGGCATTGACCACCCCCGTGAGGTTCATGAACGTGTCGCTCACCCCAGCCCCCACACGCCACACCATGGCAGGTTGGGCCAAGCGCAGGAAGCGCTTGAGCCGCTTGCTCACCACTTCCCCACCCAGGCACAAGATGAAATCGGGAAGGAAATCGGCATCGTTGCCAATGGCACTGATCACCTCGTCGAACGGGACGCTGCACATCATGGGATTGAGCGCCTCGCTCACGACAACCACCTGCTTGGCAAGTGCAACGCACTCGGACGAAACGCTCGCCCCCTCATTCATTTGCCCTAACACAATCATGGGCTTGCGAGCATGGGCAAAATCCTCCAAAAGGCGACCTAAATCGCCATCGCCAGGCTCAATGTAGTTGATTTTGCGCTCAATGGGCAATTGCCGGGTTGTGAACTCAAACAGCGGCTCATCCAAGGGCACGTTGATGTGCACACTGGCCCGCTCGCGCTTCCATGCCTCGATGAGCGCCTCGTTCACAAGCCGGTTGCAGTGCCAGCGGGAAACCTCGTCCACGGGCTTGGGCAGGGTCACACACTTGCTCACAAAGGAGGTCAACGCGCCAGGCTGCTGCATGGTCTGCCCATCGAGCTGCCCTATCCACGCCGCGGGCCGGTCGGCCGAAATCACGACAATGCCGTTGTGCTGGCAGGTGGCCTCGGCCACTGCTGGAGCTACATCGAGCAGTGCCGTCCCGCTGGTCACGCACACCACCACTGGCTCGCAGATGGCTTGCGCGATGCCTAACGCGAAAAATCCCGCGCTCCGCTCGTCGGTCACGGGGTAGCACCTTATTGATGGGCACTCGTTCAAATTGTGCACAATCACCGCATTGCGGCTTCCTGGGCACACCACCGCATGGTGAATGCCATGCTCTACAAGCAGCGCGGTGAGGATATTGACATGCTCTTTGTTGCAGTACATCGTTTTCGGTGTCTTTTTGATTTTTGTCACAAAGTTAGTGTAAGTTGTGGGCAAAACCAAAAATTAGGTTTCATTAACCCTGCGCGGTATCATTTGTTACCGGTCACACAGGATAATTCTAACTACCTTTGCACCAACAAAAGAACTAACACAAAAAACGCATGATGATGACAGAGAGCAAGATGTTTTGTTTCCAATGCCAGGAAACAGCTAAAGGTACAGGATGCACCCTGCGCGGTGTGTGTGGCAAACTTCCCGAAACCGCCAAGTGGCAAGACTTGTTGCTAAGCGTGGCGCGCGGCATCGGAACGATTCGGCATCGCCTCACGCTGGCTGGGGTCAAGGCCAACGACACTGCGGTGGACGACTATCTCGTCGATGCGCTGTTTTCAACTATTACCAACGCGAACTTCGATGACCAATCTATTCTCCTCAAGGTAGACCAGGGCGTCGCCTTGAAGCGCAAGTTGCTGGACATGGCTCAGAACAATAACGTGCAGCTGCCCGACTTCCAAGAGGTGAGATGGAGCGGCGAGAAAGCCGACTATGCCGCCGAGGGGCAGCGAGAAGGCGTCTTGCGCAACTCCGATGCCGACTTGCGCTCGCTCAAAGAACTCACCGTGCTGGGGCTGAAAGGCACTGCTGCCTACTACCAGCATGCCGCCAATCTTGGGAAGCGCCACAGGGAAATTATTGATTTTATATGCAAGGCATTAGCCACGATTTCCAACCCTGATGCCCCCAAACAGGAGTTGCTGGGCATCGTGCTCGAAACGGGTAAGTGGGGGGTCGAGGTGATGGCTCTGCTCGACAAGGCCAACACAGAGGCCTATGGGAATCCCGAAATCACCAAGGTGAACCTTGGCGTGGGCAAGAACCCGGGCATCCTCGTGAGCGGACACGACTTGCTCGACATCGAGCAACTGCTGGAGCAGACCGAGGGCACGGGCATCGACGTGTACACTCATGGCGAGATGCTCCCGGCGCACTACTACCCTCGCCTGAAGAAGTACAAGCACTTAGTGGGCAACTACGGCAACGCCTGGTGGCAGCAAAAAGAGGAATTTTCCAAGTTCAACGGGCCCATTGTGTTCACCACCAACTGCATTGTTCCCCCAAAACCCGATGCCAACTACGCAGGCCGCGTGTTCACGACCAACTCGACCGGTTATCCTGGCTGGAAGCACATCGAGGCTGACACTGATGGGCACAAGGACTTCTCGCAGGTGATTGCCATGGCCAAACAGTGCCAAGCTCCCGAAGAACTTGAGACGGGCGAGATTGCGGGCGGATTTGCCCATGCCCAAGTTTTCGCGCTGGCCGACAAGATTGTTGAGGCGGTGAAGAGCGGCTCCATTCGCAAGTTTGTGGTCATGAGTGGCTGTGACGGCCGCATGAAAAGCAGGAACTACTATAGCGACTTTGCCAAAGCGCTGCCTCACAATGTGGTGATTTTGACCAGCGGGTGCGCCAAATACAAATACAACAAACTCAATTTGGGCGACATCAATGGAATTCCCCGGGTGCTCGACGCAGGGCAGTGCAACGACTCCTACTCATGGGCCGTTGTGGCACTCAAACTGAAAGAAATCTTTGGCGCTCACGATATCAACGAGCTGCCCATCTTCTTCAACATCGCATGGTATGAGCAAAAGGCCGTCATCGTGTTGCTGGCACTGCTGCACTTGGGCGTGAAGAACATCCACATTGGCCCCACTCTGCCCGGTTTCGTGTCGGAAGGCGTGCTCAAGGTGCTCGTCGACAATTTTGGCTTGGGGACGATTTCAACCGTTGAAGAAGACATTGAGCAGTACATCGGCTGATTTTCCTGCCCTTGCAACAGGTCCCGTAAGGCCTTCAAAACAGCTTGCCCACACAAGAGAGCAGGCTGTTTTTGCTTTGGCGTGTGATGAGGCCTCGATGACAAAATGCCTCCTTAGATTTTACAAAATTTAAACACTTGACTTCTAAGAAATTAATTTCATTTTAGGAGAATATCCCATGAAATTAAGTTGTAGTTGTGGCAGAATAAGCTTACCTTTGCTCCGATTTTTAGAGGCACGAGCGCAGAAAACGCGCAGATAACCACTTGAGCCAGCCAACGGCTCGCTACGACACATTATCATGTGATAACGACTAAATAAATATATTAATGAGAAAATTTCACATCGTAGCTCTTGTAGGCCTTTCGGGAACGCTGCTGACCGCCACTCCAGCCTCGGCAGGAAGCATGGCGGCCGACCAATCGCCCGAGCCATCAAGACTTGACTCGTTGAACTTAGACGAGGTTGTCGTCACCGGACAAGGCAACGCCATCGAACGCAGGCGACTGTCGTCATCATTTACCAAAATTTCGGCCAACGAACTCAACGATGCCCCTGCCGGTCGCATCGACGAGATGCTGCAAGGGGCGCTCCCCAACGTGCAGCTCAGCATGACGAGCGGCCAGCCAGGCACAACATCGCTCATCAAGTCGCGCGGCCTGTCATCGGCCTTTGGCAACTCCACACCCGTGATTTACATCGACGGCGTGCGTATTGACAACATGAACACAGGCGCCAACATCATGTTCTCGAAACACGGCATTGGCGCTGAGCCTTACTCCACCGCCGACTTGCCGATGGGGCAAACAGCGGCATCGGGGTCGCTGAGCGACATTCCCATGGAGAATATCGACCACATTGAGTATGTGCCTGGCGGCGCGGCAACCACCCTCTACGGCTCGGATGCCGCCAATGGCGTGATTCAGATTTTCACCAAGAAAGGCGGCGAGGGGCACTTTAACGCCTCGTTCACGACTCAAGTGGGCTTTGATGTTCCCACGACACAATTCTACTACTTTGGCCGCACGCGCGAGCTGCTGAACCAGACGGGCTTCCAACAGCGCTACCGCTTGGGGTTCAATGGCAACGAGGGGAAATTCTCCTATAGTTTTGGCGCAAGCATGGGGCAAAACACCGGCATCGTGATTCACGACGGCAACAACGACAAGAAATATGATTTGCGCTTTGGCTCCAAAGTAGCCATTTCGCCTGCTGTGGAATACCAGAACTCCTTTGGCTTGGTTGTGGAGGACTACAAGCGAAGCCGCAACGGCAACCAGGGCCTCTACACGGGCTTGTGGACCACCGAATGTGCCGCTGCCGCCGACTTGCGCTACCGTGACGAGAAGGACAACTTGCAGTCGTTCACCCCCGACATCGACGCGGCAAGCGGCTATGAGTTCCAGCAACTGAAAGCCTTTGTCGACAAGGCCGAGCAACTGCAAGACAACACCGAGAACGTGAAGCGGTACCAGATGTCGCACATCGTGAGCGTCAAGCCCCTGCAAGGGCTCACCCTCAAGGGCACATTCGGCCTTGACTACCGCAGCAGCAAAAACAAGGAAATCATTACCAACGCCTATCTCATCCACACGCAAGTGAAGCCCGAGGGCACTACCGATGCCGGGCGAGTGTACAACAGCACGCGCGACTACTTGGGCATCACCATCGACCTCAATGGCCAGTACAAGTGGTACCGCAGCTCCTGGCTGAGCAATATCGCCACAGCCGGCTTCCAGTACTTCAACACCCACGACCAGCAAGCCTGCTACAACGGCATCAACGTGCGCGACGGCGTGAAAGTGATGAGCGGAGCGGGCACGATGATAGCCGACGAGTGGCTGAGCTACCTGCACAACTATGGCTTCTACGCGCAAGACAACCTTGGCTTCCTGAACCGCTACTATCTCGACTTGGGCGTGCGTGCCGACTACAACAGCGCCTTTGGCGACAATGTGGGCTGGCAAGTGTACCCTAAAGTGGGATTCTCCTACCTGATCTCCGACGAGCCTTTCCTGCAACACTGGCGCGAGAGCGGCGTGGTGAAAAGCATTCGCCTGATGGCCAATGCGGGTGTGGCGGGCAACTACCCACCAGCGTTTGCCTATCAACGCACCATCGACATGAGCGCCTACAACGGCCAGCAAGTGGCCACTTTCGGCAAGGTGGGCAACCCTGACTTAGGCCCGGAGAAAAAGCACTCCCGCGAAGCCAGCATTGAGGCCTCGCTGTTCAAGGGCCACTTCAACGTGGGTTTCACCTACTACTACGCCATCACCAAAGATGCGATTTTCAGCATTCCCACCCTGCCCTCATCGGGCGAGTCGTCGACCTACTTGGCCAACGTGGGCAAAATCAGGAACCACGGCATGGAATGGCGAGTGGGCGTGCTTGCAGTAGATGCCGAGGACTGGAAAGCCGAAGTGAACGCCTCGCTGAACACCAACCACAACCGCGTGCTCTCGACGGGAGGGCAACTGCCTTTCCGCATTGGCGGCTTCGACCCGGCTACCATTCAAAACACCGTGGCCGAAGGCAAGCCTGTGGGCTACCTACAGGGCAACAAGGCCGTGCTCAACGAGGACGGCAGCCTCAAGGAGGTGCTCACCCTTCAAGACCTGGGCTCGACCTTGCCCACGCTCTATGGCAACTTCTCTCTGGCAGTGTCCTACAAGGCATTGCGGTTGGCGCTGGTGGGCGACTATCAAACGGGGAGCTACGTGCACTCGTTCGACCAGCAATTCCGGTTCCGCAAGGGACTGCCCAACAAGCGCATCCCCAAGGCGGCGCTCAATGGCATGAACCAGAAGGCCGCATGGCTCTATTTCACCAACTATTTTGTGAGCAAGGCCGACTTCCTGAAAATTCGCAACATCGGCCTCGACTACACTTTCAAGCTCAAGCATTTCGCCATCAAGCGCATCAACCTGGCATTGAACGTCTACAATCCCCTGGCACTTACCGCCAGCTCGGTTGACCCCGAGGCCACCCTCTCGGGCGCGCTCGCGCAAGATGCCGTGGCCACAAGCGGCATCAACTATGCCACCTATTCATCCCCACGCCAATACGTGTTTTCCTTAAAAATCGACATTTAATCGCAACGCTATGAAAAAAAGATATACCTCTTTCTGGATGACCCTCACGGCAGCAGCAATGATGAGCTTGACCTCGTGCGACCTCATCGAGCCGGGCGACACCGTGAACCCCAACGTCACCGATAGCGACTTCCTGAACGCCCCCAACGCCATGCACACCTGGGTGAACGGCACCGAGAAGAATTTCGCAGTAGCCATGGGCACCTATTGCCAACTGCTTGAAATCGCCTCAGACAACTACTACAACAACTACACCCGGAGCAACCGTGACTTTGATCGCCACGTGTTCATGCCCTCCGATGAAGACGTGCAAGTCCTGCAACGCTACGTGGGCAACCTGCGCGAGTCGGTTGACTACGGTCTCAAGACCGTCATCAAGCATGACCCCAACATCACGCCCGCCGAGCATTTCAGGCTGGCGGTCATCAAAACATTCTCCCACATCTTGGCTGGGGAGACTTTCACGGGACTGCCCGATGAGAACGGAGGGAAAGTGATTGCCTGGCAAGAACACCTCAACCGCGGGCTTGCCTGTGCCGACAGCGCGCTCTACTGGGCCAATGCCGACTCAGCGCGCGCGCTGGCTCACACGCTCAAAGCCCGGCTCTACTATCGCTTAGGCGAAGCCACCCAAGCCGTCGAGGAAGCCCGGCAAGCCCTGACACTGGCTCCAGAGATGCTGGAGCAGGTGCAATTTGACGGCGCGAACAATGTGAACAACGTGGCTCAAGAGGCCATCTGGGGCAACTGGTTCCAACCTCTTCCCCGCCTCGATTTCTTAGACCCGAAATATTTCCAGACCAAATCGACCGAGCAACGCCCAGTGACCATTGCCAAGGCCGAGGAGAACTACCTGATTATTGCCGAAGCGCAAGCGAGCGCCGGCCAGATCGACGATGCGAAGTCGACCCTGAGGCAATTGCTCACGCTCGTGAAGAGCCGCCCCGTGGCTCACGGCATCGACGACCACTTAGAGGGGCGCTACAATGGCGGCTCGAAGCACTACCCCGACGGCTCACTCTACCGTGTGGCCACATCGCCTGCCGACAGCCTGCGGAGCAACCTGGTACTCGACCGGCAGCAACCCCACCTCATCGACATTCCCTACATCTCGGGCACTTCGGTCACCCCGCCAATGATTGAATCGTGTGGCACTGAGGATGCCGCACTGGAACTGATTTACCTCCTGCGCCAGGAAATCTTCTTCGGCGAGGGGCGACGCATGGCCGATTTGGGCATGCGCATGCCCGTGTGCGACATTGAGGCGGCACACACCGCCTCGGCCAAGGGCTACGACACGGCCGTGATTCCCTCATTCATTCCTGCCGGAAGCGGCCTTGACGATTTCACGATGGATGAATCCAAGCACGAGGTGGTCATCACCTACAACATGAATCGCGTCATCGTCGAGAACAAGCATTCACAATATGTCGTTCCCTTTGTGAAATAGGGACTAATCAGCATGACTATGAGCAAAAAAACGATTTTCGCACTGTTGTTGTGCCTGCTGACTGCCGTCCAAGCCCTCGCCACGGGCAACGGGAAGCGCGTGAGCGTGGGCGTGTTTGAGGGCCATGGCGGTGCTCAAACTTGCATTTGGGAGGCCGTGGCCGCTGTGAGGCTTGACCCCGACATGACCGTGCGCACAATCACCACAAGCGACATTGCCAGCGGCATTCTCGACGAGTTAGACGCCATCATTGTGCCTGGAGGCGGCGGCTCCACCCAGTATCTGAACATGGGCGAAGAGAACGTGAAGCGCATCAAGGCATTCATTCAATCGGGCAAGGGCGCTGTGGGCATCTGTGCCGGCGCCTACCTGTTCTCCGACACGCCAGGCTATGCCTGCATGCGCATCAACGGGGCAAAAGCCATCGACATCGAACACGACAACCGCGGGCATGGCATCGCCGCATTCTCGCTCACTCCCGAGGGACGGGAACTCTTCCCCGAGCTCGCCAGCCGCGACCGGTCCTACGTCATGTACTACGAGGGACCGGTGCTTGTGGAGAGCGACAGTGTGAAAATTCCCTACACCACACTCGCCATGATGGAAAGCGACGTGCATGAGGAGGGCAACGCTCCAGCCAACATGACCAACAACCACCCCTTTTTCGTTGCTAACGAATGGGGGAAAGGGCGCGTGATAAGCAGCATCGCCCACCCCGAGGCCACACCAGGTATGATGTGGATGATACCGCGCATGGTGCGCTGGACCTTGCGGATGCCGCTCATCGCCTACAAGAACCGAGCCGTGAATCCCAACCTCTACAATCGTGAAATCCTCATGACCAAAGCCGACTTGGAAAAAGAACGCGGCTTCTACCAAACCTTGCTCTACGGAACGCCCCAAGAAAAAATTTCGGCACTCGACTGGCTGCAAGCGTGCCGCTCGTGGGATGCCAAGCGGTGGGTGCAGGGGCTGCTGTTCGACGGCAGTCCACTGGTGCGCGCCCGGGCAGCCCGATTCATCGCCGAGACCGACTACCTGACCTACCTCAAAGACGTTGAGGCGGCTTGCAACGCCGAACATGACGCACAAGCCAAGCAAGAGATGCTGAAATGCTTGAAAAGCCTGAAAGACTTGCTTCCATAACCCATTGAAAATCAAAATTATAAAAGCACGAAAACAGTTTTTAACGAAATTTTAACATTTATTCATGGAACTTTTTGAGCTTCTTATCCGTCTTTAAGATGTCATCCAACTCGTCACCAGCCGAGACAATTGCGCTGTGGAGGGGAGGAGTAACACAAGACATCTTCTAACACATTACATCAATTTATGAAAAAGTTCCAGATTCTTCTATTTTTCATGGCCTTGTGCGGGAGCATCTCGGCAACAACGGAGTTTTCAGTAAAATTCTTGGCCACCGATTCCACAGGCGAGGGCGAGCCTTACGCCACCGTGCGCATCTACACCCATCGTGACACCAGCAAGGTCATGGCCATGGGCGTGACCGACATGAACGGGAAATTCAGCAAAGACTTGCCTGGCGAGGGCACTTACCGGCTGACAATCAGCGCCGTGGGAAAAACCGAAACCGAGCGGACCTTCACGGTCAACCGCCAGTCGCCCCGAGCCAACCTGGGCACGATTGTGCTGGGAAGCAACGCGAATGCCCTGCAAGAAGTCACCGTCACGGCACAAGCGCCCCTGGTGACCAACGAAATCGACCGCTTGACCTACAACATCCAGAGCGACGAGGAAAGCAAGACCAAAACCATCTTCGACATGCTGCGCAAGGTGCCGCTGGTGAGCGTAGACGGCCAAGACAACATCATGGTCAAAGGCAGCTCCAACTTCAAGATTTACAAGAACGGGCATCCCGACCCCAGCATTTCCCAAAATCCCAAGGAGGTGCTCAAGTCGATTCCCGCCAGCATGATCAAGAAGGTGGAGGTGATTACCGAGCCTGGGGCAAAATATGATGCCGAGGGGGTGAGCGCCATCTTGAATATCGTCACAATCAACAACACCACGATTGACGGCGTGGTGGGAACCGTAACGGTTGGCGCAAGAAACATCGGAGATTTTGAAAAAACCTCACCAGGAACCAACGCCTACCTCACGACCCAGGTGGGCAAGCTCATCACCAGCATCAACTACGGCTACCGGCATCAACCCAAAAAGGGAAACGAGCAAAGCTCGTACAGCGAGACTCACTATAACAAAAGCGGCAACTCGCTGATTTATAATGGAGAAGCCGTCAATTCGGCCAATGTTCACTATGGCAACATCGAGGCGAGTTTCGAGCCCGACACACTCAATCTCCTCACCCTCTCGTTTGGCGGCTACTACTATGACTACGCGAACAGCGGAACATGGCAATACTCGATGCTGGACCAGCAAAACAACACCATCTACAGCTACACACAGCAGAACCGAAGCCCCACCAGCAGCTATTACAGTCTCGACGGCCGCTTTGACTACCAGCACAATACAAGGGTGAAAGGCGAAGCACTCACCCTGAGTTACATGCTCTCGACCTCGCGCAGGCATAACCGCCAAAAGACCCTATTGACCGATAGGGTAAACACGCCTTTCCCCTACACGGGATATGGCCTGAATAGCCGCGAGAACTTTTGGGAACACACGTTCCAGCTCGACTGGACACGGCCCTTTGCCCAGCATCACAAGTTCGAGACGGGCGTGAAATACATCTACCGCCTGAACAAGAGCCACTCCCTGATGGACTACGCCGACGCCGAGTCGCTCAACACCGACACCCGATTCAACCACCTCACCCAAGTGGCATCGGCCTACGCCAGCTACACGTTCACCATTGACAAGTGGGCCGCCCGCGCCGGGCTGCGCTACGAGCACAGCTACTTGAGCGCCAAGTACCCCGACGGAAACCAGCAGAATTTCCACCGCAACTTGGGCGACTGGGTACCCAGCACCAGCCTGAACTACCAAATCAACATGTTCAACAGCCTGAAGTGGTCATTTGCCACTCGCATCAACCGTCCAGGAATCTATTTCTTAAATCCCGCCATTACCGACACCCCCACTTCTAAAAGCTACGGAAACTCGAAATTGGGCAGCACCCGGCACTACAGCACCAGCCTCACATTCATGCACACCGGACAGAAATTCACCTTTAATATCGTGCCAGGATTTTCCTATAGCAACAACGGGATTTGCGCTGTGCAATGGGGCGATGGCGACAAAACCGTCTCCACCTACGCCAATGCCATGCGGTCGCTGCAAGCAAACGCCAGCAGCTTTGTGCAATGGCAAATTTTCGAGAACACCAGTTTCATGTTCAATGGCAACTTGGGCTATGACCACTACAAGAACAGCAACATGGGCATCAAGAGCGAGGGCTGGGAAAGTTTCTTCTGGGCGCAACTCACGCAACAATTGCCTTGGAAACTGCGTCTCTCAGCAGGGGGCTACATGTGGAAGAGCGCCCCAGACCTATATGGCCACAGCAACAGTATGGGAACGATAGATGCCGGCTTGCAACGCTCTTTCCTCAAGGATGACCGTCTCACGATGAGCCTCAACGGCAAATTCTCGACCACGGGCCGATACATGCACTACAAGTACTACACCGACCGCGGCGACTACACCAGTTTCAACGACTACCGATTTAACGGCACCGAGATCTCGGTGAGCGTGAGTTACCGCTTCGGGTCGCTCAAGGCCAGCGTGAAGAAAACCAACACCACCATCGAGAACAGCGACCTGATGGGTGGCAAGCAAGGCGGCGGCGGGAAGTAATCGGGCATTTATCCCTGCCTAAGTCAACGCCCCCCCAAAAAAAGGTTGGCTCGCATCGGTGAGCCAACCTTTTTATTTCTCAGGCGATACCCGCGAAATTCTACTGGAAAAAGTAGGTGCAGTTGAGGAAGTAAGTGCGGTTCTTTGCCACGTTCTCTTCCAAAAGGCGTGTTCTGACCGACTCGCCAAAGCCAAACTGGTAGCCAGCCTTGACTTGCACCTTGCGGTAAAGCTCGAAGCCAACGCCTAATTGCAGGCTCGCGCTCACTTTTTTAAACTGGAGCGCATCGTCGCACTTGCTGTGGGCGGGCAAAAACGAGATAGTGGGTCCCACAAAAAACATGGGCATGAGCGTGTTTTCAAACCCATTGAGCTTCTGCCACTTGATTTTCAGGTTCACGGGCACATCAATGTAGTGCATGACGCAACGCTCCACTCCCACGCCCTGGCTGGCCCACGCTTTCTTGTCGCCCATGTGGAGCTTGCCGCTGCGCATCGAGTAGATGACCGAGCCATCGATGCCGAACCCGATTCCCGGCGAGATGATTTCGCCCGTGATGCCCGCATTGGGGCCGAACTGCTGGTCGACCGCAAAAATGTCATGCTGCTTGAAGTGCAGCTCGTTGTAGTTGGCTCCCGCGACCACGCCCCAACGGGTCTCGGCATGAACCGTGAAGCCCAGCGCTGCGGCCATGATGGCGGTTGCTAAAAGAATTCTCTTCATGTGTCTATAAAAACGGTGTATCTTAAATTTGTGCAAAACTAAGACATTTTCTCGTGTCGCACAATCATTTCATTTTTTATAACAATTGCAAAGCGAGGGGCAGCGCGAGCGGCTAAAAGAAGTAAGTGGCCATGATCGTCCAGCACCTGTCTTTCCCCTTGATGTTGCTGGTCTGCTCCTGGTCGACACCCACATACTCAAACGCCTTGCTCATGCCCAGGCCGTAGTTGACGGCCAGTTGAAGCTTGCGGACAATCTCAACGCCCCCGCCCACATCGAGCGAAACCGCCATTTTCTTGTCTTTGAAGGCATGCCCCTCATCGTCGCTGTTGGTGAGGAAGGCGAAATTGGGGCCTAAATGGATAAAGGGCACTACTATGCGCTCGACGACGGGCAGCGTCAGCTTGTATTTCGCATGCACGGGCACCTCGATGTAGTTGCGCTTGTA
This sequence comes from uncultured Porphyromonadaceae bacterium, assembly GCA_902489275.1. GTDB lineage: Bacteria > Bacteroidota > Bacteroidia > Bacteroidales > Muribaculaceae > Sodaliphilus. Next base: position 23,527 of record CABTZK010000004.1, read on the forward strand.
GTCGATGCCTTGGTCGCCCTCGCCGCGGAGTTCTGACGTGCGGTGGGTGTAGAGAGCCGCCCCCTCGACAGCGATGCCAATCACGGGCACTTGGAACTCGGCTGCGACACCCACCGAGTAACCTAAGTAGTTTTTGTTGTCGATCACATTCTGGTCAAACTTCATGTCGTTGATTCCCAGGCCACCTCTCACGCCAAAGCGTAGTTGGGCCGCTGCCGTGACCGATACTGCCAGCACCGTCAAGGCAAGAAGAAAAAGTCTGTTGCTTGTTTTCATCACGTATAAATCTTTAATATGCGCAAAAGTAATAAAAAAAGTTGATTATTCTTGCTATTTCAACAAAATCACGCCACTAAAACCTAAAAATTCTCGTAACTTTGCATTCTAAACGACACAAAATGGGAGAACAAGTGATGCGTTCGCGGCGTTATGCCGCCATTGTGACCTGCGCCATAGCGGCCTTAGCACTGATGATTGTGAGCCGCTACTGTGGCGTCAAAAAGCAATACATGCGCTTGGAGGGCGTACAGTGGACAACGGACTACCACATTACCTACGAGGCCAGCCACCCGCTCAACGACTCGGTGCAGCGCGTGTTTAGCCTTGTCGACTCCAGCGCGTCGGTGTTTAACCCCAAGTCGCTTGTCACCGCCTTGAACCAGAACAAGACCAACCGCGTCGACAGCCTGATTGCGCGCATGTACAACACGGCCCTGACGGTGAACAAAGCCACCCGTGGCGCCTACGACCCCACGGTGATGCCCCTGGTGAACGCCTGGGGATTTGGCTTCAAGAGCGGCCGGCTGCCCACCCAGCGCGACCTTGACAGCCTGCTCGCCTTTGTGGGGCTTGAAAAAACACGCCTTCATGGGCTGACCCTCATCAAGGACAACCCCAACGTGCAATTCGACTTCAGCTCGATTGCCAAGGGGCTGGCCTGCGACGAGATTGCCCGCATGCTTGAGCGCAACGGCGTGGTGAACTACATGGTGGAAATCGGCGGCGAAATCGCTTGCCGCGGCGTGAACGCGCAAGGCAAGCCGTGGCACGTGTCGGTCGACTTGCCCCTCGACGAGTCCACTGCGGCGATCCACAAGTCGGCGCTGACGGTGCAGCTCGACAAGGGCGGTGTCGCCACCAGCGGCAACTACCGCAAGTACAAGGAGGTGCAGGGCAAGAGAGTGTCGCACATCGTGAACCCCAAGACGGGCCAGAGTGAGGAAAGCGACTTGCTGAGCGTGACGGTGGTCGCGCCAGACTGCATGAGCGCCGATGCCTGGGCCACGGGGTGCATGGTGATGGGCACCGAGCGCACGAAGAAACTCATGGAGGGGAACAGCCAGCTCGGCGTGATGACCATCAGCGCTGACAAGGAGGGGAACTTCGTGGTGTGGAGCAACCGGCGCTTCGCCCAGCTCATGCCCCAACCCTAAAGCCGCAAAGCCAAAGCGGCTGCGCGAGGCCTTGCCGAGAGAGGGCACGGCACGACAGCCGTTTTTTGGATTTTGGGTAATTATCGCTACCTTTGTAGTCAAATTCAAACAGGAAACAACAAAAGAAAAGATGGGAAAAGTTATCTTAACAGGCGACCGTCCGACCGGACGCCTTCACGTGGGGCACTACGTGGGCTCGCTGCGCCGCCGCGTGCAATTGCAAAACGAGGGGGACTACGACCGCATGTTCGTGTTCATGGCCGATGTTCAGGCTTTGACCGACAATGCCGAGAACCCCGAGAAAATACGCCAAAATATCATAGAGGTCGCACTCGACTACCTGGCTGCAGGCCTTGACCCCGAGAAATGCACCCTTTTCATCCAAAGCCAGATTCCCGAGTTGAGCGAGTTGACCACCTACCTGATGAACCTCATCACCGTGAGCCGCGTGCAGCGCAACCCTACCGTGAAGACCGAAATCAAGATGCGCAACTTCGAGGCCAACATCCCGTTAGGATTTTTCTGCTACCCCGTGAGCCAAGCGGCCGACATCACCTTGTTCAAGACCGACATTGTGCCGGCAGGCGAGGACCAGGAGCCCATGATTGAGGTGACTCGCGAGCTGGTGAACCGCTTCAACAACACCTACGGTCCCGTGCTCGTGGAGCCAAGCATCATGCTGCCGCCCGAGGGGGCTTGCCGCCGCTTGCCCGGCACCGACGGGAAAGCCAAGATGAGCAAGAGCTTGGGCAACTGCATCTACCTGAGCGAGACTGCCGACGAGGTGTGGCAAAAAGTGCGCTCGATGTACACCGACCCCACCCACATCAACCTCAATGACCCTGGGCACGTGGAGGGAAACATGGTCTTTACCTATCTCGACGCCTTCAGCACGAGCCAAGACTTTGCCGACTTCTGGCCCGAGTACCAGAATCTTGACGAACTCAAGGATCACTACCGCCGTGGCGGGCTGGGCGACATGAAATGCAAGAAATTCCTCAACCAGGTACTCAACCGCATCTTAGAGCCCATGCGCGCGCGCCGGCACGAGTTTGAGCAAGATATTCCTGAAGTTTACCACATCCTTCAAAAAGGGACTGAAAGCGCGCGCAAAGTCGCCGCCGCTACCATGGACGAAGTGCGCCATGCCATGCGCATCGACTACTTCAACGACACCGCGCTCATCGCCGAGCAAGCCTCAAGATTCAGGGCACAGGGGAATGCCTGACCACTTGAACCCCAATGGGCACCGGCTGCGCTGAAAATCAAAAGGGGCTCACTTCACGTTGTGCAGTGAGCCCCTCTTCTTTTTTTAATCTTCAATGCTCTTGCAGCAAGGCAAGCCGTCTCTTACTTGTTCACCATGTCAGCCAATTCGGCGCCAGGCTTGAATTTCACAACTTTCTTGGCAGCAATTTTAATGGCCTCCTTGGTGCGCGGGTTGATGCCTTCACGCGCTGGAACGTCCTTGACAGTAAAGTTTCCAAAACCAATCAGGGAGACCTTGTCACCCTTGGCCAACGTGCCGGCGATAGCGCTGAGTGTTGCCTTGAGGGCAGCGGTGGCCTGAACCTTTGTCAAGCTGGTCTCTCTTGCAATAGCATCTACTAATTCTGTTTTGTTCATGACAATTTGTTTTTAAATTTCTTATAATTTACAATTCATAGGCGATTGGTGTCGCAAATATAAGTAATAGAAAGTTTACAGCAAAAAAAACATTGAAAAAAAATCAAAAATTGATGAAATTTCCTTGTTTTGCTATTAGCCAGTAGTAAAATCGCAGGTTTTTCACTACATTTGTAGCGTTAAAAACAACCGATAGCTGTGCGCACTCTCCCAACACGCAATGATTGTCGAGTGACTTTTAATTTTTTTGTTAAACTACTTTGAAAATTTCAAAATATCGCTATGAGCATGAGTAACAGTCGCGGATCTTTCCTGGGGTCGATTCCAACGGTGACTAAAAATCTCATCATCATCAATATCCTGCTGTGGGTGGTGACCTTTGTGTTTAAGGGCAAGGGAATCGACTTGAATGACTATTTGGGGCTTCACTTTTGGCGTGCGAGCGATTTTTCCATCTACCAGTTGGTCACCTACATGTTCATGCACGACACCTCGTCGGTGAGCGCAGGCATCTCTCACATATTCTTCAATATGTTCTCGCTATGGATGTTCGGTGCGACCCTGGAGCGTGCCATGGGTTATAAAAAATATCTCTCCTACTATCTGGTGTGCGGCATCGGCGCTGGAGTGATTCAGGAATTGTCGTGGCATTTCGATGTTTTCAATTCAGTGGTCAGCGAGTTGACGCATGCCTACTCCATCTCGCAGCCAGAGGCAGTCGAAGCCTTGGTCAACAATCAGGTGAGCGGTTTCAGCCTCAACATGCTCATCACCGTGGGCGCGTCGGGAGCCGTTTTTGGCATCCTGCTGGCGTTTGGGTGGATGTTCCCCAACGTGAAGATGTACATCATCCCCTTTCCCTTCCCCATCAAAGCCAAGTGGATGGTAATAGGCTATGGGGCTTTAGAGTTGATTTTTGGCGTCACCGGCACCATGAGCAGCGTGGCTCATTTTGCCCACTTAGGCGGCATGCTGTTTGGCTTCTTGCTGCTGCTGTACTGGAAAAAGACCGGTCAAATCTCTAAGGGCGGCTATGGGTATTTTTGACGACATTACGACACGTTACCGCTCGAGCACACTGCTGGTGCGCCTCATTTATATCAACGTGGGCATTTTCATTGTCTTGCGGCTGGTGGCGCTCATTGGGTTTCTTTTCAACCTGCCTGGCGACCAGATGATGCACTGGGTCGAGGTTCCGTCGTCGCTCAACGCGCTGTTGCACCACCCGTGGACGGTTTTCACCTACATGTTTTGCCACTACAGCATCATGCACATTTTGTTCAACATGCTGTGGTTATATTGGTTAGGGCGCATCTTCCTGGAATATTTCAATGCCAGGCAGCTTGCGGGTCTCTATGTGCTCGGCGGGCTGGGCGGGGCGGCACTCTACCTGCTGGCTTATGCCACATTGCCCTACTTAGCTCATCGCCAGGCATACCTCATCGGGGCATCGGCAGCCGTGATGGCCATTGTGACAGGAGTCGCGGTCTACGCTCCCCATTACCGCATCGGGCTGCTGTTCATCGGAGACCTCTCGCTCAAGTGGATGGCTATCATCACCATCGCCATCGTGCTGCTGGGCACGGGCGAAAGCAACGTGGGCGCACAGGCCGCACACATAGGCGGAATCCTCGTGGGCGTGGCCTACGGCTGGCAAATGCGCCATGGGCACGACCTCACCACCTGGATAAACAGCTGCACCGATGGCCTGTGCAACTTGTTCAGGCCTCGCCGGAAAGCCGGCGTGGGGAAGCCAGCAGGCGGAATGGTCTACCAATACCGGCAAGCGGCGGGCAGCAACCTGCCCACCGAGGCCGAAATCGACGCGATTCTCGATAAAATCAAGCGGTCAGGCTGGGGAGCGCTCACCGACAAGGAAAGAGAAATCCTCTATAGCGCAAGCAAGCAAAAGACATGAAAAAAAGAGTCGTTAAAATATTGCACATTTTCAAGTACGCCGGCTATGCGCTCACGTTCATGCTGTGTGTGCTGCTCGTGCTCTCGGCCTACGGCGGCCACATCGACCCTTATCAGAGCACCGTCTTCGCGCTGGCCACTTTGGGATTTCCCATTGTGCTCATCGTCTCCACGACGCTGGCCATAGCCTGGCTCATCGTGGGGCATTGGCGCATTGCGCTCCTCGTGCTCGTGGCTCTCGTGCTGTCGTGGCCCACGCTGGGCATCGTCAGTCCACTCAACACTTCCAGCCACACCTACACGCCCCAAGAAGACTCCACCAAGTTCAAGGTACTCACTTACAACGTGATGAACTTTAACGTGATGAAAACCGGCGATGACAACCTGCACAACAAGAAAGGGCAGTCGACGGTAAAATATATTCTCGACCAGGATGCCGATGTCGTGCTGCTGCAAGAGGCTTCGCTTGCCGCCGACTTCAACGACTTGCGCCTCATCAAGCCCTACCTGCAACAAATCAAGAAGAAATACCCCTATCGTGACCATGGGTACCACGATCAAGTCATCTGGTCGAAGCACCCTTATACCGCCCTTGAGGACCCTGCCATCAAAGATGGCTTCGCCTCACCCGACGACCCGGTGAACAGCTATCACTTCTATGCCCGCGGGTTCGACGTGCTGGTGCCGGGACACACCGTGCGGTTCATCAATGTTCACTTGCAGTCAATCGGGCTTTCGGAGGAAGACCGTCAAGCCTTTGTCAACATCACCGAGGGGAAAGGCATCAACACGAAGCAAGAGCTGCGAAAGGTGCGCTACTCGCTCCTGGGCAAGTTAGGAGAAGCCTTCAGGAAACATGCCGACCAAGCCAAACTGCTGCGCCAAGTGCTTGACCAAAGCGACGAGAACGTCATCATCTGCGGTGATTTCAACGACACGCCCGCCTCGTGGGCCTATCGCGTCATTGCAGGCAATGACCTGCGCGACACTTGGGTGGATTGCGGCTTCGGCCCCACCTACACGTACCATGACAACCGCCTGTTTTTCAAAATCGACCATGTGCTCTATCGTGGCGACATGAAAGCGACCGAGACTCGGCGCGACCGCACGGGCGGCAGCGACCACTACCCGCTCGTCACAACCTTCGTCTGGAAAAACTAACCTCATAAAAATCACTGGAGAAAATGAAAAAAATTCTATTGTCACTCATGGCCATTGGCTGCCTCGCCCTGGTTGCTACTGGCGCTAACAAGAAAAACGTGAAAGCAAGTAAAAATCCATTCATGACGGCCTACACGACCAAGTATAGCATCCCGCCATTTGAGAAAATCACCTATGCCGACTACCTGCCGGCGCTCCATGCCGGCATCGAGCAGCAAAACCAGGAGATCGCCGATATTGTGGCCAACCCCGCAAGTCCAAACTTTGAGAATACCGTGCTGGCGCTGGATAACTGCGGCGAGATTTTCAACCGTGTCGCTGCCGTGTTCTCGGCTCTGAGCGAGAGCGACGCGACCCCCGAAATGCAGCAACTGGCCGAGACCATTTCGCCCATGCTCACAGCCCAAAACGACGAGATTTACATGAACGCGGGATTATTCAAGCGCATCAAAGCCGTGCATGACCAGGCACAGAGGCTGGGATTAGACCAGGCACAAATGCGCCTCACCGACAAGTACTACAAGCGTTTCGTGCGCAATGGCGCCCTGCTTGACAACACCCACCAGCAGGTGCTGAAAGACATCAACAAGCGCATTGCGGGCCTCCAGCTGTCGTTCACCCAAAACGTGATGCACGAGATGGCCAACAGGCTGATTGTGGTAGAAAACCAAAGCCGCCTGAGTGGCTTGTCGCCAGCGATGATCGCCGACGCTGCCAAGACGGCCGAGAGCAAGGGAATGGCTGGCAAGTGGGTGTTCACTCCCAGCGCCGCCACTCGCCTGGCCGTGCTCACCAATGCCGATGACCGCGCCCTGCGTGAAGAGATGTACAAGACCTACACCAGCACGGCCAGCCATGGCGACCAGTGGGACAACAGCCAAATCATCAACGAAATCATGCAATTGCGCCAGCAAAAGGCCAAACTGCTTGGCTTCAAGACCTTTGCCGACTACGCTGTAGACCCCTGGATGGCCAAGACTCCTGAAGCTGCCGAGGAGCTGCTCCTGCAAATTTGGAAACCAGCGGTGAAGAAAGTGGAGGAGGAAGTCTCCGACATGCAACAGAATGCCGACAAGCACGGCGCCAACTTCAAAATCGCCGCATGGGACTACTACTATTATGCCGAAAAAGTGAAAAAGGAGAAATTCAACTTCAGTGAAGATGAGGTAAGGCCCTATTTCGCGCTCGACAATGTGGTGAGGAACGGTATCTTCTACGTAGCCAACAAACTCTATGGCCTCACGTTCACCGAGATGCCAAAAGCGCCCAAATACAATCCCGAGGTGACCGTCTATGACGTGAAAGACGCGCAGGGCAAGCACGTGGCAGTGTTCATGACCGACTATCTTCCGCGCGCTACCAAGGCTCAAGGCGCTTGGATGAACGAGTTGTCTCCAGCCTACAACTACAACGGCAAGAGCGAGCGTCCCATCGTGTACAACGTGGGCAGCCTCACCCCTCCCGCTAAAGGCACGCCCTCGCTGCTCACGCTCGACGAGGTGCAGACTGTGTTCCACGAGTTTGGGCACGCCCTCAACGGCATGTTGACGACAGCCCCCTTTAAAGGCCTTGCCGGCACCAACATCGACCGTGACATGGTGGAGCTTCCCTCGCAGCTCAACGAGCACTGGGCACTCGTTCCCGAAGTGCTCAAGAACTATGCCAAGCACTACAAGACAGGCGAGGTGATTCCCCAAAACTTGATTGATAAACTCATCGAGACCAGCAAGTTTAACCAGGGCTTCATGACCACAGAGCTGGTGGGCGCCGCACTGCTCGACATCGAGTGGCACAAACTCGACTGGTGCAAGGACATCGATGTGAAAGGCTTTGAGAACTACGTCTCACGTCGACTTGGCAAGCCCGAAATCGTGGAATACCGCTACCGCAGCCCTTATTTCAAGCACATCTTCGACAACGATGAGTACAGTTGTGGATATTACACCTACCTGTGGAGCCAAGTGCTTGAGGCTGACGCCTGGAACCGCTTTGAGGCCGAGGGCCCGATGAACCTGAATGTCGCTAACGACTACCGCAAGTACATTCTCTCGCCAGGCGACACCGAAGACGCCATGACCCTCTACAAGAAATTCCGCGGCAAGGAGCCCAATGCCGATGCCTTGCTGCACAACCGTGGCTTGAAGTAACGCATCGATTGCCACACCTTGGCATCACACACTCCCAAGCGAAAGAGGGCGCGTTCCACAAAGCTGGAGCGCGCCCTCATTTTTTCAAATGAGCCTGGCATTACTGGATGGCGATTCCATGCTCCACAATATCGACAATATCGGCGGGGTTGCTGATGATGCAATTGGCACGGCTCTCGTTGAGCTCTTTCTCGGGGCGAAAGCCCCAAGTCACCCCCACCGAGTCGAGACAGGCTCGGCGCGCCGTTTCCATGTCGATGCCCGAGTCGCCCACATAGAGCACGTCGGTTTTCGGCAGCTTGACCTGCGCAAGGATGCTGAACACGACCGATGGGTCGGGCTTGACGTTTATGCCCTCTTTCTGCCCCTCAATGGCGATCCAGTCGATATCAGCGAAATAATGCGTGATGACTTTGGTTGCCGCACGCTGGTACTTGTTGGTGGCCACCGCCAGCTTCACCCCCTTGCCGACCAAGTCCTGCAACAAGTCGATGATGCCGGGATAGGGCTTTGTCAAGTCGGTGCAATGCTCGTCATAGTAAGCTTGGAAATCCTTCAAGCAGCGCTCCACCGTCTCAATGTCCCGATGATTCTCGGGGATCACTCGCTGAATGAGCCGCCTCACGCCACTGCCCACGAAATAAGGGTAACTGGCCAAGCTATGGGTTGCGAAGCCGTTTTTCTCCAGTGCGAAATTGGCGGCTTGCCCCAAGTCCTCAATCGTGTTGAGCAAGGTTCCGTCCAAGTCAAAAATCACTAATTTTTTCATGCCTCTGTATTAAGTATCAATACCTGTAAATTCTTCTTCGAGTGCTCACGCTCAACGTTTAGAACGGCAATCCCACCGAGAAATGAAACTCGGCATCACGCCCGAAATCAGGATGCGTCAAGGGCCAGTGCTCTTGATCCCGCGCTGGGTTGTGGGCCTTCATTCCCCAATCTAAGCGAACCAGGAAATAATTGAAGTTCATGCGAATACCCATGCCATAGGCCAGGGCAAGCTGCTTCCAGAACTCCGATAGCTTGAACACGCCACCTGGCTGGTCCTCGTAGTCGCGTATCGTCCAAATGTTGCCGGCATCCACGAAGAGCGCTCCCTCCAGGAGCCAGAACAACTTGCTTCGCAACTCCACATTAGCATCAATCCTGATGTCGCCGCACTGGTAAATGAAGCTGTTCACGTTCTTGCCGGCATTGTATTCCCCGGGACCTAACGTACGCACGCCCCAGCCACGCACGCCATTGGCGCCGCCTGCATAGAAGCGTTTCTCAAACGGGATGACCGAAGAGTTCCCGTAAGGGACGGCAATGCCGCTCCCCACGTGCCAGGCGATGGCACTGCGCCCGTTGATGTTGTGGGTGAAAGCGTAGTCGGCCTCCATTTTCAAATATTGCGAGTAACGAATGCCAAACACCTCGTAGGCATCGCTGGGATCGCGGCGCTGCCGCGTGAGCTTAGAGATGCCGTAAAACAGATTGCCCGCAGCCTCGGCCGAGGCTCGCAGCGTGTAGATGTTGCGTTGCTGGCTGTGAGCCAAAGGCGACACATCATGGCGGTTGGTGTGGTAGAAACGATAGCCCGAGTGCATGATCAGGTGATTCTCGTAGGAGTACCGCAACAGCGGGTTGGTGATGCTGTCTAAGAAGTTGATTTTGCTGTCGGGCAAGTACACATAGTTCAGGTTGACCAACGTGAACGTGTGGCGCGTGCGGTGCTGCCGCTCGCTCCAGATGTATTTCCAGGCGCCACCCGCCATGATGCGCGTGTACTCGGGGCGAGCCTGGTAGTCAAAGTTTGTCGAGAACTCGGTCGAGGCTTGCACGCGCTGCTTGAAGCTCCTTTTCAAGAAAGGGGCCTTGAATTTGGGATAGGTTACGCCTATTTGCGCCGAATACTCTGAATAGTTGTCGTTGATCAACCCATTCAGGTTGCCCGAAATGCTTTCATAGCTCATTTTCAACTTGGCGTTGAATAGCTCGCTGCCATGAAGCAGGTTTCGATTTTGAAAGTCTACACCCACTCCAAACCCGAGGTCGCCCTCGCTGTTAGTGCCCTCGACCGAGAACGAGACCGTCCTGAACTGGTCACGCGTGAGCAGGATATAGGTGTCGATGAGAATCTTGTCGTCGAGTTCGCCCACGACCTGTGAGGTGATATTGACAAATTTCAGGATATTAAGCCGCGACAGTGCCTTGTAAGTCTTATCCACATCCGATGCGTTATAGAGTGCCCCAGGCGTGATATAGCAGCACTCTTCGAGCGCGCGGCGGCGTATGTAATGGTCATTCGGGTCGTTGATAAAGTGGTAGCCCCTGTACTCGCTGTGCTCGCCGCGATAGTTGTTGTCTTGCATCGTCACGGCATCATAGTTGGTCACAAAGGTCACCTTTCTCACCATAAACTGCCGATGGCTGGTGTAATTGGGCAGGTGTCTCAGCTCGCGGGGCGAAATAATGTTGAGCGTGAGGTCAACGGCACGGCTGTTCAGCGCGGTGTCGGCCAAAAACGTAATATAGTCCTTGCTGAAAGCATAGTAGCCATTGTTGCGCAGGATGTGGCTGATGAGCTCGCGCTCGGCATCGAGCTTGTTATGGTCGAACGGCGAGTTTTGCCTGATGGGGAAAAGCGTGGTGTCGGCCAGCACCAGCTCACGCAGGGTGTCGTTAGCGATATTGTAGGAGATGCTCCGCACGAAGTAGGGTTCGTTCAGACGTATGTCGTAACGCACGTGCGCCAATTTCTTCTTGTCGTTCAGCTCCACATGGCTCGTCACTCGGTTGTCCATGTAGCCCTTGTTGGTGAGCGCCATCGACAGCTGGCTCACGCTGGCCGCTGTCAAGGTTGAGTCGTAGAGCACAGGCGGCGTTCCCACTCGCTGCACCCATCGGTTAAACCACTTGGTCGAGTCCTTTCCACTCAAGTTGTACATGGCCAGTTGCAGTTTCAGCCCGCCCAGCACTTCGTGATTCTCGGTTTGGCGCAGATAGTTCACCAGGTCATAGGTGTTCACGTCGCCATTGCTGTGATCCTTGTCCAAAATGCGCAGGCTCACGTCGTTGAGCAGATAACTGCCTTGTGGCACGTGCTTGGTAGCCGAGCACGCCGCCAACATAACGGTTAGGGCAACCATTAGCAACAGTCCAGTCGATTTGGGCAAATTCTTCACTCGCTTTTCAATTTCGGTGCAAATGTAACTCTTTTTTGGCAGATTTGATTGACTTTTGAAAAATATTCACTAAATTAGCAATCTCAATCATCAAAACCATTAAGACAATGAAAACTTCCTACGTTTTTTTAGCCAAGGGCTTCGAGGAAATTGAAGCCTTAGCTGTTATCGATATTATGCGGCGCGCTGGCATGTCGGTTGAGACCGTATCTATTTCCAATCACGACGAAGTGGAGGGTGCCCATGGCATTGAGGTCATCACCGATGAAGTCCTCACCAAGCTTGAACTCAAAGATGCCGACTGGCTCATTCTCCCTGGCGGGATGCCTGGAGCCACCAATCTGTTCGAGTGCGGCGCCTTGCGTGACTGCCTGCGCGAGCATCATGCCGAGGGAGGGCACATCGCCGCCATCTGCGCATCGCCATCGGTGGTGCTGGGCAAAATCAAGTTGCTTGAAGGCCGCCGCGCCACCTGCTATCCTGGCATGGAGGCTGGCATGATTGGCGCGCAAGTTGTTGACGACTTGGTGGTCGTCGACGGCAACATCACCACCGGCAAGGGGCCGGCGGCGGCGGCCAAGTTTGCCCTCTCGCTCGTTGCCCAGAGCATGGGGCAAGACGTTGCCGACCAAATTGCCAAGGACATGCTGTTCGAGTAGGCTGGCAGGGAACTTGCGCCTGCCATCGTCTTCACAACGGCACCGCCCCAACAGTCAGGCACGCAAGCCCGTGGTGATAAATGTACTATGAATCGTGTAGGAGGTAAACACTCATCGTGGGTGTTTATCTCCCTACTTTTTTGCGCGCGCGCAACTTTTTGCGTCGCTCTACAAGCGCACATCAGGGGGCTTTGATTTTTGTTGTCGCAAGAAATAGGGATGAAAAAGTGGCTAAATCCCCATATAGGGCGATTGCGGAGAGGTATTGAAGCGCTGTAATTTTGCCGTGAATTTACAGCAGACTGCAAAATGAAGAAATCCTTGTTGATACTTTTTATCCTCACCGCACTGGTTTCCAGCGCACAAAAGCGAGAACGCGGCAAAACCAGAAAAGACACTTTGAGCCTGAAAGAAGTGGTGGTGACCGCCAAGGAGCAAACAGGGCTCACCAGCACATCGCGCATCGACCGCGACGCGATGGCGCACTTGCAGCCTACCAGTTTCACCGACTTGCTGGAACTCCTTCCTGGGCAAATGAGCCAAACACCCTCGATGGGACAAGTCAACAGCATCCAGCTGCGCGAGACCGGCCCGATGAGCGCCACAGGCGCTAAAATCAACAATCCCGACTACGCCATCACGTCGCTGGGCACGCTCTTTGTGGTCGATGGCGCGCCCATCAACCAGGACGCCAACCTGCAAAGCATCCCTCATGCCAGCGACGCTCGATGCTCGGTGAATAAAGGGGTTGACATGCGCACCATCTCGACCGACAACATCGAGAGCGTGGAGATTGTGCGTGGCATTCCCTCGGCCGAATACGGCAACCTCACCAGCGGCATGGTGAACATCAAGCGCACACGCCGCGCCACGCCGCTGACGGCACGCTTCAAAGCCGACGAGTACAGTAAACTCGCAAGCGCCAGCAAAGGCATGAGAATCGGAAGGCACATCATGAATGTGGATGGCGGATTCCTTGACTCGAAAGTCGACCCGCGCGACAATCTCGAGAACTACAAACGCCTGAATTTCTCGACCCGCATGAACTTCGAGTGGACCTGCAAGAACCTGCGCACACACTGGGTCACGGGAGTGGACTACACAGGGTCGTTTGACGACGTGAAAACCGACCCCGACATCAGTTCCACCAAAGTCAACGAGTACAAGAGCAACTACAACCGCATAGGCTTCACCAGCAACCTTGACCTCAATTTCCACCATCGGCAATGGCTGAATCGCATCGTTTTCAATAGCAGCGCGAGCTATGAGGGCAACCGCCTCACGCGCCGCGTGCAAGTGGCACCCCAGCGTGCCAGCGTGGCACCCACCTCGATGGAAGAAGGCGTGCATGATGGGCAATACCTGCTCGGCGAGTACATTGCCCGCTATGTGAGCGATGGCAAGCCAGTGAACATGTTTCTCAAACTCAAGGGCGAGGGCATGTTCTACACGGGGAAAGTGAAGAATGACTACAAAGCGGGTGGCGAGTGGAGTTTCAGCAAGAACTACGGCCAGGGGCAGGTCTATGACCTCACCAAGCCTCTCTCGGCCTCATGGACCACCCGACCGCGCGCCTACAAGGACATCCCTGCCCTGCAAACGCTCTCCTGGTATGCCGAAGACAATCTCTCGGCCATGATAGGGGGCAGCATGATGGACATGCAGTTAGGCCTCCGCACCATTCAGATGCCAGGACTCAACCGCAAGTATTCCCTGAGAGGCCGCGTCTATTTTGACCCTCGGCTGAATGCCAAGTGGACTTTGCCTGCTTTCACCCTCATGGGGCACCGGGTGGGCATCTTTGTGGCAGGCGGCTATGGCATCACCACCAAGATGCCCACCTCGGCCTATCTTTTTCCACAAGTGCACTACAGCGACTTCATCCAGTTGAACTACTACGATGTGAACAAGCCCACTGCATACAGCCGCATCAACTTGCGCACCTACATTGACGACGTGACCAACTATCGCCTTAAGCCAGCAGTGAACCACAAGTGGGAATTGCGCCTGGGAGGAGCCATTGGGCGAAACCACTTTTCGATCACCTACTTTAACGAGAAGATGCGCTCGGGGTTTCGCTACTCGGCGTTTTACCAGCCTTACGCCTATCGCCAATATGACGCAAGCGGCATTGACGCCAACACGCTCACAGGCCCTCCCAGCCTCGACGGCCTGCCCTTTGAGGACAAGCAAGTGCTTGATGGCTACAGCAAGGCCAGCAACGGCAGCCGGATTGACAAGCAAGGGGTGGAATTCGTGATCAACACCACTCGCTTCCAGCCCATAGCGACAGCGCTCACGGTGACGGGAGCCTGGTTCCGAAGCACCTACAGCAACTCTCAAATGCTTTACGACCCCGTGAGCAACGTGGTTGACAACAAGGCCGTGAGTGACCGCTACATTGGCTACTATGACTGTAACAACGGCCGCGAGAACGAGCAGCTGAACACCAACTTCATGTTCGACACGCAAATCACGCGCTGGGGGCTCATTTTCTCCACCTCGCTACAGTGCATGTGGTACACCAGCAGCAAGAAACTGTGGCAAAATGGTGTCCCCGACTACTACCTTGACGCCGCCGACGGGCAACTCCACCCCTACACCCAAGAGATGCAAAGCGACCCTGTGCTGCAATTCCTCGTGCGGCATTACAATGAGGCCATTTACAAGAAGCAAACGACACCGCTTGCCATGTATCTCAACCTCAAAGCCACCAAGCAGGTGGGCAAGCAATTGAGAATTGCTGTGTTTGCCAACCGGCTCATGGATCACTTGCCCGATTACAAGAGCAATGGGCTCACCATCAGGAGGATTTCAGAACCCTACTTCGGTATGGAATTAAATTTTAACTTATAAATAATCACTCTATATGAAAAATTTGAACTTTTTTTTAATGATGGCTCTCGTACTGCTCACCGTGGCATGTGACGACAGCATCAACGACAAAAACACCGATTTCGCCCCTCACATCTCGGTGAAATTGCCCGAAAACCTCACCAGTGCCTCAATCAGCAATGTGAAAGTGGAAGTGAAAAATGTGACCACAAGCCACACGAGCACATACAACTCACTTGAGGGCATTCAGCTCAAGGCTGGGCTCTACGACATCACCTACCATGCCGACGCCACCCTGGAGGGCGACACGATCACCCACCATGTCACCGCTTTCTCGCAAGGGGTAGAAATCACCAGCGCAGGACAGGAAGTGACGATGCAAGCCTTTGAGAGCCTTGAGAATGACGACTTTGTCATTCAAGAGGTGTTTTTCACCGGCACACTACTGCCCTCTGGCAACATGTACCATGGCGATGACTACGTGGTCATCTACAACAACACCGACCATGTGCTCTATGCCGACGGCATTAGCCTGCTTGAATCCTATTTCGTCACGACCCGAAAGTATAACTACACGCCCGACATCATGGGCAGCGCCATGACCGTGCAAGCCATCTACACCATCCCCGGCAGCGGGCACGACCACCCCGTAAAGCCTGGCGAGAGCCTGAGAATCGTGGACACTGGCATCGACCACCGCGTGAGCAACCCCAACTCGTTTGACTTGAGCGACGCCGATTTTGAGTGGTACGACGAGTCCACCAAACCCACTCACACCGATATTGACAGTCCCACCGTTCCAAATCTCGACAAGTGGTATTGCTACACCTTGTCGTTCTGGATTTTACACAATCGCGGCTTCCGTGCCTACGCGCTGGCGCGCATCCCCATCGACAAGGAAGATTATCTCAAGAACTACCGCTACACGTTTAACTATGACATCGTTGTGCCGGCCGGCACCTTCCCCATGACACAAACAGAGTACTACGTACCCAACGAGTGGATTGTGGATGCCGTGAACTGCAGCGTGCAGTCCGACTACGTGTGGAATGTGACTGCCCCAAGCCTGGACCGCGGGTGGACCAGTTGCGGGACCATGGATGGTGACAAGACACGCTTCTTCCACAGCGTGCGCCGCAAGATGCTCTATCTCAAGGGAGGACACCCAGTGCTCAAAGACACCAACAACTCCACGCAGGACTTCAATTCCTATTGCATTCCAAGCGAGATTGAACGACAGGGCACGGCTACTGACATGAATGGCACCAAGTGCACCACTCTGACGTGGGACGGCGTAACCCCCAAAAACTCATGAGCAGGACCACCCTGGCTGCCGTCATGCTGGCTATCGCGTGGGGTGGCTCGCACGGGAACGCGACGACACCCCAAAACGATGCTTCCGAAATACTCAATCGCATCCAACGCGACGCTCAGGAAACCGAATGGCTGACCAACGCGGCCTACCACAATCCCGTCATCAATCAATTCAGGAAACCCTACTCCCTCAACACCGTGGGCATCAGTTTCAATGCCCGAAGCGAGAATCACGCATTAAACCAGCAACAAGGCGATAGCGAGCGCTTGGGGGCTTTTGACGCGCAAAGCTACATGAAGCATGGGAACTCCACCTTGTGGGGACACGCCTATTATCACAACGGGAGCGTGAGAAACGTCGTGTGGAATGAAACCAGCGACTACGACATGGTTTATCCCTACCTGCTCGCCGACAGCGTGGGGGGCAAGAAAACGAGCATCGAGCGCTATAGTTTCATGGGAGGCTACGCTGCCAAAAGTGGGCATTGGGCGTGGGGCGGCAACATGGGCTACACCGCCGGCCTGTACTACCGCAATGTGGACCCGCGACCCAAAAACGTCACAGCCCTGCTCGATCTCCAAGCCGGGCTGGGCTATCAAGCAACTCGCCGCTATGTGGCGGCAGCCTCGGTCAATTTCAAGAAGTACAAGCAAACGAACGATGTGGCGTTCTACAGCGAGCTGGGCAAGGACAAACTTTTCCACCTCACGGGATTCGCCAACGAGTATGACCGATTTGCCGGCGCCGGTTCCGAAGCCTACTACAACGGGCACAGCCTGGGAGCCACACTCAACTGGCACCCCCTTGACTATCGCGGCCTCTCGATATCGGCCGAGGCGTCGCGCCTCACGCTCAACAAGGTGCTCACAGCCTTCAACAAGCTGCCGCTTGCCCATGTGGGACACAACACGCTCCTTGTCCAGGCCGCATGGATAGGCAAAGGCTGGGGGCTCAATGCCCATGCAACGGCCTCGCGCAAAGTGGGGACAGAAAATGTGTTTGGAGACCCCACGAGCGGGATATACCTGCAAATTGGCCGTCACGACCTGTATTTTGAGAATCGGTTTTCTACGGGCATCTCGGGCGTGTGGCAACATGGCATGGGCAACTATTACCTTGCCGTGCGCCCTCACGTTGACTACCATCATCTTCACCAGCTCTACCTTGACCCATTGAACTGTCTTCTGCTCAACGATGTGAACTTCGGGGTCACCCTCAAAGGCGGCCTCAAAGTGTGCCGCACCTTCAACGTGCTGACCATAGGCATGAGTCACACCGCGCCCGTCGAGTGCGCGATGACGCTCCACAAGGCACCCGCTGAACTGGCAGGGCTTCAACGCCTCGTCGAGAACGGATATGAGTGGCAATCGAGCCATCGGGAAGTCCTCAAGGTGACCGCGTGCAGCAGCATGGCTCTCAACACCCGCTACGCTTTGCGCGCCAGCATAGACTGGCAACATGGCCGCTACCGCCACGACACCTATCGCAACACTTTTTTCACCTCATTTGCACTGGTGTTCTGAAACAACGAGACTGGTGGCGCAAAAGGCGGTCAGAACAGCTTGCGCCCTATCCTGCGCACCCTGTTGATGGCTTTTGACCATGACTTGCGGTAATGCAGCGGGCCGCCGAGGTAATGCTGGAAAAACTCAGGGTGACGGCGATTGAGCGTATCCACGATTTGACGGATTCGCTCACGGTCTTGCACACGCTTTGAGTTAGGCCTGATGCGGTAATAAAGCCCAACGGCAGGCAGGCGCACCACCTCCCCTCCATCCTTGAGGAGAGAAATCCAAAACTCCCAGTCCTCCCGGCCTTGAATGTCGACACAGTAGCCATGAACCCTATCGAAATCGGCACGCCTGTACATGCTGCTTGCGACCAAAGAGTTGTGAACGGCAAGTTTGCTTAGCGAGAACGCTGGCAACTCTAAAATTCCACTTTTCTTGCCAAATCGCATCACCGTGGGCGAGACCACTTTGACTTCGGGATTGCACTCCATGACCCGCACAGCCTCCTCGACAAATTCCGGGGCAATCAAATCGTCGGAGTCAACCGGCAGGACATATTCCCCATGCGCGTGAGCCACGGCGTTGTTCCTCGCCACACACACGCCTGAATTTGGCTGCGAGAGCACTTTAATCCTGCTGTCGCCCTGGGCGCAACGCTTAGCGACCTCCAACGAATCATCCTGCGAGCCATCGTCAACAACCACAATTTCCAGGTTTTGATAATGCGACGAAGTAATGGAGAGAATGGTTTCCTCCAGAAACTCCGACATATTGTAGACGGGGACAACAATCGTTACCAACGGACTCTTCATGCGTTAAAATCTAATCACAGTATTTGCAGGCAAAGTTCGCCAAAATTCCCCACACTCGCAAATGATAAAGTGAAGTGCCTACCCGATTATGGTGACAAGTGAAGAGAAAATCCCCTTTTCATGCGATTTCACCCTCCTGTGAAAGAGGCGTAACTTTGCAACAAAAAAATAACCCATCGTAGAGTTAAGCATGAAATTAGTTCGTTTTTTGATCGTGATCCTGCTGGCATCGGCATCGTTGACGGCAGGATCTCAACGTATTGTGAGTGAAAGTGCCGTAGGGAAATACGATGCCCAGCACTGGGTGCTAAGCAATGGCATTCATGTGTATGTGAAACACACCACCGCCAGCCCGGGGCGCATCGTCATTGCCGGTGAGGCTCCAGGCGGGTTTTCTGTCAACTACCGTGCAGACGACGCGTCATCGCTAAAGGTGATGAACGCTGTGATGACGATGTCGGGAGCCGGCGGGAAAACGGCAAGGGAGCTGGGAGCGATGCTCCGTGCCGACAGCGCCACCATGCGCACCAGTGTGGAGAAAACCAGCGAGGGATTCAATGGCACATGCCGCCAGGAAGGCTTAGAAACAGCCCTTAGCGTGATGAGAATGAGAGTGACAGCGCCACAAATCGACACAGCAGCCGTGAATCGCTACCTCAAAAGTCAAAAGGAGCAGATGAGCAAGCGCGATGACCCAAAGTTTGCTTTCGCTGACTCTATTTTTTCCTATGTCTTTGACCATCACCCCGTTGGGTCAGAGAAAATCTCGCTTTGGGATCTCGATCACATCGACACCGACCGCATTCTCGCGGTGTACAAAGACCGCTTCAAGGATTTGAGCGACCTGCGCGTGTTCATCGTGGGCGACTATGACGAAGAGACGCTCAAGCGGCTCGTGGTGGAGTACATCGCAACCCTGCCCTGCGCCGGCCGCATCGAAAAGCCACGAGACATCGGCTTCCATCTTTTCAGGGGCAACGAGACCAAGCGCTTCACGGCCAAGATGACCCTGCCTGTCGACAAGATTTACTACTTCTGGACCGCACGCGCCGAGTACAGCCTCAAGAGCACCCTCGTTGCCAAAATGGCGGGGCGCATCATGAGCGACCTGTGGCTACAAAAATTGCGTCAAAAGGAATGGGCTAAGCACATCGACACCCATTGCAGCGTGGTCGACGCGCAAAATGCCGATGACGACCCCGTGATCTTCTTTCCGCTGAATGTCACGCTTCCTGCCGGCAAAGCCGACGCTGCCAGCAAGCTGGTCATCAAGGCTTTGAGGAAAATGGCCCAAACCGGGCCAACCCAAGAGCAACTCGACGAGCAAAAGCGCTACTGCAAGCAGTCACACGACGAGAGCCTGAAGAGCAACCGCCACTGGATGGGCATCTTGCAAAACTACGTCTACAACCAGCTGGACTTTGAGGAGAACTATGAGGGCGAGCTCGATAGCATCACTCCTGATGACATCAGGTTGTTTCTGAAAGACTTGCTTGAAAATGGGCACCAGCTGCATCTTGTGATGACCCCAGAGCAATAACCTACCCGAAAAATTTCCTTTTGGCCTGAGCGAGGCTCACCACCACCGCAATGAGCGAGAGAGCGACAGCGAGAAGCCACAGTTGCCGCTCCACCGCCCAAAACACAGCCCCCGTGATGGCCAGCGTGTAGCAAAGGTTGAAAAGGCAGGCAGGGGTGAGCCTCAAGCGATAGGTGTACACATAGACCACCAGCACAATCACGCTATAGGCCACATACCAGGCCAGGAACGAGACCCCCAGCCCTGTGAGCCCCCACAGGCGGTAGAAGACAACGTTGAGCGCCAGACCGATAATCGCGCTCAACGTTTCGGTCATGAGGTAGATCTTGCCCGAGCCCTTGGCCAAGATGACAAAGGCCACACACCACGAGAAGGCGCGCATGACCGTACCCATCATCACCCAAGAGGCAAAGGTGACAATCACATTGAACTCGGGCGAGTAGAGCAGCCAAACGACGGGGCCACGCAGCAAGAAGAACAAGGCGGCAATGGGTGCCATGACCATCATGGCGATGTTGATTTCCTGGCTCACAAAAGCGCATAGCCTGATGCGGCTCCCGGCCACGCGCGACAAGCGGGGGTAGTACTCCATGCCCAGCGCGGTGAGCACCAGCCCGGTGTACTTATACACCAGCGTGTAGCCAGCCTGATAAAGCCCCACCTCGTCGGTTCCCGCCTGCACATTGAGCCAAGCATTGAACACATAGCCTGCCAAGATGGTGACGAAGTTGCCAATGGTCATGTAGATTCCTAACCTCACGAAGTCCCGGCCGATGGTCACGGTGTCCTTGGTGGAGACTTGCACCGCCGGGTGCTCCTTGTCACGGAAATACAGCGCGAAAAACGCACATCCAGCCGCATAGGCTATAATACTGGGCAAAATACTCTCCTCGCGCAAGAAATAAAAAAGAGGTATCGAGACCACAAGGCCAAACACGGTGCCCCACAACGTCGCGCTGGCCAAGCGCCTCAGCTTAGCGAGTCCTTGCAGCACGGCCTGCTCGCCACTGGCAAGCGTGGTGAGCAGCACGGCTATCGAGAGCGCCACAAAGCCCCACAGATGCTCGCTGCTGCCAAAAGTCCACTGGCTGAGCAACGGGGCAAGAGCCAGCGTGAGCGTGGCGCCTGCAAGGCCAAGCCACAGCGACCACTTGCGCACCACTGCGATGAGGCGCGACAGCCGCCTTCCCTCGTTGCGCTCGGCAGCCTGGGAAATGTCACGCACGCTGCTCTGCCTGACTCCCAGACTGGCTGCCGTGTTGATGGTGTCGAGCGCTTGATTGAACAGCCCAAAAAGCCCCACGCCCAATGGGCCAATCCACAAGGCCACCAACTTCGTTCTCACAATGGAGCACAAGATGCCCACCACCTGAACTCCGCCAAAGAGTCCCATGGCCTTGATTGCCACTCGGGATATGTTGCTCCTCCGTGACACTATAGATGAATTTCAAATGTGTTGTAAACGACCCCCCGGCCACCTAAACGCGACTTTTGCTGCACCAGCCCGCTGTTGAGCACCCGGCCATGCTGCTCGTTGGAAATGCCAAAGTCAAAATACCTGCAACCGCGCGCCTGCGATTCCTTGATGAGGAAATCGAACAGCAACACCAATGCCTTGCAAGCATAACCTGCTGGCGACGAGGCAATATACTGGCAATGGGCGCACGTGTCCGTGTAGAACATCACCACGCCTGCAAGCGGAAGCGAGGCGCCGCCGCCAGCCGATTCTGCCGGGGCGCTGACCGTGTAGAGCCTGATATTTTGGGGAAACCGGCTGTGCAACAGCATGATTTCCTCAAGGGAGTGCACGGGCTTGGTGCCGTGCCTTTCGAGCAAAACGCTGCTTAGCACCTGCCAATAGCCTGCCCAATCGTGGCTCTCGCCCACGATGACACCCGCCTTGCGAGCCACGTTCAAGCCGCTCTTGTTGCCCCGGTCAAAGGGCAAGGGGCGGTCGAGGTCGATGGTTGTCGAGAGATTGGTTTCCAGCAACCTCGCATCGTGGCGAAACAGGGCGTAAAGATCCTCTTCGCACGGATAGCGGTGGTAGATGTGTGGCGTGGGCTTGTAAATGAGTTTCTTGAAAGCATGGTCCCGCAAGTAGGCACAAGCAGCGGCCATCACTTCCATCATCACTGTAGCGTCGAAGTGCTTGAGCGGCACAAGCCAGCCGCCATAGGTGAGTCCCTGGTGCGAATAGAGTACCTCACCTGCCTCGTTGGCTGGCAGCAAAGCCAGTAACTTCCCGTCGCGGCGAGCCATCAACGAGTGGTCAGAAAAGCGGTGGCTGTGGTAGTCCATGTAGCCGCGCTGGTGCAGGAAAGTGGCATTGCGGCACTGCTCCAGGAACTGATTCCATTGCCGTGCCTCGCCCGCACGGTATCTCAGAATCTCCATCATTGCCCCAGCAGGTTGAGCAGGCGCTCGCCAGGGATGCGCCTGTAATTGGCAGGTAACTTCGTGCTGATGTTCACGTTGCCGTTCCAGCTCACTGTGCCATAGTCCAATTTGAGGTTGAGGTCAGTGCCCTTGAATTGGGTCGACACGCTGATTTTTCCAGCCACGTTTCCAGCCACCGTCGATCTCACATCGCTGTAGTTCACCGCATAGACCGATGCCCGACTCTCCGTAGCCGTCGCCGGGGTGACTTCGGCCGAGCATATCTTGCCATTGGCATTGAACTTGAAGCCGTAGCCGAAGCCTTTATATTGCGTCTTGGGACGCAGCAGCAGGCCTCCGTCTACGCTGGCGAGTTCCACCAGGCCCGTCATGGCCGGTGACAACGTGCCCTGTCCGAGCAGGAAAGCGCGCCCCAAGAACAGGTCTTGCAAGTCACTCACGCTGGCAGGGACTCCATTGGTGATGAGTTTCACGTTCTCGCACAAGTACTGCTTGTGAATCTTGTCGACCACAAGGAGAGTGTCGCCCGTGATGACGAGCTTGGCAACTTCCACGATGCCCAGGGGGCGAATCGAGATATAGATGCTCTTGCCTCTCCTCATCCTGATTTGCATCGACGACGAGAAGCGCCTGTCGCCACGCAACGACAGGCTTCCGCCTGCCTTCATCGTCGTCCAGTCGCCAAACGATTGCGCGATTTTAGTTGCCGCATCGGCCGTGTCAGCCTCCTCGACAGGCATGGCATGGGACTGTGGAATGGGGGAAGCCAGCACATTCACGCGCGACTGGCACGCCAAAAGCGCGACAACGGTCAGCAAGGCCATGGCTATAGGGGTCTTTTTCATCATGCGTATAAGTTGAGCTAAAGTTTCTTTTCTTCCACTTTCTTTTTGATCTTGTCATTGTCGGGCAATTTCTCCAGCGCTTTTTCCCACTGCTCGACGGCCTTCTCGTGATTGCCGCTCATGTAGAGGATATCGCCATAGTGGTCGAGCAGGTCGCCGCTACCCGTTTGGTCGTTCTTAATGGCACTCTCGATATAAAAGAGCGCCATGCTGTAGTCTTTCTTCTTGTAGAAGACCCAGGCATAGGTGTCGATAAACGTGGAGTTCTCGGGGTCCTCTTTCACCGCTCGAGCACTCATGCGCTCGGCCCGGTCGAGATCCCGGTTGCAGCAAGCCAGGAAATAGGCGTAATTGTTGAGCACGCTGATGTTGCCCGCGAACACTTTGAGCGCCTCCTCGTAGAGTTCCATCGCCTTGAGGGTGTCGCCCATGGCCGCGCGCACATCGCCCATGCCGCCCATCAGGTTGGAGCGGGTCGAGATGTCGTTGGAGTCACAGATCTCGAGGGCGCGCCGATAGGTGTCGATGGCTTTGTCATACTCCTTCATCTCGTAGTAGGCCGGAGCGATATAGCCATAAAGCTCGAGGCTGTCGGGGTTCAACTCCAAAGCTCGGTTGGCACACTCGATAGCAGCCGGGTAGTTGTCGTCCATCATGTTCACCAACATCATGCGCTGCCAGGCCTTGGCGTCGGTGGGATCGAGATCCAACTGATAGCTGAGTTGCTCCACGGCAGCCTTGTAGTCTTGCTTGGCCACAAAATACTCGCTGTAGAGGCTGCGAATAGTGGGTTCATGAGGATGTTGCCGGATGAGTACGTGGAAGAGATTCGCCACACGCTGCGACGAGTCTCTGGCCACCAATTGGCGACGGGTGTAGTCGGCAAGCACTTGTATCTTGCTTTCCACCTCCAAGTCTTTGCTCACGAGCGCAAGCTCGATTTGGCGGTCATAGTTCACCGAATCGCCTATCTGGCTGTAGAAGTTCGCCTTGGCAAGATAAGTCGCGCCATTGTCGGGTTCATACTGCTGTGCGCGGTCTAAATACACCAGCGCGCTGTCGGCCTCGCCAAACTTTTGCAGCATCGCGGCCATGGCCATGTTGTAGCTCGCATTCCTGGGTGCCGTGCTCAGCAGCGAGTGCATCTCGCGCAAGGCCCCCAGCGTGTCGTTGAGTTCCTGGTAGGCCTGCACCTTGCGTGCCGAGAGCGCCACCGACTTGCCTTGCGTCACCTCGATGCTGTCGCACACGGCAATCACGCCGGGAAAGTCTCCCAAGCTGGCATACGCATCGGCCAGACGCGCCTGAATCTCGGTCGTGTTGGGCTTAGCGACCGACAATTGCCTCAGCACGCGCACACTTTCCTCGATTTGCCCCACGGCCATGCACGCATCGCTATAGAGCATCGACTCGTAGAAATCGGTGGGATGGGCATCCACATGCTGGCGCATGAGCGCCAAGCCCTCCTCAAACTGTCTTTTTGTCACATCTTGCATCAAGATTGTGCAATAGCCATAGTAATAGGTAATAGCGGTATTTTCGGGGTCAAGCCGGTGGGCGTAGCGCACCAAGTCGAAAAAGGCGGCGCCGTGCTCCTGCTGTTTCTGGTTTTGCGCTTCCAGGAATATGTATTCGGCCTTGCGCCGGTCGCTCTCGCTCCTCGGCAGGGGGCGCTTGGGCTTAGCCAACAGGGGCGTGACGACAAGCACACCCAAAAGGACTAAAAAAATCGTTCTAACTTTCTTCATCATTCACCCGATTTAAGAAAGAGGTCATGAAAAATGTTGATGCTCATTTCACTCCCGTGTGGCCAAACCCGCCCACGCCCCGCTCGGTCTCGTCGAGGCGCTCCACGGCCTGCCACTCTACCGTCTCGTGGCGCGCCACAACCATTTGGCAGATGCGCTCGCCATTTTCAATCATCTGCGGCTCATTGCCCAAGTTGACCATGATGACCCCAATCTCGCCACGATAGTCGGCATCGATGGTTCCTGGCGTGTTCAGCAGGGTGAGGCCGCGCTTCAGGGCTAAGCCACTCCGAGGCCTGATTTGGCACTCGTAGCCTTGCGGCAAGGCTACATAAACCCCCGTTGGAATCAATTTGCGCTCCAAGGGCTGCAAGACGACCGGCTCGCGCAGCCACGCGCGCAAGTCCATGCCCGCGCTCATGGGCGTGCCGTAGGCGGGAAGCCCATGAGGGCTCTTGTTCATGATTTTCACTCGAATTTTTTCCATCATTCATCATCAATCGGCAAAAATGCCTATTGGATTGCAAAATTAAGAAATTATCGCTAAACCGCTCCTTAAAATCCCTAAAAAATGGATTTTTTGACTTGGACTCCTCAAAATCGGTGGGAAAACGTCCTACCTATTAAACGAAATGCCAATTTATCAGAAAATTGCAAATCCGCCATCCATTACACCCTATTAATCATTAAGTTAAGTAATTTTTTTGGCAAGAATGAGCAGGTGTACCAAGTGAAAAATGTCAGTTTTTGAGCAGAATTTTTGAATTTCTTGATATGGGCAACACGTCATTCACGAATGACAGCGTGTCAGTTTTTTGTCAGTTTTTCATTCTGCTGGATTTTGGCACAGCCTTTGCTGTTGAAAGGTGAATCGCGCCATGAGCGCGGTCGCATCGAAACACGAAATAAAAACGATTAAACTTATACATTCAAGATGGGAAAAATTATTGGTATTGACTTGGGTACCACTAACAGTTGTGTAGCGGTACTGGAAGGAAAGAATCCTGTTGTGATTCCAAATAGCGAAGGGCGCAATACGACGCCCTCGATTGTTGCATTTGTCGACGGCGGCGAGCGCAAGGTGGGCGACCCCGCCAAACGCCAGGCCGTGACCAACCCGACAAGGACGGTGTACTCCATCAAGCGCTTCATGGGCGAGCCTTATCACCAAATCTCGAAAGAAGCCGGCCTCGTTCCCTATCAAGTGGTGGATAATGGCAACGACCAGCCCCGCGTGGACATTGAGGGCCGCCAGTACACCCCACAGGAAATATCGGCCATGGTGCTCCAGAAAATGAAGAAAACCGCCGAGGACTATCTGGGTCAAACGGTAGACACCGCAGTGATTACCGTGCCGGCCTACTTTGACGACTCGCAGCGCAAGGCCACCAAGGAGGCTGGAGAAATCGCCGGCCTGAAAGTGGAGCGCATTGTCAACGAGCCTACAGCCGCCGCCCTGGCCTACGGGCTTGACAAGGGCACGAGCGACAAGAACATTGCCGTGTTTGACTTAGGTGGCGGCACTTTCGATATTTCCATCCTTAACATGGGCGATGGCGTGATTGAAGTCAAGGCGACCAATGGCAACACCCACTTGGGTGGCGATGACTTTGACCAGAGAATCATCAACTGGCTGTCCGAGGAGTTCTTGAAAGACGAGGGTGTTGACCTGCGCAAGGACCCCATGGCCCTACAGCGCCTGAAAGAGGCTGCCGAAAAGGCCAAAATCGAGTTGTCGAGCTCCACGAGCACCGAGATCAACCTGCCCTACATCATGCCCGTCGACGGCATTCCGAAGCACTTGGTGAAAACGCTGAGCCGCGCCAAGTTTGAGCAACTGTGCGACGACCTGATTCAAAACACGATTGAACCTTGCCGCAAGGCTCTGAGCGACGCTGGCCTTAGCACCAGCGACATCAACGAGGTTATCCTGGTTGGCGGCTCGACACGCATTCCCGCCATTCAAGAGATCGTCAAGAAATTCTTTGGCAAGGAGCCCTCCAAGGGTGTGAACCCCGACGAGGTGGTGGCCGTGGGCGCTGCCATTCAGGGCGGTGTCGTAACCGGCGAGGTGAAAGACGTGCTGCTGCTCGACGTGGTGCCCCTGAGCGTGGGCATCGAGACCTTGGGCGGGGTCATGACCAAGCTCATCGACGCCAACACCACCATCCCCACCCGCAAGAGCCAAGTGTTCTCGACCGCTGTTGACAACCAGCCAAGCGTTGAAATCCACGTGCTCCAAGGCGAACGCCCCATGGCGAAAGACTGCAAGACGCTGGGCAAGTTCCACCTCGACGGCATTGCCCCGGCTCCCCGCGGCATTCCGCAGATCGAGGTCTCGTTTGAGGTCGATGCCAACGGCATCATGAACGTGAAAGCCATCGACAAGGCCACCAACAAGGAGCAAAGCATCCGCATCGAGGCTTCCAGCGGCTTGAGCGAGGACGAAATCAAGCGCATGAAAGAGGAAGCCGAGGCCAACGCCGAAGCCGACAAGAAAGAAAAAGAACGCATCGACAAAATCAACGAGGCCGACGCGATGATTTTCCAAACCGAGAAGACACTCTCTGAAGCGGGCGACAAGCTGCCTGCCGACAAGAAAGCCGACATTGAGGCCTCGCTCAACAAGCTGAAAGAGGCGCACAAGAATCAAGATATTCAGGGCATCAACGCAGCCATGGAGGAACTGAACAAGAAGTTCTCGGCCATGTACCAGCAGGCTGGCGGCCAGGCTGGCCCCAATCCTGGCGCAGGCTTCCAAGGTGGGAATCCTGGCGCTCAAGGGCCACAAGGCGGCCAGCAAGGCAACGGCGGCGCCGAGGATGTGCCCTACGAGGAAGTGTAGCCCAGACGCCTTTCTAGAGGGGCTGGAAAAGCAGAGGGTGACTCTGCAATCGGCAACCCACTCCTAAATAGCGAGTTGCAAGCAACACGCTGTAAAAAATTGTTCAAATCCCAATGCGGAATAGTGACGCATTGGGATTTTTTTCATACCTTTGTGAACAAAAAATTTAGACTATATGCTTGACTTGCTGTTTGAGATTAGCTGGGAGGTCTGCAATAAGGTAGGCGGTATCTATACCGTACTCTCCACCAAGGCCAGGACCCTCCAGCAAAAACACAAGGACCGAGTCTTGTTCATCGGTCCCGACTTGTGGAGCAAAGACAAAGAGTCCCCTTTCTTTACCGAATCAGCATCCCTTCTTGCCGATTGGAAGGCCACGGCCAAGTTTCCGGGCGGGATGAGCGTGAGGGTGGGCCGCTGGAATGTCCCAGGCAGCCCCATCGCCATTTTAGTCAACTACCGCCCTCTTTTCGCCTACAAAAACGAACTTTACGCCAAGATGTGGGACCTGTTCCGCGTCGACTCGCTCCACGCCTACGGAGACTATGACGAGTCGTGCATGTTTGCCTATGGCGCCGCCCTCGTTATCGAGCGCATTGTGAAGTGGCGGCAGGGGAAAGCAAGGCGTGTCGTTGCCCACTTCGACGAGTGGATGACGGGCATGGGACTGCTCTACGTCAAAGCGCAACTGCCCAGTGTGGGAACCGTGTTCACGACCCACGCCACCAGCATCGGGCGGAGCATCTGCGGCAACGGGAAGCCCCTCTACGACTACTTAGCAGGCTACAATGGCGACCAGATGGCTTGCGAGCTCAACATGCAGTCGAAGCACTCTTTAGAGAAAACCGCCGCTCAGCAAGCCGACTCATTCACGACCGTGAGCGAGGTGACCGCCCGCGAGGCCTTGCAGCTGCTGGAACGCCAGCCCCTGGTCACGCCCAACGCCTTTGAGCAACGATTTGTACCCAAAGGCGACCAGTTCAACAAGGCGCGCGAGGAGGCTCGCGCTTGCCTGCTGCAAGTGGCTCGCAGCCTGACGGGCGAGGACTTTGGCCCTGACACCTTGTTAGTGTGCACCTCGGGACGCAGCGAGTGGAGGAACAAGGGAATCGACGTGGTTTTCGACGCGCTCAACATGACCCGTCACCAATTAAACCAACTCAGCTCGCTTGACCGCAAGATTATCGCGCTGGTGATGGTTCCGGCCTGGACCGACTCGGCGAGAACCGACTTGCAGCAAGCTGTGGCCCGCAAAGCGACCATGAGTCTATTTAACCCAGTGATCACCCACACGATTCACCGCCCCCAAACCGACTGCATCTACAACAGGATTAATGCCCTTGGGCTACACAACGAGTTGAGCGACAGCGTGAAAGTCATCTATGTGCCCTCCTACCTGAATGGCAACGATGGCATTTTCAACAAGACCTACTACGACTTGCTCATCGGCATGGATTTGAGCATCTTTCCCTCCTACTACGAGCCGTGGGGCTACACGCCACTTGAAAGCATCGCATTTGGCGTGCCCGCCATCACGACCGACCTGGCAGGCTTCGGGCAATGGGTGCTCAACGAGTTTGGCAGCGGCCTGGCGAAAAGCGGCGTTGAAGTGATTCATCGCACCGACTCCAACTATGGCGAGACCGTGGCAGCAGTCTCGAAATGGATGAGCAACGCGCTGATGATGACTCCAGCCCAGATGCGCAGGTGCCGCAAAGCCGCCCAAAGAACGGCCAGGGCAGCGACGTGGGAATACTTCATGCCTTACTATGAGGTTGCCTACGCCCAGGCTATGCAACGGGTTGAGAGCCGCCAGCTGGCCATGGCTGACGAGCTCATGGACGACCAGCCCAAACCATCAAGCGAATCAAGTGAATCAAGTGAATCAATCTATCAATCCCTACGATGATGAAAATAAAAGTTAGCGATTCAAACACTCCCCAATGGAGAAGCATTACCGTCAAGTCAGAACTGCCCAACAGGCTGAAAAAACTTGAAGAACTGTCGAAAAACCTGTGGTGGGTTTGGAACTGCGAGGGTAAAAGGCTCTTCCACGACCTTGACCGGGAACTGTGGCAAGCGACTGGCGAAAACCCAGTGCTGATGCTTCAGAAGATTTCGTCGGAACGACTTGGCGAAATCTTAAAGGACTCGGTGATGATGGAACGCATCAACACCGTGTACGCGCAATTCAAGGACTACCTCAAGGAGCCCATGCTCAACGACTGCCCTTCAGTGTCCTATTTCAGCATGGAATACGGGCTCTGCAATGCCCTGAAGATTTACTCGGGCGGCCTGGGCATTCTCGCTGGCGACTACATCAAGGAGGCCAGCGACCGCCGCATCAACATGACCGCGGTGGGCTTCCTGTACCGCTATGGCTACTTCACGCAGACGCTCTCGATGGACGGGCAGCAAATCGCCAACTACGAGGCGCAAAACTTCAACCAGCTGCCCATTGAACCCGTGCTCGACGAGGACGGCAAGCAGATGCTCCTGGAGGTGCCCTATCCCGGCCACATCGTCTATGCCAACATTTGGCGCGCGAATGTGGGGCGCATGAAACTCTACCTCATGGACACCGACACCGACCTCAACTCGGAATGGGACCGCCCCATCACTCATCAACTCTATGGCGGCGACTGGGAAAACCGCATCAAGCAGGAGTACCTGCTCGGCATCGGCGGCATCATGATGCTGAAGAAATTGGGCATCAATAGCCAAATTTACCACTGCAACGAGGGGCACGCCGCATTCTTGAATCTCCAGCGCTTAGTCGACTACGTGCAGGACGAGGGGCTGAGCTTCCACGAGGCGCTCGAAATGGTGCGCGCCTCCTCGCTCTACACCGTCCACACGCCCGTGCCGGCCGGGCACGACTACTTTGACGAGGGGCTATTTGGCAAGTACATGTGCGACTTCCCGCCCAAGCTGGGCATCACCTGGCAAGACCTCATGAACATGGGGCGCGAGAATCCCGACTCGCAGGAGCGATTCTCGATGAGCGTGTTCGCCTTGAACACCACGCAAGAGAGCAATGGGGTGAGCTGGCTGCACGGCCAGGTCTCGCGCAAAATGTTTGCCGGGATTTGGAAAGGGTTTGCCCCCGAGGAATCTCATGTGGGCTACGTGACCAATGGCGTGCACATGCCGACTTGGGCCGCAAGCGAGTGGAAAGCGTACTACCGGAAGGTGTTTGGCAACGACTACTTGGACCACCAAGAAGAACTCAGCACATGGGC
The DNA here is from genome assembly GCA_902489275.1 of uncultured Porphyromonadaceae bacterium. Lineage (GTDB taxonomy): Bacteria > Bacteroidota > Bacteroidia > Bacteroidales > Muribaculaceae > Sodaliphilus. The sequence goes on from CABTZK010000004.1 coordinate 54,730, forward strand.
ACCCATCCTCACCGTGCCCGACGAGGAGATTTGGGAACTGCGCAAGCAACTGAAAAACAAGTTCATCAATTTTGTGAAACGCGACTTCCGCAACAATTGGCTGAAAAACCAGGGCGACCCTGCCCGCATCATGTCGATTGTTGACAAAATCAACCCCGACGCGCTGCTCATCGGCTTCGCGCGCCGCTTCGCGACCTACAAGCGTGCCCACTTGCTCTTCACCGACCTTGACCGCCTCGACAAGATTGTGAACAATCCACAATTCCCAGTCCAGTTCATTTACGCCGGCAAGGCGCACCCCGCCGATGGGGCAGGCAAGGACTTGATTCGCCACATTGTTGACATCAGCAAGATGCCCCAATTCCAAGGCAAGATCATCTTCTTGGAAAACTACGATATGGCCGTGTCGAAACGGCTCGTCACGGGCGTGGACATCTGGCTCAACACCCCTACTCGCCCCTTAGAGGCCTCGGGCACCTCGGGAGAAAAAGCCGAGATGAATGGCCTGCTCAACTTCTCGGTGCTCGACGGGTGGTGGTACGAGGGCTACCGCGAGGGCGCAGGCTGGGCGCTGACGGCACAGCGCACCTACACCGACCAGGCGCAGCAGGACAAGCTTGACGCCGCCACCATCTACTCCATGCTGGAGCACCAGATTATCCCGCTCTATTTTGCCAAGAACTCCAAGGGCTACAGTCCCGAATGGATTCAATACATCAAGCGCAGCATCGCCACCATCGCCCCCAACTACACCATGTCGCGCATGCTGAAAGACTACATTGAGCGCTTCTACACCACCGAGGCCGCTCGCAGCAAGAAACTTCACGCCAACGGCTACGCGCTGGCCAAGGAGATTGTGGCCTGGAAAGAGCATGTGGTCGACCGGTGGGATGGCGTGCATGCCGAGGACATCCAGCTGAGCGACTCGCTCAAGAATGCCTCCAGCAATGGCGAGGCCGTCGAAGCGATCATCAAGCTGAACACCAACGGGCTGACCAACGACTTAGGCATCGAGCTGGTGATTTACCAGAAAGAGGGTGCCGAGCTGAAGTTTAGCGAGACCATCGCCATGAAGCCCGAAAGCGTGGAGGGCGATATTGTGACCTACCACCTGAAAGAGAATTTGAAAAATTCCGGCGTGTTCCATTATGCGTTCCGCGTCTACCCCTGGAACAAGAACCTGCCACACCGCCAGGACTTTGCCTACATGAAATGGCTGTAGCCGCCCCAGCGCTACGGGCATCTCACGTAATTTTTTAACACACGATGACCGCAGACACAGGAGAAAAAGTTGTACCTTTGTCGCTTAAAAGCGCCTTGCCGGGGGGGTGACTTCGGCAAGGCTCGCGAGTATCGGAGCATGTTGGCTATTTTAACGATTTAACCACTATATCAATCACTACGACAATGGAAGTGCTGAAACACGAATGCGGCATCGCGATGATTAGGTTGCGCAAACCGCTCAGTTACTATAAAGAGAAATACGGCACCTATCTCTACGGCTTCAACAAGATGTACCTGCTCATGGAGAAGCAGCACAACCGCGGCCAAGAGGGTGCGGGGCTGGGATGCGTGTACATGGGCGCGAAACCGGGCGAGGAATACGTTTTCCGTGAGCGCGCGCTGGGCTCGGGAGCCATCACCGAGATTTTTGAGAAAGGACGGTCGCAAATCCACACGGCACTCACCCAGGGTGTCGATGCCGCCAGCTTGCCCTTTGTGGGAGAAGTCTACATGGGGCACTTGCGCTACAGCACAACGGGCAGGTCGGGCATCAGCTATGTGCACCCCTTCTTGCGCCGCAACAACTGGCGGTCACGCAACTTGATGATGTGTGGCAACTTCAACATGACCAATGTTAATGAAATCTTTGACGACATCGTGAGCCGCGGCCAGCACCCGAGGGTGTACAGCGACACTCACATCTTATTAGAGCAACTTGGCGAGTCGCTCGACAAGGCGAACCACACCCTGTATCGCAAATATCGCGAGCAAGGCATCATAGGGGCGGAGATGACCCAGAAGATTGAGGACAACCTTGATTTCAAGGAAGTGCTTGAGCATCCCGCGGCTACGTGGGACGGCGGCTACGTGATATGCGGAGCCACAGGCAGCGGTGACCTCTTTGTGATGCGCGACCCGCATGGCATCAGGCCAGCCTACTTCTACGCCGACGAAGAGATTTTCGTGGCCGCCTCGGAGCGCCCGCCCATTCAGACGGTCATGAACTTGCAATTGGAGCAAATCCAAGAAATCAAGCCTGGCCAGGCTATCGTTGTGCGCAAGAACGGCGACTTGACCTCTCTGCAAATTCTCCCCGAGGCCACCAACAAGCGCTGCTCGTTTGAGCACATTTATTTCTCGCGAGGCAATGACACCGACATCTACAAAGAGCGCAAGCTGTTGGGCAAGTCGCTGGCCAAGCCCATCTTGCAAGCCGTGGACTACGACTATGACCACACCATCTTCTCGTTCATCCCCAACACGGCCGAAGTGGCCTACATGGGCATGATAGAGGGCATCGATGAGTTCTTGCAAAAGGAGAAATTGGAGCAAATCAAGCGCCTCGATCCCGCCGCGCCCGACTACGACAGCCAGCTGGCCAAAATCCTGGCTCACCGCATCCGAAGCGAGAAGATTGCCCACAAGGACATCAAGTTGCGCACCTTTATCGCCGAGGGCGAGAGCCGGAACGAGCTTGCGGCTCACGTCTACGACGTGACCTACGGGCAAGTGCAAGACGGCATTGACAACCTGGTCGTGATTGACGACAGCATCGTGCGCGGCACAACGCTCAAGCAGTCGATTGTGAAAATCCTCAACCGCCTCAGCCCCAAGCGCATCATCATTGTGTCGTCATCGCCTCAAGTGCGCTATCCCGATTGCTATGGCATCGACATGTCGCGCATGGCAGAGTTCTGCGCCTTCAGGGCCGCTATTCAGCTGCTCAAGGGCGGGAAAATGCAAAATGTGATTGATGAGGTCTACTACAAGTGCAAGGCTCAAGAGCAGCTGCCCAAGGAAAAGATCGTGAACCACGTGAAAGAGATTTATGAGCCATTTTCTGACGAGCAAATCTCGGCCAAGATTGTGGAGATGATCACCAGCGAGGAGATCAAGACCGAGGTCAAAATCATCTACCAATCCATCGACGGGCTGCACCAATCTTGCCCACAAACTCCAGGCGACTGGTACTTCAGCGGCGACTACCCCACCCCTGGCGGCAATAAGATGGTGAACCAGGCGTTTATCAACTACTATGAGGGAAACACGATGAAGCGATAACGGCTTTTTCTTCGGAAACTTTCCCTAATTTTGCATTTGCTGTTGAACTCTACATTTTCTCCCGATTTTCGGGGCAAAAAGAGAAGAGAGGTGTGTCACTTTTTGACACGCCTCTCTTTTTGTTATCGTGGGAGAGCAAAATTACCAGGCAAACATGGGATAGTCCTTCATGATGCTGTTCACTTTCTCGCGGACAGACTTGATCGTAGCCTCGCACTCTGGCTTTTGCAGAACGGTGTCGATGAGCTCAACGATTTGTGGCATGAGCTCTTCCTTAGCGCCACGAGTGGTCATGGCAGGCGTGCCAATGCGCAAGCCCGAGGTTTGGAAAGCGCTACGGTCGTCGTAGGGAACCATGTTCTTGTTGACGGTGATGTCGGCAGCTACAAGGGCGTTCTCGGCCACTTTTCCCGTGAGTTCGGGGAACTTGGGGCGCAAGTCGATGAGCATGCTGTGATTCTCGGTGCCGCCCGTGCAAATCTTGTAGCCCTTGTCGAGAAATGCCTGTGCCATCACGGCAGCGTTTTTCTTGACTTGGGTCTGGTATTCCTTGAATTCGGGTTGCAGCGCCTCGCCAAAAGCGACAGCCTTGGCAGCGATCACATGCTCAAGCGGGCCGCCCTGCACACCTGGGAAGACAGCCGAGTCGATCAGCGACGACATTTTGCGCACGACTCCTTTCTTGGTGGTCTTTCCCCACGGATTTTCGAAGTCCTTACCCAGCAAGATGATACCGCCACGAGGGCCGCGCAAGGTCTTGTGGGTAGTCGAGGTGACGATGTGGGCATACTTCAATGGGTTCTTGAGCAAGCCCGCAGCGATGAGGCCTGCAGGGTGAGCCATATCAATCATGAGCAGGGCTCCCACCTTGTCGGCAATCGCCCGCATGCGCTCGTAGTCCCAGTCGCGGCTGTAGGCGCTCGCGCCGCCCACGATGAGCTTGGGGCGCTCGCGCAGCGCCACTTCCTCCATCATGTCATAGTCAACGAGACCTGTATCTTTTTTGACATCATACTCACAATCCTGGAACATAATACCCGAGAAGTTCACTGGGCTGCCGTGCGACAGGTGCCCGCCCATCGACAAGTTCAATCCCATGAATTTGTCGCCGGGTTTAAGACAGGTCATGAACACGGCCATGTTGGCTTGCGCGCCACTGTGGGGTTGCACGTTGGCATACTCGGCGCCGAACAGCTTCTTAATGCGCTCGATGGCCAAAGTCTCACTCTCGTCCACAAACTGGCATCCGCCATAATAGCGATGTCCGCTGTAGCCCTCGGCATACTTATTGGTGAGGCACGAGCCCATGGCCTGCATCACTTGCTCACTCACAAAGTTCTCGCTCGCAATCAGCTCCATGCCGTGAAGCTGGCGGTTGTGCTCTTTCTCGATGATGTTGAAAAGTTCAGTATCTCTTACCATAATTGAAAGATGTTATTAAATGGTTGTTTTTAAGTTACAGTACACTTGATTGTATTTCAAAGTGCTAAGGTAGTCATTTATTTCGATATGGCGAACCTTTTAGCGAAAAATCTTTTTCCTGATCCAGGGTGCGCATGAGCCCGTGCCTGCATAGAGCAATAGAGGGAGCGTGTTTTTAAGGCACACTCCCTCTCTGGATCGGGGCCGCGCAAGCCCTTAGATTGAGAACTTGTGGCTGCTTTGGAGCATTTGCGCGGGATTCAGCGCCTCGTCGAGCGATTTCTTGTCCATGAGGCCTTTTTCCAGCACGATGTCGTAAACCGATCGGTTGGTCTCCAGCGCCTCCTTGGCAACCTTAGTGCTTTGCTTGTAGCCAATGTAGGGGTTGAGGGCGGTTACAATGCCGATGCTGTTCTTCACCATCTCGGCAGTGCGGTCGGCATTCACGGTGATGCCCTCGATGCACTCGCGGGTGAGGGTGTCGATGGCATTGGTCAGCCAAATCTGGCTTTCGATGATGCTCTCGGTGATGACGGGCTCCATCACGTTGAGTTGGAGTTGCCCAGCCTCGGCGGCAAACGACACGGTGGTGTCGTTGCCAATCACCTTGAAACAAACCTGGTTGGTCACCTCGGGAATCACAGGGTTCACCTTGCCCGGCATGATGGAGCTGCCAGGAGCCTTGGGAGGCAAGTTAATCTCGTGCAAGCCGCAACGAGGGCCGCTGGCCATGAGGCGCAGGTCGTTGCAAATCTTGCTCAACTTCACGGCCAAGCGCTTCAAGGCGCCACTGTAGGAGACGTAGGCTCCCGTGTCGGGGGTAGCCTCCACGAGGTCGCCTGCAAGCTCAAATGGCTCGCCGGTGAGCGCGGCCAGTTTCTTGGTGCAGAGCGCGGCAAAGCCCGGAACGGCATTCAGCCCGGTGCCGATGGCCGTGCCCCCCATGTTGATCTCGTGGAGCAGACGCACGTTGCGGTCGAGGTTCAGCACCTCTTCCTCCATGTTGCAGGCAAATGCGTTAAACTCCTGTCCACTGGTCATGGGCACAGCGTCTTGCAGCTGTGTGCGCCCCATCTTGATCACATCCTTGAATTCTTCGCCCTTGGCGCGCATGGCGGCAATCATGTTTTTCAAGCTCTTCACCAGCTTGTGGTTGAGCAGGATGAAAGTCAGGCGAATCGTGGTGGGATACACGTCGTTGGTCGACTGGCCGCAGTTCAAGTGGTCGTTGGGCCAGCAATACTGGTACTCGCCCTTGTGGTGTCCCATGATTTCCAGGGCACGATTGGCGATTACCTCGTTGGCATTCATGTTCACGCTGGTGCCGGCGCCGCCTTGCATCATGTCGACGGGGAAGTCCTCGTGGAACTTGCCGTCGAGAATCTCGTCACACGCTTGGCACACGGCAGTTTTGATTTCGTCGTTGATCACGCCAAGCTCATTGTTCGCCATCATGGCAGCTTTCTTGACGTAGGCAATGGCGTTGACATATTCAGGGAAGTCGCACATGTGCAGCGCCGAGATGCGGTAGTTGTTGATGGCACGTTGGGTCTGGACGCCATAGTAGGCGTTTTCAGGAACTTGAAGCTCGCCTAAGAGGTCACTTTCAAGCCGGATTTTTTTTTCACTCATGATAATTGTTTTTTTATATCAAGTTAATAGGTTTAATGATCGATAGCGCGTGTGGAGCGCGTGTCAAGGCATCGCTGTGGGCAGCCAGGCATGGGTCACTCGCCCTCGGGGGGCACGGGAATCTTCTTGATGCGGCGCTGGTGCCGGCCAGCCTCGAAATCGGTGCTGAGGAACTCCTTGACCATGGCAATGGCCTCGTCGTCGGTCACGAAGCGGCCTGGCAGCGCGATAAAGTTAGCATTGTTGTGCTGACGAGCTAAGCGGGCAATTTCGGGCAGCCAGCACAGAGCCGAGCGAATGCCTGGGTGGTGGTTCACGGTCATGTTCACCCCCTCGCCGCTGCCGCAAATGGCGATGCCCGGGTAGCACTCGCCACGCTCCACGGCGAATGCAGCCGGGTGGGCATAGTCGGGATAGTCGCAACTTTGGTCACTATAGGTCCCGAAATCCTTGTAGGCGATGCCTTGGTCGTCAAGATAACGCATCACGGCCTGCTTGGTGGCAAAGCCCGCATGGTCGCTACAGATAGCGATGGGGAGATGAGGTTTTAAAATTGAAGCCATTTGTTTTCCTTGTTTTTAGTGATTTCAGTAATTATGCTATTGTATTTCTAACGAAAGCCACGGGCGACGCGCCTCTACGGGTCGCAAGCGGGGATGGACTCTTCTCGCTTGTCGCTGCACCGCTTGAGTTCCTGGTCGATTTTCTCAAACTCGGAGTTGCAGCTATGGTACTCGGGGACAAACTCCTTCATGTGACAAATCATGTCATGCACCCTGCCCTCGGCAGCACACTTGATAATGGTGGCAATCGCGCCGCGCACCGTTGTGAAATCGTAGGTGCGCACCTTAGCAATCATGATTTTATCATTATCGGTCTTGGTGGGGGCCTCCTCGTCGCTGAGCAGCTCCTCGTAGAGTTTCTCGCCTGGGCGAAGGCCAATCTCGACGATTTTGATGTCGATGTCCGGGCGCAAGCCCGCCAGCGAAATCATGCGGGTAGCCAGGTCATAGATTTTGACGGGCTTGCCCATGTCGAAGATATAAATCTCACCGCCACGCCCCATGCACCCGGCCTCCAGCACGAGCGAGCAGGCCTCGGGAATCGTCATGAAATAGCGGATGACCTCGCGATGCGTGACGGTGACGGGGCCGCCTTCTCGAATTTGCTTGCGAAAAAGCGGGATGACCGAGCCATTAGAGCCAAGCACGTTGCCAAACCGGGTGGTGATGAACTGCGTGCCATTCCCCTGGTCTTTGAGATAGAAGAAAAGCGACTGGGTGTAAATCTCGGCAAGGCGCTTGGTGCACCCCATCACGTTGCTCGGGTTCACAGCCTTGTCGGTGGAAATCATCACAAACTTGTAGACGCCATACTTGACCGCGAGGTCGGCAATGTTGCGCGTCCCCATCACATTGGTGAGCACAGCCTCCACAGGGTTGAGCTCCATCATGGGCACATGCTTGTAGGCCGCGGCATGAAAGACATATTTAGGACGGTAGGTCTTGAAGGCCTCTTCCATGCGGTCGCGGTTCTGCACATCGCCGATAAAGAGAGCCACATCGGCCTCAGGAAACTTTTTTTGCATTTCAAGGGCTAAGTCGTGCATGGGCGTTTCAGCTTGGTCAACCAAAACGATTTTATCGGCCTTGTAGACCGCCACATGGCGCACAATCTCGCTTCCAATGCTGCCGCATGCGCCCGTGATGAGCACACACGAGTGGCTGATGTGGGAGCGCACAAGGGTGCTGTTGAGCACAATGAGGTCACGCCCCAGGAGATCCTCGATTTGCACTTCCTTGACATGGGTCGAAATGCCACCGCTCGCCTCCTCGGCCGTCTCGTCGGCCTCAAATTCCCGGACATCATTGATGGAGAGCAGCTTCAGGTTGTGTTTCATGAAGAAATCGGCAAATCCGCTGCGCATGAGCCCAATATTCTCGGAATTGAAAATCAGCGCGTGAATCCCGTTTCTCACAAAGGTGTCGACCAACGTCTCAGGGTCGTAGCTGTAGACCTTGAAACCGTTAATCTCGCTGCCCGTCTTGCTGCGCTTGCTGCTGAGCAGGCCCACGGGGCGATACTTGCCATTAATCTCGCTCTTGAGCGCGTTGGCCAAGATAAGCGAGTTAATCGACGTGCCTAACACGATCACCCGCTTGCGGCCGGTATCGAGTTGCATGAGATGGGCATAGAGCTGCTTGGCGAGGAAACGCTCCATCACCAAGAAAGCAAACGAGACGATGCCCACAATAATAATGTGCATGATGCTCATCAACGTCTCTCCAGTGACCAGCAGCACCAGCACATTGATGGCCAGCAGGGAGGAGGTAGCCAGCATGACGACCACAAACTCGCGGTACAGATCCTCAATCACCGAGAGCCTGATAATGCGGGTATAGCTCCTGGAGAAAAACGTGACTAAGAAATAAACCGTCAAGATAAGCAGCCAAACACCTATCGGGTCCAGAATACCGGAAGCCGTCCCGCTCAAGATGTCGCTCAAAGCAAGCATCCAGTAGCTGCACGACACAATGAGCATGTCGACAACCAGGACGAGCCAGCGCGGAGCAGTCTTGACACGAAGTGCCCTTAACGGTTTTGAGTATAATAATTTGTTGAAAATCATATCTACAAGAGAGAAAATGATATTAATGGCTGTTCATTGCCACAATCAAAACAAGCCGCAAAAACTATGCTTGCTAATGGTTGCAAAATTAGTGAATAAGTTTCAAATAGGCATTATAATCTGGATAAATTTCGCCCTACAACCAGAAAAACCGCCAAGGCTGGCCCAAAATCGAATCATTTTATCTAAATTTGCAAAAATAAACCTCACAGCGCGCATCGGCGGCGAGCAAAAAACGCAAATCCATTCAATTCTATAATTCACCCGAACAATGAAAAAAATCGTAACCTGTCTCATTGCAATCATGGCAATAGCAACAACGCAAGCACAATCGAAAAGGGCTTTCACGATTCGTGACCTATACGCCATCAAGGGCGTGAGCGGCCTCAAGTTGAGCCCCGACGGGAAAACGCTGGCTTTCAGCGTGTCGACGCAAGACCTCAAAGCCCACACGCAATCGAGTGCCATCAACCTGATGCGCCTCGACGGCAAAGGCGCACCCACATTCAAGCCCATGCTCGACGGCAAATCGAGCGGCGCGCAATGGAGCGCTGACGGCCAGTGGATTTACTACAACGGCAAAGCCACCAAAATCGGGCAAGACGGCAAGGAGGAGAAAACCCCTCAAATCTTTCGCTACAACGTGGCGAGCGGCACCGCCGAGCAAGTGACCAACTACCCCTTAGGGGCTAACGACGCTGTACTCAGCCCCGATGGCAACTTGCTGGCATTCTCTGCCGAAGTGTATCCTGACCTGACCGACCCGCAGGCCATGGTCGAGCGCATGAAGAAAAAGGAAGAGGGTCCCGTGCAAGGCCATATCGCCGACAAGCTACTCTATCGCCACTGGACCTCATACGCCGACGGCCGCTACGCCCACGTGATCGTGTACGACATGACCGCCAAGACCTATACCGATGTCACGCCCGGCAAATACGTGTCGCCCACGTTTGGCAATGACGACGGTTTCACGTTCTCGCCCGACAGCAAGGAACTCTGTTTCGTGAGCAACCACACCAGCCATCCCGAGGCCAACACCAATTGCGACCTGTGGTTGGTACCCGCCACCGGCGGCGAGCCGCGCTGCATCACCGGCGACAACCCAGCATGGGACGGCAGCCCCCAATACTCGCCCGACGGACGCTATATCGCCTATCGCTTCCAGACCGTTCCGGGTCACGAGAGCGACCGCTTTCGCTTAGCCCTCTATGACCGCGCCACAGGAGCCAAGACCGTACTGAGCGAGTGCATCGACAACTGGGTGGACTCCTACCAGTGGAGCGCCGACAGCAAGAGCATCTACTTTACCGTTCAAGAGTTGGGTGTTCGCCCGCTCTACAAGATTGAGCTCAAGAGCAACAAAATCAGCAAGGCGATTCCCGACCGCGCCATAGGCAGCTATGCCATGGGCAAAGACGGCTATTTCTACTATACCTACTCGACCACTGGCAAGCCCACAGCCTTGTATCGCAGCAAAGACGGCAAGAAGGAAGAGCAACTCACTTTCCTCAACCAGGCGCTTGAAGAGCAAGTCGACATTCGTCCATGCGAAACGATGTGGGTTGAAGGCGCTGGCGGCGAACAGGTGCAATGCTTCATCGTGAAGCCCCACAACTTCGACCCCAGCAAGAAATATCCCCTCGTGATCAACGTGCACGGCGGCCCTCAAATGCAGTGGATGAACAGCTTCCGTGGCGACTGGCAGGTCTATCCTGGCGCAGGCTACGTGGTGGCCTACCCCAACCCTCACGGGTCAACGGGGCGCGGGCAAGCCTTCTGCACCGAGATTTCGGGCGACTGGGGCGGCTACCCCTACGAGGACGTGATGAAAGTGACCGACGCGCTGGCCAAACTGCCTTACGTTGACGAGAACCGCATGGGCGCTATGGGCTGGAGCTATGGCGGCTACTTCATGAACTGGCTACAAGGCCACGAGCATCCCTTCAAGTGCCTGGCCTCGATGATGGGTCTCTACGACTTGCGCTCGATGTGGGGTACCACCGAAGAGCTGTGGTTCCCCAACTTCGACCTCAAGGGGCAGCCATGGAACAGCGAGCTCTACAAGAAGTTCTCGCCATCGGAATACGTGCACAACTTCAAGACCCCGGCGCTCATTATCACGGGCGAGCGCGACTACCGCGTGAGCTACACGCAGAGCCTGCAATACTTCAACACGTTGCAGACGCTGGGCATTCCCTCCCGCCTGATTATCTTCAGCAACGACGGCCACTGGCCCGACACGATGAAGTCGATGCCCGTGTACTACAACGCCCATCTTGAGTGGTTCCACAAGTACTTGGGCGGCGATCCCGCTCCCTGGGACACCGAGCAGATGATGAACAACGAGGTGGACTACTAAAAATTAGAAGGGGCGCGAGAAAAACATGCTCTGGAAGGGTTCACTCACCCCAGGGCATGTTTTGACGTATAACCACACGCGACTGGCCGTTTTTATGATGAAAAACGATTGTGGTTCACAAAAATTCAAAAAAGACATCGTATTTATGTCAAATGTATATGATTTTTTTATATCTTTGCCGATAAGATTATAATTTTTGTTGACTGCTGACCCGCAGCCCGTAGGGCAATGAACATTATAATCGACTTAGCGTCTTTCTATACCTTATCAACAACAAACTGATTTTATCAATGCTGCGGATTAAAAATGATAACTCTATGAAAAAAAGATTATTTCTTGCTTTGCTCTTGTTGGCAGGATACGTTGCCCAAGCGCAATTGGTACTGATGAATCCAGCACGCAATGCCGAGCCTGCAACAGCGAGCTCGCCTGTGTTCAGGACTGGAAGCAACACCATGTGGTGGGGTCTTGTTGCTGACAATAACAACCGAAACGGCTTAGGTACCGAAAAAGCAGAGAGCTTCGATGCCGCCCTCAAAGCAACTGGCATGGTGGCCGGCAAGCAAGTGAAATCCATGAAGTTCTATCTGCGCGACCTGTCGGTTTTGAACGACATTAAGATTTTCTTCAGTAAAAACCTGCCCAGCAACCTGGATAATGCCGACTACGTGCAGGCGATCGACAAATCAACCCTCACAGGCGGCGATGAAGGAAACTACAAGCAGGGCCGTCCCAACGTGGTACAATTGACGACCCCCTACACCATTCCTGCCGAGGGATGCTATGTGGGCATTCACTTCACCGTCACTAATGCAGCCAGCAGCGCTGGCAAGTACCCCATTGTGCTATATGCCGTGAAAAACCAAACCGACGGCTTATGGATACGCAGTTCGCAATCCGTAACCAGATGGACGGATGGCAACAGTTATGGCACGCTGGCCACGCAACTGGAATTAGAAGGTGAATTCACCGACAATGCCGCAACGCCCAAGGACTTTGGAAAAGTGGGTGGAAGCGTGGGCTATCCCATCAACATCCCTCTTGAAATCTCCAACATGGGCAGGCTGGCCATCAACAACATCGACTACACGATCACGACCAACGGCGTTGACGGCGAGCTCATTCACCACAAATTCGCCTCTGCCATTTCTGCCTCGGGCAAGCAAACACTCAACATCACCTTGCCCGCAGAGAGCGAGCCCAAGGAAAGCCATTTGGCCATCACCATCAACAAAGTGAACGGCCAAGACAACCAGGCCGAGGACAAAGTGGCCGAAGGTACCGTGGCTATCGTTTCCGACCTCTATCCGCGCAATGTCATCATCGAGGAGTTCACCACCGAGAGTTGCAGCAACTGCCCACGAGTGGCAGGCTTCCTGCACGAGGCCCTCAAGGACTATGACCTCTCAAAAGTGGCTGCCGTGTGCCACCACGAGGGCTATTACAGCGACTGGCTGACCCAACCTTGCGATAAGGAACTCACCTGGCTCTACAACGAGGGTGGTGGCACTTACGCCCCCGCTATGATGTTCAACCGCCGCGCCATCTTTGACTCTCAGTACCTCCAAGGCGAGAAAGACAACGTGACGATCCCCGGCAGCGCTGCTGAAATTAAGAGCATCGTCAACAACCAGCTGCAACAGTATTCTAACGTGACTCTCAATGTGGATGCAGCTCCCAACGCCGACTCCACCGAGGTGACGTTCACCATCAACGGCAAGTGCAACAATGCCTTTGACAAGGCAACGGGCCTGCTCACGATCTACATGACCGAAGACAGCATCAAGGCCAGAAGGCAAGCGGGTGCCGGCAGCAATTATTATCAAATGCACGTGATTCGCTACTACAACAGTTCTTGGGGCGACCCCATCACCTGGAAGGGCAACGAGTTCACCGCGACCTACACCATTACCTTGAAGAACGAGTGGAAACGTAACCAACTCGTCTTTGCCGCCATGGTCAACAAGCACAACACAGCCAACAAGCTTGACTGCCCCATCGAGAACTCGGCTTGCTGCAAGCTGGGCAAATACAAGGGTGGCAGTGGCATCGACAACGTGACCACGACCAGCAACGTCCACGAGGTTGCACGCTTCACCATCGACGGCCGCCGCATCCAGCAAGCTCAGTCAGGCATCAACATCATCCAGATGTCTGACGGCAGCGTCCGCAAGGTCCTTGTGAAGTAGTCACATTGCCACGACCTTAGAAAGACTGAAACAGAATGCCCTGGAAAGGATTACTCCCCTTTCCAGGGCATTCTGGCTCAATCAGACGATGACGCGTGAGCGGCGGAAGAGGGCGCTTAGTAGCCAAAAGAGAGCAACGTGAAGAAGCGGTTGCCGCTGTAGTTGCGACTCAGCGTGACGTAGCCCCTGCCATCGCCACCCACCCACGTGATTTGGGGATGAGCGCCACGCACCACGCTCACGGGAAGACCGTAGGTGCGGCACAACTTACGGTAGAGACGATTGTATCGCCTACTGTCGTCACGCGCCAGGCTATAGCTGAATTGCGCATAATTCAGGCCGCTCATCGAATCATACAGGAGCATCGCCTCGGGCCAGCGATAGCCCAAGAGGTCGACGTTGCTCAGATAGACCATGTCGTCGGAGTAGCCATCAATGACGTAGTTGTTGCAATACAAGTAGTTGAGCGAGTTGTCACGCAGGGTGCCGAAATAGATTCCGATGACGCCATCGACGATGGGAGCACTCGCGAGCGGACGGAATCCCACAGGGACTGAGGGACGATAGCGCCACACGCTGTGGCGCCAGGGGCGCATGGGAGGCCGCACCGGGCTGCTCCAGCCATAGCGGTAGTGGCTATACCAGTGATTGCGGTACTTGCCCCGGGGGCGATAGCCGCTGTGCCAGCGATAGCGGTCTTCGTGTCCACGAGCGATGCCACGGCTGTAGCCAGCGTTGCCGTTGTGCCGGCCGCCGCGCTTGTAGCCATGCTTGCCGTTTTCGTGGTAGCGGCCATGGCCGCGAGGCGATGCCGACATGCCGAAATTGTGATGCTGGCGTTCTTGCGTCGCCTTGTGGCGGTGGGGCTGCGCACCCATTGGAGCAACGAGCAAGGTCGCACCCAATAGCAGAAAAGCACATGCCGAAAAAAGTCTAAAAGTTTTCATCGTGTCGATATTTTTGGTGTTCATTGATGCGTTGCAACTGTCGCAAGCGCTTTGCGGAGCGGTTTGCATTTCTTTGACCCGCAAAAAGCGCCGCCGTTTAATGGTTTTCTACCCACTTAAGACCATTCCATATTTTTTATCGACCAACGGCGGCTTGTCTACGACAAATCCTAATCTTCAGGGAAGTGATAACGCCCCTTGGATTGCGTTTGCCGCCCATACTGGATAGCGCGCGTGGGGCAATGATGAATACAGCCGAGGCACATCGCGCAATGGTGATTCCATCGCGGTTCCCCGTCACTGCCCATGGTGATGTTGCGCATCGGGCAACAGCGTTGGCACAAGCCACAGCGGGTGCATTTCTCTGGCTCAACCAGAAACTTCTTGTCGCTCATGGCCCAACGCACAAAGAGAGGATAGACGAGCGAGGATTTCAGCCACGCCCAGTGGCCAGCAGCCACATCGACCCGCGCTTGCCGTTGGGCGATGCTTTGTGTGACTTGGACCATGCGCGCCTGGGCTGCGTGGAGCTTCTTGTCGCGCACGCTGTCAGGATCCACGTCGAAGCCTCTCATGTTGATATAGGAATTGGGCATTTGCACGCTGTGAGCCGCCTGGAGCGTGATTCCTCGCCGAGCCAGCACTTTCTTGAAGATGCGCACCAAGTTGCCCACATCGTCGCCACAAGTCGTGACCAAGTAGGTGAAATGGCTTTCGTCCATGCCCTCAAGCTGGAGACGCTCAACCAGTTTGAGAACAACTGGCGGCGGGCCCCAGGAGTGGGTGGGGAAAACAAAGCCTACTCGCTCTCTTGGGGTTAGCTCATAGCCAAGCTGCCCATCAAGAAGCGCTCCAGCGATCTCGGCGCTGCGATCGCCAAGGCCATTGGCCAGTTGCCGAGCCACATACTGGCTATTCCCTGTTCCAGAAAACCAAAAAATCATGTTTTATACGGAATCAATTTTGACCGATAACGATCCTAAAAAAAGGCTCTTTGCCCCCGCATTACTGATGAATGGTGACTTGTGTGGCACCGAAGCCGTATTCCTGGAAACTGGCATCTTGCACCGCACAGGCCGGCCACTTGCGCCGCAACTCGTCGAGCAGCGCCCGGCGCAGCACTCCCTCTCCCTTGCCATGAATAAAGACAATCTTCTGGCCAGGCTTATTGCGGTTTTCTGCCATCACCTCGCGAAACTTGTCGAGCTGGCAGTTGAGCATGTCGCTATTGCTCAACCCGGTCAAGTCATCAAGCAGCTCACCGATGTGCAAGTCTTGCACGATGATATTGTCTTTTTTCTCTTTCCGCCGCACTTGACGGCTCCGAGGGCGATCGGCTTGCCGCTTCTCGCGCATGGCGCGCTCCAGCGCGGCGCTGTCGATGCGCATGGGCTTGGCAGGGAGGTCGTTTCGGGCAATGTCAAGGGCAATTACAGGGTTCTCAAAGTATTCATTGGCATGAAAGCTGTGCAACTTGTAAAACTTGGTGGTGTCGAGTTTCAGCTCCACGAGCGCGGGGTTCTTCAGCCTGAAGCCTTTTTCCTGCTTGTAGGCGATATACTGCACAGCGATGTGCTCAATGCCGTTGAGGTCGTCGAGGCCCACTTCTTCCATGTCGACTTGCGTGTTAGGCTCAATGAGGCCTGCATAGCGCAAGTGCCAGTCGCTTTCCTCGTCGCTGCGTGCCATGTAGGCCACTTGGAGGAAATAGTTACTGTCGTTTACCAGGATGGCATAGAAAGTGGTGGTGCTCAGATGCTTGATTTCCTTGGGTTCAAAGGCCATCACCACATTGAGCACATTGCCCTCTTGGGTCTCTATCACAGGTGCAGCCTTGGAGGCTGGCGCGCTTGGAGCTGGCACGTCGGGCTCCACGAGCTTGCTTTTCACCTGCAACGGCCGCTCATATTGGTTAGTCTTCGTGCCAGCCTGCCCCACGACCACCAGGTCGCGCGCCTGCACAGGTCGCTCGAAGCCGTCCTGATCCTCCACGTAGGCCACGCTGCCCTCGACCCGGGTGACCTTGCCGCCTCCCACATCGTTTAGAAATCTCACAATGTCGTTTACTTTTATCATTTTTTAGATTTTATGAGTTGCAGATGCTGTTCCTAAGCATCAAAGTATAAGATTCAGGCATCCCCAGGCGTTAATTCCTGAGTTTCATTTGATATTCAGGTGGCGTCACGAGAAGCGTGCCGATTTCCATCAGGCTATTGTCGAGATAAGTGTAGCGCATGGCCTTTTGCTCGCTCACAATGGCCGCGAACATCATGTTGAGCCTCACTTGCTGCTTGAATGACTTCATCACGTGGTCGCGCATGACTTGCACAAAAGCCGGCACGTTGATGGCGTCGGCCTTGGTGTAAGGAATCACAATCTCCATTTCCACGGTTGTGGAGTCAACACTCATCTTGATGCTGTTGAGATACTCGTTGGCGTAGATTGGCAACCGGTGCTTGGCCAACGCGGCCTGCGCGGCATCGACGTATTGCGCGACACTCCCGAGTGGGGGCGGCGAGGCTTTCAATTTCATGTTTCCAATCACCCATCCCACCACATTGGCCGCATCGGCTCGGTGCGCCTCAATGATGAGGAAAGTCGTGAATCCCGAGTTGAAGGCGATCGCCATGCAATTGTAGGCGGTGTTTCGCTGCATTTTCTGAAACAGCACTCGCTTGGCCGGATAGCCAAGCAGGGAGGTGTCGCCAATCTCGGAAAACCGCTCGGCCTCTTTCGCGAAAACGTCCTCTTTCCCAACAATCTGCTGCTTGAGATACTCCGCGGGGTCGAAAGCGCCAATCAGGCAATCGACGCGCCCCAACTCGATGATGCGGTGCCTGGCATCGTTGCGGTAGAGTTGCGCGCGAGCGCCAATAGCGTGCAGCGCCCCCCCGTCGTCGTTCATTATCCAGCTGTCGTCAGGAGGGACAATCGTGAAATAGTCATTGTCGACTGAAGCAGCCACTGCGCAAAATGCGGCAATAACCGCCAATAGTGTCATCTTATAGCGTTTTCCCATTCTCGGTTAATTCTATCGGGTTCAACGATAAACTCTCGGTGCGATCGGGGTGTCGCACCACAACATCAGCCCACAAGCTCTTTTGGCCCCCACTGGGCGGTGACTTGCTCTAAGTATTGCTTGGCGCGAGCGTCCTTGATGGCCTTGATGGCCTGGTAAAGCTCGTTTTTCTCGACAAAACCCTTGCTAAACACGGCTTCAAAGACTGGCATGACGTGATTTTGCCGGTGATTGGCAATCCACAGGAGAAACCGCTCGCGATTGGTCTCGAACATGAGCGAGGCACTGTGGGTCAAATCCATGAACTCGCTCGTTTCGGGCTTGATGGCGCTTGCCAGCTGGTCAAGGCGCTCCATTTGCCCTTTCCCCGTTTGCGGATAGCGGTCGAGGTCGGCCAAGTCAAAGAACACCGTCAATGAGGGGTCGCCATCAACCGGCTTGCCAGTTTGCCGCACTGTTTTCATGGCTTGAACATCGAGCGTGCCGTCATCGGCCATGGCATAGACATAGCTGCGCTCAACCGTCCAAATGGCTGGGCCTTGCTTGTCGCCAGCCACAGGAAGGCGACTCACCTTGCGGTCAAGTACAATCGAGTCGCCGCCGAGGTGACAAATCGTGCTGTCGGTCAAGACATCGCCCATGCCGCCATCCACCATCGAGTAGTCATTGACTTGGCTCCAGGAGCCGGTTGAGATCGCATCTTTCACCTTGCCACTCTTGTCGTAGGTGACCATGAGAATGCCGTAGCCGTCACCTCCCTCCATCCAATAGGCCACGAGCGTGTGGTCATTCCTCATGGGATGCACAGCCACAATCTTGGAGGCCACGGGGGAATCAGCAAGCCCAGCAGCCGGCACATCCTTGAGCAACGCGACCACCTGCTTCTCGCTCAGGGGAATCATGGGTCGCTGCTCCTGGTCGCCCCACACGTTGATCACACTATCCACAACCACTTGACTGGCATCAATGCCCATCTCTCTCAAGAAAGCGATGCCCTCGGTCTTGGCTTCGGCAATGGCTTTTTGAGCCTCGTCACTCCGCTTCCCGTGACCACAGCTACAGCATAGCGCAGCCAATGCCAGCAGGGAGAGCAAAATCCTCGTTTTCATCATCTTTTCATTTTTAGCGTTATCCCATGGCTCCGTTCAGCCCCCACTGTGCAGTGAGCTGCCCTACAGCCTTTTTAGCCGTTTCATTGGTCATTTTATCAATGTCGCTCACCAGTTTTTCCTTGCTGACGAAGCCTTCGCCAATCACGCTTTTCCACACCTTGATGAGGGGCGCGTCGAGATGCGCCGCCATCCAGTTGAGCGCGTTTTGGGGGTTGCGGTCATACATCCTGGCAAGGGCCGATTGCATGGTCCTCAAGGTACACGTCCCGGTGTAATCCCCCTCCGCGCCAGGGTTGACATACTTGGGTTGAGCAGCCATGGCGTTCAGTTTGTCATATACCGATTGGTCACTATAGGGATATTCAGATATATCATCGATTTCGCGTTCCAGCAGTATTGCGGGTGGCACATTTTCCATTTTTTCATTTTTGACATCAATCAAGGCGATGCGCCCCTTGTCGTCAATCTTATAGGAGAAACGCCGCTCCATGAGCCATAAGTCCTTGTCCTTGACAAGCGTGTCGGGCTGCTCGCTTTGAGCAGCTGACTTCTTAGGCTCGCTATGTCCCTCATACTGGCCATCGACTTTCTTGACGCTAAAGGCATCGTTGGCGGTAAACTCAATGCAAGCACTGTTGATGTCGCAGGTTATTGCGCTCATGCCACTGTCCCAGGAACGATTCAAGTTCCACGGGCCGAGGTCCATGTAATCGGTCAATTTCCCGTTTTTGTCATAAATGCCCAGGCTGCCTATCGCGACATCACCGACCTCGACGGTGAAAGCCACCATGGTATAGTCGTTTTGCAGCGCCTTCACGCCAGCGATGAAGAAAGCGCCATCGGGCACCTCTCCCTCGTCGACATTCATTCCCTCGGTGTTTTTCAAGAAAGGAAAAACCTCGCTCAAGAGCGCCGCCGACTGCTCGTCGTCGAGAAAGATGCCTTCGGGCATTTCCTTGCTCCCGTCGTAAAGCGAGATAAACTCGACTTTTTGGATGGAATCAATCCCCAATTTTCTGAGGAAATCGAAATTGGACTTGACGCGCTCAACATTGGCTGTCTCACCGTCTGTAACGGCTGTGGGCTTGTTGCTGCAAGCGGCCAGTAACACCGCTACTGCTGCAATGAGCAAAAGTTTAGATGACTTCATCTTATTATTTTTATTGAATTTGTTACACTTTATTGAACCGGCACAGGTGTGGCAAATTGAATGTTTTTGGGCGTAATTTCCAACCGCGCGCGATTCATTTTAACTCGACATGCAGGTATCAACCTTCACTTGTGGCTTGGTAGCCTTGGGCGGAACAGTCGGCTTGGCCGTGACGCGCTCAACGGCAACCGGCTTTGGCTGCACGTGGTGATGCTTCACCTGCCAAGCGTGCATCACGAAACAAGCGGTCACAAGCAGTAGAAACATGATGAAGCTCCACGTGTTTCGGCGATGGTGCTGCCTCATCTTCTCGTCAATATATTTTTCTTCCTCCATGTTTTTGTTCTTGTGGCGAAGTTACAACTAATTGCGGAAACAGGCTTCATGAAAGTGGTCAAAAAAAACAAAAAAACATGAAAAAGCACAGCCTGGGCGGCGAGCGGCGCACATTCGACCGATTATTGGCACAAAATCATTATCTTTGCAACAATGAAACAAAAAGACGAAATCGCCCCATGAACTATCTCGGCCAATTATTTTGGTGCCTTGCGCTCCTGTGCTGCCTCTCGGCAAGCGCTGTGACACACGAGCGCGCTCAATGCGCAATCAACGCATTTGCCGCCGACTCGGCATTGAGGCACGCGTCAATCACCGTGGCCGTGGGCGACATTGCAGGCGATTCCCTCATCGCAAGCCACAATGCCGACCTGTCGTGCATCACCGCATCGACCATGAAAGCGGTCACCTCCTCGGCCGCATTGCAACTGCTGGGCCCTGATTTCACTTTTAAGACCAAGGTGCGGCTCAAAGGACAGCGCAAGAAAGACAAATTCAAGGGGGAAATGGTGATTGTAGGCGCTTGCGACCCCACATTAGGAAGCCGATATTTCAAGGAGCAGCCTAACATCGTCGACGAAATTCTAAGCACACTGCATTCGTTAGGCATCAAGAAAGTGGAAGGTAAAGTGGCGGTCGACGACTCGCTCGTGCCTTACCCCGCCACCAACGGCTGGTGGGACGTGGGCGACCTGGCCACGGACTACGGCATGGGCATCCACGCACTCAACTACTGCGACAACCTGGTCCTCCTCCAGTTCAAGGGGGCGAACGGCGCTGTACAAGACCTCAAGTTAGAGCCGGCCGTGCCTGGGGTGAAAATGCTCACTCGCCTGAATGGCCGAACGAGCGACAACATCGACGTTCGGCTTGACGAAGGCACGAATGCCCTCGTGCTCTCGGGATCGGTTGCCAATCAAGACTACGCCCTCGCTGTCGCCAACCCCGCCCCGGCGGCCATGTTGGTCGACAGCCTTCTCCACGCGCTCCATGGCGCTGGCATCAAGTTCAAGCCCAAAGACAAGATCCTGTCAAAAACCAAAAATGTTGACCAAGTTGAGTTCGAGCATTCATCGCCTCCTCTCAAAGACATCATCACCTCGCTGCTCGACCGAAGCGACAACATGATGACCGAGGGGCTGCTGCGCGCGATTGCCATCTACACCGGTCATGAAGGCACAGCAGCCCAGGGCACGGCAATGGTCGACAGCCTGTGGCAGAGCCAGGGCATCGACACCCGCTCCCTATTCCAATACGACGGCAGCGGCCTTGCCCGGGCCAACAAAGCCTCGGGGCGGTTTTTCGTGCAGTTGCTTGCCCATGCCGCCAAGCACCCAGCCGATGACGTGTGTCTGCACCAGCTCATGCCTGCGGCGGGCAAGCGCATGGGGAAACGGCTTGCTGAAAGTCGCCTGAGCCATGACCTTGTGGTCAAGAGCGGCAGCATGACCCAGGTGCAATGCTTCGTGGGCTATTATCCCGCCAGCAAGCCAGAGTACACCTTTGCCGCGCTCGTCAACAACTGGAACGGCTCCCGTGCCGCGCTCAAAGAAAAAATCGGCATGATGCTGATGCGTATTTTCGACGCAGACCAGTAATTTTTGCTAAGAATTAATTTTTTTTGCTAAAAAATGCTCACTTTTGAAATTTAAATTGTTTTTTTTTCGTTATGTTTGCGATAGATTTATCACGCACTTGTGTGAAAAATCAAACGACATATCAGAAATTGAATCAAAAACAAATAAAAATGGATGCTTCTTTCACCAAACTACTCTCAATGGCCTACGAGCTTGAAGGACTGCTCCTTGTCGCCGAGAAAGGCGACAACGGCAACCCACAATTGGTTCTGAAGCTCATCAAGGACAAAGCACAGCATCTGGCGGAGCTGGCGCTCGACTTGAGACTGCCCGAGATCCAGAAACACCCTGCAAGCGCGCCGGCAGAAACGCCACCGCCCTTTGAGGCTGCCTCACAGCCTGAGCCCCAGCCAACCACTTCCGAGACTTCCACCCCCAAAAGCACCAGGCTGCCATCAGAAGACTATGATGCCGATGAGACTTGGCAACATGATAACGGAGAAGAGCCCCAAGAGATTTTCAGCATCGGCAGCCAACATGTAGAGTCCAAACGCATCGTTCAGCCCGCCACGGCTAACGCTGGCGAGTCAAAAGCCGATGACGATGCCGATGACGACCATGACACACGAGCCGTGACCGCCTACGACACGCCACACGCCCCAACTCCCGCAAGCGACATCGCGCTTGATGATGAAGAAGAGCAGGAAAACAACGAGGATTTGCGCGTTGACGAGAAGCTCCAGCGCGACCTCTCTAAAGACATGCGCCAGGCGCTGTCGGTCAACGACCGGTTCCGCTTTCGCCGCGAATTGTTCAGCAACAGCGACTACGAGCTCACCGATGCCCTCGACATGGTTCAGTCGATGAAATCGTTTGACGAAGCCACCGAGTACTTCTACGACGACCTCGGCTGGAATCAAGACAATGAAGACGTGAAAGCCTTCATGGAAATCGTGCGCAAACATTTTTTATAATTCCACTACTCTATCCGCATCATGGCAGGCAAGCTATACATCGTGCCCACCCCCGTCGGGAATCTCGACGACATGACGCCACGCGCCATCCGGGTGCTCAAAGAAGCCCAAGTCATTCTCGCCGAAGACACGCGCACGAGTGGCGTGCTGATGAAGCACTTCGGCATTGCCACTCCCATGCGCAGCCACCACAAGTTTAATGAGCACGAGACGCTTTCGGAGTTTGTTCAGGAACTGCTGGCAGGCAGCGTGATGGCGATGGTCACCGATGCGGGGACACCCGGCATCAGCGACCCAGGATTCCTGCTCGCGCGAGCATGCCGCCAGCACCACATTGAGGTCGAGACCTTGCCAGGCGCCACAGCCTTTGTTCCTGCCATCGTCAACTCGGGGCTGCCCTGCGACCGCTTCACTTTCGAGGGATTCCTCCCGCAAAAGAAAGGACGCGCGAGCCGCCTTGCCGAGCTGGCCACCGAGCAGCGCACCATGATCTTCTACGAGTCGCCGCTGCGCTTAGCCAAGACCCTGCGGCAACTTGCCGAAGCCTTTGGCCCCGACCGGGAAGCCTCGGTGAGCCGTGAAATCTCAAAATTGCACAACACCACCCACAACGGCACGCTATCGCAACTTGCCGAGCACTTCGAGGCTCATGCGCCCCGGGGGGAAATCGTCATTGTCGTGGCAGGCTGTGAGCCTCCCACGAGTGCCAAGGTCGACAAGTACGCCCAATTCAAGAATAAGAATAATCACAAAACAAATGAAATTGAACTATGAAAAATTTACTGAAAATCGTCCTTTTAGCAATAGGACTCGTGGCCATTTTGCCATCATGTAACAAGGGAAACGAGCAAAAAAATGCTCAAGTGAATCAAGACTCTATCGACAAGTTGGCACTCAACGACTCGCTGGCAACCGTGCGCGCCGAGAAAGACACCTTGGCGGCGATCATGGCCGAGGTGAGCGACGGAATGAATCAAATCATGGATATGCAGAAAATCATGAGCGTGGAAAACATCAGTGCCGACTCGCCCTACAAGAAAGGGCAGCTGCGCAACAATATCCTCGCCATTCAGAAAAACATATCGGCACAAAACCAGCGTCTCGCCGAGTTGGAGAAGAGGCTCCAACGCTCAACGTCCTACTCCGACGAGATGAAGAAACAGGTGCAAAGCCTCAAGAAGCAACTGGAAAACCAGCAGAACATCATCACGAACCTCACCACCCAGTTGGAGCAGGCACACGTGAAAATTAGAAGCCTCAACACCACCGTCGACTCGCTGCACACCGAGAACACCAAGGTCAGCAACGCCTATCACAACGAGCAACATAAGGTGCAAGAGGAAACAACACGCGCCAACAACCTGATGAACGAAATGAACGTGTGCTACTACGTCATCGGCTCCAAGAAAGAGCTCAAGAAGCAAAGAATCATTGAGACGGGCTTCCTCAAGAAAACCAAGGTTATGGAGGGTGACTACACCCAATCCTACTTCACCAAGACCGACAAGCGCGTGCTCACCCGGCTCCCCTTGCACAGCAAGAGCGCCGAAGTGATGTCGAAGCACCCGAGAGGCTCCTACGTGATTGAGGACGCAAATGGGCAAAAAGTACTCAGAATCACCAATCCTGCCCGCTTCTGGGAACTCTCTAACTACCTGGTCGTCAAAATCGATTGACCCCATGAAAATCGTCCTGGCATTCGACAAGTTTAAAGGCTCGGCAACCTCTGTGGAACTGGCCGATGCGGCTTGCGAGGCCATTGTCTCGATTTTCCCTCATTCTGAGGTTCTCAAGATTCCCATTGCCGATGGAGGCGATGGCACTGTCGACGCACTGGCCGCCAGCTATCCGGCGGCACAGTGCGTCTCATGTACAGTCGATGCGCCTTTGCCTGCGCTCCAGCCTGTTGAGGCTCAATACATTATCGACGAGCAGTCACGCACGGCCTTGATGGAACTCTCGGCAGCCAGCGGCCTTGTCCTTGTGCCACCGCACGCGCGAGACGTGATGAAAGCGTCGACGGCAGGCACCGGGCAAATGATACTGGATGCCATCGCGCACGGCTGCAATCACATCATCATCGGCCTTGGAGGGAGCGCCACCAACGACTGCGCCACAGGACTGCTTGCGGCATTAGGGTTTGAGTTCCTCGACGCCGGGGGGCATCCCCTTTATCCTTGCGGCGAGCATCTTGGCGAAATCGCACAAGTTGACCAGAGCGGTGTTGCCGCCGAAGTGCGCAACACCCATTTCACCCTGATTGGCGATGTCGACAACGTGTTGTGCGGCCCCCAAGGGTGCGCCCGGGTCTATGCCCCGCAAAAGGGCGCTACACACTGGCAGACGCTGCAACTTGACGAAGGCGCGAGACACTTCGCGCACCTGCTGCCTCCAGGCCTCGCCAGCACTCCGGGAGCCGGCGCGGCGGGTGGAACAGCGGCAGGCATGCTGGCCTTTCTCGATGCCGAGTTGTGTCCTGGCATCGAGGCCGTGCTCAACCTGATACAATTTGACTGGAAAATCACCGGCGCCGATTTCGTGTTCACAGGCGAGGGCCGCATCGATGCCCAAACGGCCATGAGCAAAGCACCCATGGGCGTGCTGCGCGCTGCCCGCAAGCAAGGGATTCCTGTGATTGCCTTGTGCGGAGGCATCGCCAGCGGCTTTGATGCCGACACCTTGGGCTTTGATGCCGTGTTCTCCATCACGCCAGCCCCCATGACGCTGGCGCAAGCCATGCAGCGCGACACGTGCCTGCACCATGTGAAACGGCAAGTGATCCAAATCATGAGGCTTTTGAAACGGGAAATCTCATGAGAAGTCTTCTCCTGGCGCTATCGCTCGCGCTCCTGGCGGCTTCACCAGCCCTGGCCGAGCGCGACCTTGACGCGGCGCGAGCCCTGGCCGAGCGCATCTCGCCTCAACTCTCGGCAAAGGTGCTATTCAAGAAAATCACATCGGCCAATGGCAAGGATGTGTATTCCCTCGCCAACAACGGCCAGCACGTTGAAATTGGCGGAAACAATGCCAACTCCATGGCCGTGGGGCTGAACCGCTACCTTAAGAAATACTGCAACGTCACGGTTTCGTGGTTTGATGATGTGGTCGTGACCATGCCGCCTGCCATGCCCATGGTCGATTTCCCCGAAACGGTTGAAGCCCTTGTGCCACAGCGGTTTTTCATCACTTCTTGCAAGATCGACTGCGTCATGCCATTCTGGCAATGGAACGATTGGGAACACTTCATCGACTGGATGGCGCTCAACGGCATCAATCGGCCGCCGGTCGCCGCCGGGCAAGGACCATTGCAAGAACAAATCATCGCGCGCGAGCGCGCATTGAACATGCGTGTCCTGCCACCTGCCGCCACTGGGCACAAGGCAACCACAGCCATCACTTGCCACGATAGCGAGCGCACGTTCTGGTACAACTTGGGGAACGTTGAAAGCCTTCAAGTCAACCCTAAGGAGGTGGGAGAACAGCTTGACCGCGCTTTGAGCGCAAGGGAAAATCACCTCACGGGCATCGGCCTGACTTTAGAGCGGCTTGACCTCCAGCAATTTCCCTGCGAGTACCTCTTTGAAAAAGCCTGGAACCTGCAAAGAAACCTGACCGAAACCGCCAATGAAATCGCCGATCGCCACGCGGGAAAGGCCATCGTCTCGGTGCGCGACGCTTGGAACATCTTGCTCAACGAGGCGCTCACTGCCCCATCAAGCCCCCACGCTTGCCCGCCCCACATGGCTTATCCCGCGCTTGGCCAGCGCGACACCACGCGCCACAACATGCCTGCCCTCGTCAGCGCCTGGCACAACTTGCTCATGCAACGCGAGGTCACAACCGATGCCATGACTGTCGACTTAGTGTGGGTGGGGCGGCAATTGTTAGGCGACTTGTTCGGCTACGAGAAGCAACTCTTCGACAAGGCCTACTATGCCCGCGACCTCCAGGAAATGCACCGCCGTGCCTTCCTCATGACCAGTATCTTGGCCGACATCGACCTGCTCAATGCCCAGCATCCTCATAGCACCCTTCACCACTGGTTGCAGCAAGCCCGAGACTTCAAGACTGCTCCAGCCAGCCGCAACTGGAGCGGGGTCATCCTGGGCTACTATGCCCAGCGGTGGTACTGCTACATCGACGAGGCCACGCGCGCCGTGCAAGCAGGCCGGGACTTCGACGCGGCATCCTGCAACGCGGCCATCAGCCACATTCAGCAAGCGTGGTCCGACCCGTCGCTTCAGCATGACGAGCCGAGAGACTATCCGCGCGACGTGCTCTTGACCTGCGAGGTCATTGCCCACAAGTATGCCCAGGAAATGCACAACTGCGCCTCCTCGGCCGGCAACTGAAAAAAGAATGTGGCGAGCGCTTTCTATTGTCCGCTAAATTTCATACCTTTGCAAACCCTTTGATTTTAAACCCCAAAATGCACAATTAATACGCCATTATAGACCCATCAACGTGGAAACAAAAAATAAGACAGCAGGTTTCATTTATGCGATCATCTCGGCCATCACTTTCGGATTGATGCCCTTGTTTTCTGTGCCCGTGCTCAAAGCTGGCATGGAAACCCCGTCGATACTCATCTATCGTTTTGGATTTGGAGCGCTGTTCATCTTGCTCACCATGATGCTGCTCAAAATCAGTCCGAAAATCAACTTCTCCCAATGCTGGAGGCTCTTGGTGCTGGCGCTTTTTAGCGATGTCTCTGGCATCTGCACCATCATGGGCTATGACCACATGGCCAGCGGGCCGGCAGCCACCATTCTTTTCTCCTATCCCGTGTTTACTTGCCTGATCATGATGATTTTCTTCAACGAGAAACCCACGTTGCGCATGGTGCTGGCCATTGTGCTGGCCATTGCTGGC
Organism: uncultured Porphyromonadaceae bacterium; assembly: GCA_902489275.1. Classification (GTDB taxonomy): domain Bacteria; phylum Bacteroidota; class Bacteroidia; order Bacteroidales; family Muribaculaceae; genus Sodaliphilus. The sequence continues at coordinate 82,233 of CABTZK010000004.1, forward strand.
GTGGCAGGCCTGTCGGGGATGTTCAGCCTGGGCAAGGGCGACATTTCCTGGCTGGGTACCGTCCTGGAACTGGGTGCAGGCCTCACCTACGCCATCTACCTGGTGCTGGTGCCCTCGGCCGAGCTGGGCGAGGACATGACAGGGCTCAAACTGACTTTCTACGTGTTTCTGTTTGGCGCCATCATGCTGCTGCCTTACGCCATGCTCACGGGACCCGGCTTTCAATGGCCAGTCAATCATGGAACGCACGCGTTTGACTGGGAAATCATGGGCTCGCTCGTGATGCTGGCCCTCATCCCTACCGCCGTGTCGAACTACACCGCCGTCCTGGCCCTGCAAGAGGTGGGCAGCACGTTGACCTCCATCATGGGCGCATTTGAGCCCCTCACCGCCATCACGGTGGGTATCATCGTGTTCAGCGAGCCTTTCACGCCAGTAGTTGCCGTGAGCGCAGTGCTCATCATCATTGCCGTCACCCTTCTTGTCCTCAAGAAATAAGTTCCTTTCATCCCCCCCCCACACAGCACACAAAAATGGGGAGCGCTTGCCTTGTTCATTTGCAAGCGGCTCCCCTTATTCGTGCCGTGGATGGCTGCTGACAGCGGCGGTTTAGTTGCCGGCCAGAATCTGCTCGATGAGCACGGTCACATCGGTCACGTTGACGGTGCCATCGGCATTGAGGTCTCCTTTCAACCCGGCAGGCGCAGTGCCGAAGAAGTGAACCTGGATGTTTTGCTCTAACGTGGCCATGTAGATGCTAATCTTGACATCAAGCGCATCGCCGACAAAGCTCGCGCTCAACTTGACGGGAACCGCCCCCAGCATTGGGCCCACCCACGTGTCGATGCTCGGGTCGTCACCGTTGGTGATTTCCACGTCCTGCTCGGCCGTGATCACGCTGTAGCCGTAGAGGGGCGATGCAGTGAGGCTGTCGAGTACGATGTTGCCGATGCCCATTTTGTCCTCTCCTGCCTGAAAGATGAAATTCTTGAGGATAAACTTGTAGCCGCTGTCGTTTTGCTCCAGCGTGATGTTGGCCTCTTGTTGCGAAGCCTCGCCATTGACGGTTACGGTAAGTTGGCCATCATAGTTCGTGGCCATGGCAGCCAGCGTGCACAGCATCACTGCCACTAAGGTTGAAATCTTCTTCATGTCTCTGTTTTTTGTATCTATTTCGATGGATTAAGAATGATATTGATAAGTTCGTTCAAATCGGCCACGTCGATAGCACCGTCGCCATTCAAGTCGCACAGGCTGTCCTGAAGTGAGGTCTCGCTCCCCAGGATTTTGTTCACTAAGGCCGTCACATCGGTCTCGTCGACGATGCCATCTTGGTTCAAGTCGCCATTGATCGCCGGCGACTTCTTGTTGAGAGTCACCACGTAGGTCTTAGCCGTGGCCAAGTCGCCCGAAAGGGCGTTGATCGAGGCCACATAGCCCATGTCGGTTGCCTCGACAATAATGCCCACCACAGCCCCCACGGCATTGGCGGTCGTGACCTGGAAATTGCTTGCCGTTGGCGCTTCGCCCTCATAGCCGTCGATGGCATATTCGTCGATAGCGGGGTTAAAGCCGTCGAGCGTGCTGCCGTTCAACTTGATATCGGTCACCGATGGCGTGTTGTAGACCAACGCGAGGTCGTCCAGCCACACCTTGTCGCCCTTGCTGCCTTTCCCAGGAACGGCATTGGTAGAGGCGGTGAGCAAGATCGCCTTGACCTCGGCCGAGTTGGCCGCATAGGTCGCATAGTCGAAAGGCAAGGAGAGCTTGCTCCACTCGCACGCCGCAATTTGCCGATTGGCGGCCTTGGCAGCCACATTGGTATAAGCCTTGTCCTCGGGGTCTTGGTAAGCGGTGGCATCGGTGAGTACAGCGTTCAGCGTCGCGTATTTGTAGGTTTCCTGCGGCGTGCCTTGCTTGAATTTGAGCCACAGCGTCAGCGAGTCGGGGGCGGCCCACATTGGCGTGACAAACAAGTCGCCGTTTTTATCAGTTTGTGTCGTGGAGTTGCTGGCATAGGTCTCGGCATGATTGGCTGGGTTGGCCGCCTGGGTGCTGCCTGCATTCAGTCTCCCGCTGGTGAGGGTGCCATTGCCCACGACACCAAACACCATCCCCGACGAGATGACGACACTGTTGCGCCCCTTGCTGCCGGGCCTCACCTCGGCGCTGCTGTCAATCTTTCCTGGGGCAAAAGCGGCTAAGCCACCCGACGCGCTCTTGAAACTGTGCCAGTAGCGAGGCTCCGGGGTCGCGCTTGTCCAGGTCTCGAAGTCGCTGTTAGGCATTTGAAACTTCGTGTCGGCATTGCTGAAGCGCATACTCTGACCCGCTGTCGCCATGTCGATGACGAGCGCGCCATTGGCGCTGTTGAGCCGCGCACTCACCTTAACGCCCTCGCGATGGGCAAACATCACGGTGACGCTGCCTGTGGTCGCTGCCGGCACGTTCTCTATGGCGGCCTCACCCAGCGAGATGGTGTAGCGCCCCGATTGCTCGGTGACTGTGGCGATGGCCTCCACCGGCTCACCGCCGTTGGTGCTCAGCAAGCCCGTGTAGGTGGTTGCCGATGCTGCGGCGCCGAGCAACGCCACAGCCGTCATCATAACAATTTTCTTCATCGTCTTTCAACTTTTATGATCGTGTTTTTAGCCTATTATTTTAACTTGTAGGAAAGGCCGAATTGGCCATAGACGGGATGAAGCGTCTGCCCCATGGCCGTGAAGCCGCTCTTGAAGATGCCGTTGAAGCCCAATGTGAAATGGGCAAACGCCCCCATCCTGTTGCTAAAGTGCCAGGATGCTCCCATGGCGATTCCCATTTGGACGCGGCGCATATCGGCAGAGAAGTCGTAGTTGCCTCGCTCGGTCTTGGTCTCGCCCATTTCCACTTTAGGGCCTGTGGGGTCGCCCACGCGCAAGTAGCCGTTGTGCGCCCAGCCATGGAAGTCACGGCTGGTGAGAAAACTGATATAGGGCCCGGTTTCGAGAAACACCCGGTCGCTCACGTGGTAGGCGAGGAGCACGGGCACGGTCACCATCCATTGTGTGACCTGCACATTCACATCGCCCACAAACACGCCCTCCAGCACCTCGCCGCCGCGCTCCACCGTCTCGTGATGATTCTTGACCTTAGAGTCAAGGCTCATGCCCTTGTTCTCGAATTGGAGGGCAGCTTTCAGCACCCATGGGGAGCCTTCGACCGGTTTCTCCATTTCCACCCCCGCAATGAAGTTGGGCGTAAATTTGAACTCGTTCAGCCCGCGAATGCTGGCAGGAATGTGCAACGGCATCGTGCCGCCAAGCTCATAGCCCAAAATCGCGCGATAGGTCACGTTTTGCAATACTCTGTCTCGCCAAAGTCCATGCTTTCCTGCGGCAGAAGTGGCCGACAAGAGCGCTAAGGCGAGTATCCATATCTTTGTTTTCATCATGCTTATTCCTCTTTCGTGCAAATCAGCCGCACCCGGTCAATCATCAGCTCACTGTCTACAGCGCCCTCAAAATAAGCGCCCCCCGCACTCGACGAGAACACGATAGTGAGGCTATAGCCCAAGTTTTCCAGCAAGGCCTTGTCGATTTCGGCCGCGTAGGCAAACGTCATCTCAAAGTAAGTCCAGGTGTCTGTTGGCGGAATGGGCGAGAACCGGGCGCGGCCCACAATATGCGGGCTGGTGGTCACGTCGTCGCCATGCAGCACCAGGGCGTTGCCCTGGGCATCATGGTTGAGGTAGAACACCGCGTACACCGAAGCGCTGTCTACCCTATTGGGGATTTCCTGGCCATTCTTGTCGCAATATTTCGAGCCGGGCTTGTACTTGTAGTAGCCCGTGATTTTCACCGGCTTTTGGCTGAATGGAAGTCCAAACTTGGTGGCCAGCAGCGGGTTCTTCAATGCCGTAGCGACATCAAACTCGCCCATGAAAAAGTTGCCAGCAGCCAAGCGCTTCCCCGACATGACGCCAAAAGCGCCCGTGCTGCGCGTGGTCAGGCGCACGCAAGCGCCGTCATAGCCACTTGGCTCGGGAGCGGTGGGGTACTCCAAGGGCAGCGCGCTGCCCTTGCTCAGCAGGAAGCCGCCGTTGCCCGTGGCCCAAATGCGCGCCTGCGTGCCATCGTCTTGCATGCTGCTCCAAACGTAGTATTTTTGGGTTTTCGGATCAAGCTCATAGTGTTCGAAATCATAGCAGGTGGTGTCGCTCACCGTGTGGGTGATTGGAGCGAAACAGAGGGAGTAGAGGCGATGCCACTGGCCGTCTTGCGACGTGACACGGTACTTCACTGGCACGCCGAGTTTGAAGCTGGCGCCTGCACCCAGCGGATCGATCGTGGCTCCCGGGGTGATCTTGAACTCGGGGGTGACCGTGCTCAGGTCGGCTGTGCCACGCACGTGAAAAACGATGTCGTTGTCGGTGTACAGCACGTCACGTGCCGTGTCGGTCAAGTTGAAGAACACGCTGCCAGGGTCGCTGCAGTGAATGGTCACCCGCTCAATGTCACATTCCGCATTGAGTGGCTCTTCCTTGCAAGCCTGAAAGCTAACCAGCGCCAGCAAGCCCATCAACCCTAATAATATCCTACTCTTCATGACTCAAAAGTTTTTCAGAAGGAATCATCCCCCTATAAAATCGCAAATTTATCAATAATTTTGCGAAAAAGCAGCATGTTCTCCTCATTTTATCAAAAGATCATGTTCAAAGCACTGATTTGTAGCGTCTTCTTGTTGCTCGTATGACTTGTTGACTGCCGATAAAGCATGCCGTTGCATGTTAATACGCTCTCCAGTTTCTCAATTTTCTGCCGGTCACCACCATGTTGAACTGCGGTTTCTTTTGATATGCTGGTTTCTTCTTTGCCATATTGCAAAGGTAATTATCATTAAGTGCCAATCATGTTAAATGGGAAAAATTGAAAAATGGTTATTAAAATCGGTCTATTTATGAAAAAATATCGATTTTTGTGACAAAAAAGTAATATTTTCATGCAATAAGTCTTGCAAAGTCAAAAAAAATGTGTATCTTTGCAACAGTTATTCGTCACAACATTTCCAAAAAAGACATCATAAAGACATCATTTGTTATTTTTTGTCTCACAAGCGCGAGACGAGGCTGGTTAAAAAAAGAATTGTGACGCGACATGCAAAAGTAATGATATGCGCAGGCCTGGATTGACACCTGCACGCTTGTCTACAGTTGAAAAAAGATTAAAAAATAGTTGTTTTATAGATAATTGTGTATTTAAGGAAATGGGAAAGTCGTGAGACTATCCCTTTTTTCATGCCTGCACGCCAGCTCAAAACACCTGATACGGCTCAAGAAAAGAGGCCCACAACCATGTGTGAGCCCCTTTTTGGAATGCCCCATCATCACGTGGATGATGAACGCCAAGTTAGAAGATGACTTTGAAGCCGATCTGCGCATGCCAACGGCTGCCGATATTGGATTTTGAAGGCTCGGTGTAGCCGTTCCACTGGTACTTGGCCACCTTGACGCCATCGGCCGTCTTGGCCGTGCCAACCATCTTGAGCGGAGTAACGTTGTAGACCTGTGACCAGCTTGCGCCCCACTTCTTGTTGAGCATGTTGGCGAAGTTGAGCACATCGAAAGTGATCTGGAACTTGCTGCCGCGCTCCTTCAAGTAGAAGATGGACTCGGCGAGGTGCAGGTCGAGTTGATGCTCAAACTTGCTCAAGTTGCTATTGCGCTCGGCATACTCGCCCCGGTGATTCTTGGCATAGCTGTCGCTTGAGAGGAAGTCCTCGAAGAACTTGCGCTGCGCGTCGGCAGTCCACTTGACCACCTTCTTGCCATCGGCATCCTTGGTGGTGACATCGGCAAACGCCATCTTGGCGAGCTCGTCGGACGTTGGCAAGTAGAGCAGCGAGTTGCCCTTGAAGCCGTCGCCGTTGTAGTCGGCGTTCTCGCTCATGGTGAGGCTGTAACGCTGGCCGCTGTAGCCATTGTAGGTCAGGCTCACGTTGGTTTGCAGCCAGCCGTTGAGGTACTTGGGCGAAGTGTAGCCCACGGTGAGCAGGACGCGGTGTGGCTGGTCGAATGACGAGTAGCTCAAGCGTGGATGGTTGGTATCGACCGCATAGTTGTATTTCCAGTTGCTGTAGGCCACGCTCGACGTGCCGTCATAGACGCTCTTAGCGTGACCAAAGGTGTAGCTGGCGAGCAGGTTCAAGCCGAAGTTGAACGTTTTCTCGATGGTGGTGCTCAGGCTGTAGGTGTAGCCCTTGTCGCTGTTCCTCAGGTTCACGATGCTGTAATAGCTGCGGTCGACGCTGTAATAAGGAGCCGCACTGGCCTCAACGCCCTCGACGGCATAGACGCTGCCGTTTTGCGTGAGGGCCAAGTTCTCGAAATAGGCGTTGTTGAAGGTCTTGCTGTAAAGTCCCTCGATGGTGAATTTCCAGTCGCAGGGCAGCAGTTGCTCCCAGGCGAGGTTGGTGCGGAACACCTGGGGATAGCGGAATTTCTTGCTCACGGTCACAATGTCGGGGACGGGCGCCTTACCCTTGGTCAACGCATCGACCAAGTCTTGTGGATTGCCCGTGATGGCAGGGATGGTGGCCTGGTCGTTGATGGTGGTGCCGGTGATCTCGACACCGGTGTTGCTGAAGGCGTTGCTCAACCACACAAAGGGCACGCGGCCGGTGAAAAGGCCGGCGCCGCCACGCAGGAGGGTGTTGTGGTCATCGTCGGCATACCAGCGGAAGCCGAAACGCGGCGAGAACATGAGCTTGGTGCTTGGCATCTGGCCCACTTCCACGCCCAGTTCCTTGCTGGCCGCATATTCGTTGAATTTCGTGTTTACCGTTGGGTCGCTGATCATCACGGGGATGTCGATGCGCAAGCCATAGGTGAGCTGCAAGTTGCGGCTGTAGTCCCACTTGTCTTGCGCGTAAAAGCCAATCTGTGCCGCCTTGATGACGGGGGTCCAGCGCAAGTTGCCACCGGTCACTTCAGGGTTGGTGCACTTGAACACGAACTGGTTGGGCTTGTCGTTCATGAAGTCGTCGAGCGAGTTGTAGACCCACTCGCCATTGACGGCCTGGATGAAGAGGTTGCGCATCTTAAAGAACTCGTTGTGCGTGCCAAAGGTGAGGGTGTGCTGTCCCCTGTACCACGACAGGTTGTCCTCCAGCAGGTAGATGTCCTGGTCGAGGAGGTTGGCGCCACTGCTGTACTCGGTGCCGATGTTGATATTGATATTATTCCGCGATCCATCCTCAGTGGAGACGTTTCTGATCCAGAACAGCGGGCCCTGGTAGGGCACGTCGCGGTGATCGCGCACGCGGGTGTAACTGGCACGCAACTCGTTGTAGAGGCTTTGCGAGAGGTTGCTGTTCAACTCGGCCACAAAGCTGTTGGTCACATTGTTGAAGCGGTAGCTGGAATTGTTGAAATAATAGCTGGTGGGATTGCCCGGGAACTTGTCGTTGTAGGCATCGGTGTGCTGGTAGCGCAGCGAGAACTTGTTGTTGTTGTTCACATTCCAGTCGATGCGCGCCAGCAGATCAAAGTCGCGCCTTTTCACGTCGCGCTGGCCATAGGACTCGCGAATGCCCGTCAGCTGCTGATACTTGTCGACAATGGCTTGGGCATCGGCCTGGCTCAGGTAGTTCTTGCTGTAGCCGGGGAAATAGGTCGATGGGTAGCTGTCGCTCTTGTGCTCAAGATTGGCGAAGAAAAACAGCTTGTCCTTGACAATGGGACCGCTGATGTTGCCACCCACGGTGGTCGTGTGCTGCTTGTTGAGCTTATCCTTGATGTTGTCGTTGGCAGCGTTGTAGCGGCCATAGAAGTTCTGGTTGTTATAGTAGGTGTAGGCCGTGGCGTGGAAGGTGTTGCTTCCCTGCTTGGTGATGGCGTTGATACCGCCGCCGGTGAATCCACTCTGACGCACGTCGAAGGGAGCGACCACCACTTGAATCTCCTGGATGGCATCCATCGAGATTGGGTTGGCGCTCGCCTGCCCGCCATTGGTGCCGCTCGCCGAGAGGCCGAACACGTCGTTGCTCACAGTACCGTCGATTTGGAAGCTGTTGTAGCGGTTGTTGCTGCCAGCAAAGGAGATGCCGCCAATCTTCGAGCGGTTGGCCATAGGCATGTTCTTCACCACGTCGTAGATGTTGCGGTCGACGGTGGTGGAGTTGGTGATGGCTGCCATCGAGAAGTTGTGGCTGGCACCGCTCTGCTGTGCCTTTCCCTGGCCCGTAACGACCACCTCGTTAAGCTGCTGGCTGCCCGATTTCATCTGCGCGTCAAGGGTGAAGGTGTTACCCAGCTGCAAATAGATGTCTTCAAACTTCGAGGTCTCATAGCCCACGTAAGAGATTTCTACCACGTAGGGGCCTCCCGTGCGCATACCTTGAATGGTGAAACGACCGTTGAGATTCGCCACGGCCGTGTACTTGGTACCCGATGGCACATGAGTCGCACTCACTGTGGCTCCAATCAGCGCCTCGTTGTTGGCATCGGTCACAAGGCCACTCATTGCCGATGTGGTGACCTGCGCATTCACGCCAAGTGCTATTGATAGCATGGCGACCAAAGCTAAAAATTTAATTTTCATTACCATAAAACATTTAAGTTGGTTAAAAAACGAAAAGTTACTGTCAGTTGATTTTATTTTCTCATTATCTGCCTGATTAAAAAACAAAACGCCGCACTCGCTTAATCGGGTACAGCGCATTGAGACCGCTTTTGCTGTGGAACGCCTTTCAAGGATCTGTAAAATCCATGAAAGATAGAACTGCTGTATGTCATTAAAATTTGCATTTGATGAATGCACAAACATTAACGTCATTTATTCCACCGCAAAGGTAAGTATATTTTATTGATTATCCCACCAAAATCTAATTTTTAACAATTTAAGTTAAAATCACGAAGTGTGGAGTCCAGCAGCAGATGTAAAATTAGGAAAAGTTTTCGAGCAACTTGCATTGAGGTGGCTCGAAGTTCAGTTTTCCCTTGGCCTTCTCATTGATGTAGATTGCTGTCGGACGCTCTTGCGGATTTTGCGCCCTCACCGCTTGGCATCGCTCGCAGTGTTTTTCATCTTATAAGAGCTACGCTCGGTAACACGGTAAAATCACGTTTCTATTTGAATTCTCCACCACGGTGCAATCAATTGTGTTGCAAGAGAGCAGAAAATGAACTACTTTTGCACCATCTTTATCGCATCACCTAAATGACTAAATTGGCTAAGAAAATCAAGGCATTCATCTCTAAGCACCCCGTGGCCATTTTCTACGTGCTGGGACTGCTCATGATGGCCGTTCAACTCAAAGACCTGAAGATTCTTTTTCGGAGAGATTTCAGCCCCCATTGGGTCATACCCACGAGGATCGATCACCTTTCGTTCACGCTGACCAACCTGGCCGACGCCGCGATGCTCATGCTGCCGCTGCTGCTGCTTAAGCCCAAGTGGCGCAAGTGGTTCTGGGTGGTCATCTGGCTATTCACGCTCTGGTGCTTGGCGCAGGCGCTCTATCACCCCAATTACTTAGACATCATGCCCTACTCCTCGTTCTTGCTCTACAAGAACGTGTCGGGCCTGCTGATTGAGAGCGCCATCGGGGCTTTCAAGCCCAGCATGGCGCGCATGCTGATACTTCCGGCCGGGCTCTATCTTCTTTACCGCCTGCTCCTGGCCAAGCCCCTTCAAGCCGCGCCTCGCCCACACGCGGGGGCCAGCGTGGCCATTTCTCTCTTGTTTTTCCTGTCTAATCTCATCTTGAATCCACTACTCTTTGAGAAAGAGACGGAAGAGAGTCTCGACAACCTGTATGCCGAGACAGGCGAGCGGCCATCGGCGCTTCAAAGATGCGTCACTGGACTGGCCACAGCGCAAGGACAATTTGACCTATATTTTCTCGACCATGGCCTCATTGCCTACACGGCCTACTCCATAGGCCAACAGGTTAAGGATCTCAAAGGCATCGGCAAGAGCGAGAAGCAGGCCGTTCATGATTTCCTGGCCGCCTCCCCCCACTACACGGATAATGCCTATTGCGCCGGGCGCAAAAACGTGATTTTCATCATTGTCGAGTCGCTCAACGCATGGGTCGTGAACCTCACCATCGACGGGCGGGAGGTGACCCCCACGCTCAACCGGCTGGCTGCCGACACCAGCAACTGCGTGGGGCTGCACATGAAATCGCAAGTCAAAAACGGGCACTCCAGCGATGGGCACTTCATGTATCTCACGGGATTTGCCCCGCTGCTGCACGAGGCCGTGTCGATGAACTACGGAAAAATTGCCTATCCCTCTTTGCCCAAGGCCTTTGGATGCAAGAACAATATCGTTTATGCCTGCGACTACCCCTCGCTGTGGAACATCGGCAAGACCATGCCCAACTACGGGTTTAACCATCTGCACCTACAAGACTCGGTGAAGACTTACTATCCCAAGCACAATAACTTGACCGACCAAGCGCTATTTCACTACGCCAGCGACCACTTGGCGAAAGAGCGGCAGCCGTTTTTCGCACTCATCATCACCCAGAAGATGCACACCCCCTATACCGAGGCCGAAGTTCCACCCACATGGATCTCAAACTCGAGGCAATACACCAACGAGGTGCGCAACTACTTGGAACGCACTCATTTCTTCGACGAGCAACTTGGCCAATTCCTCCACAGGCTGCAAGCGGCTCACCTCTACGACCAATCGCTCATTGTGATTGCCAGCGACCACACCGAAGGCATTGATAACGCCCCCAACGGCCGCCCGGCTATCTCGCCCAAGGGCAATGACTGCCTGCTGCTCGCGCTCAACTCGGGGCACGGGCTCATCAAGCAAGAAGCCTTCGGGCAAGTCGACGTCTACCCCACCCTGCTGGATCTCATGGGACGAAACGACTACTACTGGAAAGGAGTGGGAAACAGCATCGTGCGCACCCGCGTGGAATCGGCCGTCGTCACTCCTGGCGTGGTTGAGGGAAACGCCCAATCACCCCTCGTGAAACGGCAGCAGCAGGCATGGGCCGTCTCGCACCACATCATTGTGGGGCGCTGCCTGCCACAAGCGGGCGGCTCAAAAAAGCATTGAGCAATGGAAAGCAACAAGGACATCAAGGCCTTTGAGCGCATCATCATCGGCATCGACCCCGGCACCACCGTGATGGGCTACGGCATCCTGGGCATCAAGGGCAAGAAGCCCCGCCTGATTGCCATGGGCGTGCTCAAGCTCAACAAGCTGGAGGGACACTACTTGCGCCTGCGCCGCATCTTTGAGCGCGTGACGGGGCTCATCAACCAGTACCTGCCCGACGAAATGTCGATTGAGGCGCCATTCTATGGAAAAAACGTGCAGTCGATGCTCAAACTCGGCCGCGCGCAAGGCGTGGCCATGGCCGCCGCGCTCAACCACGACGTGCCCATCACCGAATATGAGCCACGCAAAATCAAGCAGGCCATCACGGGAAACGGCGCTGCCAGCAAGGAGCAAGTCGCTGCCATGCTGCAACGTGAATTGAATATCGACAAGGAGGAAATGCCCGCTTTTCTTGACGCGACTGATGCCTTGGCGGCCGCGCTTTGCCATTTCTACGAGGGGCAAAAGCCCGTCACCGCCCATCATGGGGGAAGCTGGAAATCATTTGTGGAGCAACACCCCGACCGCGTGAAATAAACACATACAAAAAAAGGGTTAGCGATCTACATCGCGCCGCTACAACCCATTACCCTTGCTTCGGTCAAGACCTGGGGGATTCATGGGGAGCTGGCCGTGTAGGACTAACCCAACCGCAAAGGTAGGTATTTTTTTGAACTTGGCAAAATGTATCATAAAAAAAAGATGTAAAATTTTTTTATGATACACAGTTTTTGTAATTTTGTCTCTATTATGAGATACATTTACTATTCAATCCTGACCGTTGTTGCGAGCCTGATGCCCGTCTACTACTCCTATGCCGCAGAGAGAGTTGTCCCGATTCCCTACGGCAATATGGACCACTGGACCCTACGCAACATCCACGAGTCGGCCATCATCGGTGGCAAAACCAAAACGCTTTACGAGATCGGCCCCAGCCGCACCATAAAAGGCAACCACCCCTACGTGAACAGTGGCGGCTCGCCCTGGGGCACATCGAATGTGATGGCCAAAGTGATGGGCGTGGTGAAGACTAACAACTCAGTTTACCGTGACCGCCGCGGCAATGGATGGTGTGCCAAACTGACGACGCACATCGAGAGCGTGAAGGCGCTGGGGCTGATGAACATCAACGTGCTGGCCGCGGGCTCGATCTTTCTCGGCGACGTGCGGGAGCCAATCACCGGGACCAAGGACGGCCCAAAGGCGCTGAACAACGGCATCCCGTTCACCAGCCGGCCAAAAGCCGTGAGATTTGACTACCGCATGCAGGCGGCAGGAGGAAATAATAGAATCAAGCAGACGGGATTCAGCAAGAAACAAGTCGTGCCTGGCCGCGACTATGCCATTGCCACGCTCTACCTGCAAAAGCGAACCGAGGACAAGCAGGGCAATATCACCGCCAAGCGTGTGGGCACAATGGTCGTGAAATATGGCAAGACCACTGGCGGATGGGTGAACAACGCCACCTATCAGATTATGTACGGCGACATTCGTAAAAGCCCTCAATTTGATGCCGCGACCATGGGATTGCGACAGACCGACTACGCGCGCAACAGCAAAGGCAAGAGCGTGCCAATCAAAGAAATCGGATGGGCCGGCGCAAACGAGAGTCCCACGCACATCATCCTGCAATTCGCGTCGAGCCACGGCGGAGCGTATATCGGCTCCGTGGGCAACACCATGTGGGTAGACAACGTGCGACTGGTCTACTGATTCAAGAAAGCCCACACGCACCATGCTCAGATTGCTCTTTGCTACGACGATACTTGTCCTGGGCTCTGTAAAGGCAGGCGCATCGCTAACGGAGACGTGCGGCAGGGATAGCGCCGCGGTGAGCGGAGAGCCGCATGCCGACACTGTGGTCAAAAAGAAAGGGCTGGTCAACAGGCTCTTGGAATACGTCAGCAACTCCAATAAGCCCCCCACAGACAAGAAATTCGATTTCGGGCTGCTGGCGGGGCCACACTACAGCACTGACACAAAGTTTGGGCTGGGGCTCGTCGCCACCGGCTCTTACCGAGCCGACCGGTCAGACACGTTGCTGCCGCCGTCTAACATCGCCCTCTACGGAGATGTCACCACCGGGCATTTCTACAAGATAGGCGCAAGCGGAATACACATCTTTCGTCACGACAAGTGCCGCATCGACTACAACGTCTCGTTCGAGTCGTTCAAAAGCGACTTCTGGGGCATTGGCTACGACAGGGGGAACAGCAACCAAAACAAGAGCATCATGAAACGCCTGCAAGTGCAGGCCAGGGGCTCGCTGCTCTGGCGGCTGGCCGAAAAGCTGTACTTGGGCCCGACGGTGGTGTACGACTTTGCCTGTGCCGACGAGGTGGAGCGCCCCGAGCTTTTGAACGGCATGGACCGACGCACCTGGAACATCGGGGGCGGCGTATCGCTCATTTACGACTCGCGCGATGTGCTCACCAATCCTCACCGAGGGGTCTACGTCAATCTCTCCCAGTTGTTCCGCCCGGCATTCATGGGCAATGACTATGCTTTCGGCACCACTCTCCTGCATGCCAGCGCTTACCGCACGATGTGGCAAGGGGGAATCATTGCGGCCGACCTGCGCGGCACGCTCAATTTCGGGAACCCGTCGTGGGGCATGATGGCGCTGCTTGGCAACCCTTATTCCATGCGCGGCTACTACGAGGGGCGCTATCGCGACAAGCACAAGTTAGAGACCCAAGTGGAATTGCGACAGCACGTGTGGCGACGGCACGGCATAACCGTTTGGGCGGGGGCGGGCACTGTCTTCAACACGTTCAGCGCCCTGCGTTTCGACCGCCTGCTGCCGAACTACGGCATCGGCTATCGCTGGGAATTCAAGAAAGACGTCAACGTGCGCCTTGACTACGGTTTCGGAAAGAGCGGGCAGCAGGGCTTCATCTTCAACGTCAACGAGGCTTTTTGACAAGCCGTACAAGAGGCTGTTCTGAAAAAATCACTACGACTATATAGATTATAATGAAAGACAATCACCCCAAAGACACATCCTCCCTCAACAGGCGCTCTGTTCTTCTGTTTTGGATGACCATCGCGGCGCTCGCCATCCCCAATATCGCGCTCTGCGTGACCGAGCGCATGACGCTGACGGCAGCCGTGACCAACGTCCTGCTACCCGTGGCGGCCGTGTGGCTACTGATGGCGCTCAGTCGCCGGCCGGGTAAAGTGACCTGGTTTCTGTTTCCACTGTTTTTCTTTGCAGCGTTCCAGTTAGTACTCCTCTATCTGTTCGGAAAATCCATCATCTCGGTGGACATGTTTCTCAATGTCGCCACCACAAATCCTGACGAGGCTTTAGAATTGCTCGACAACCTACTTCCAGCCATCGTCATTGTCGCGGTCATCTACATTCCGCCGCTTGTCATGGCCACAATATCCTTGCGCAAGAAAGATCTTTTGACTTCAAGATTTGTCACACGGCAACGCCGGATGGCGCTCCTTGCAGTGGCGGCAGGAATGGCGAGCCTGGGCATGAGCTATGCAGCCGATCGCGGTTACAGCGCAAAAACACAACTGTACCCCCTCAATGTGGGCTACAACTTGATGCTCGCCGTGGAGCGGTCGGACGCTACAGCCCATTACGCCCAAACCTCGGCAGCATTCAGATTCAACTCGGTGGCCACGCACCCTGACGGGCGCCGCGAGGTGTATGTGATGGTCATCGGCGAGACAGCGAGGGCAGGCAACTTCAGCCTGTACGGTTACGGGCGCGAGACGACACCATTCCTGAAGCGCACCCAGGGGCTGGTGACCTTCACGAATGTGCTCACCCAGTCGAACACCACCCACAAAAGCGTGCCGATGCTGATGTCGGCGGTATCGGCCAAAGACTATCAGCGCATCTACCGCGAGAAGGGAATCATCACAGCATTCAAGGAGGCCGGGTTCCACACCGTGTTTATCTCCAATCAGCGGCCCAACCACTCTTTCATCGACTTCTTTGGCAAGGAGGCCGACGAGTGGGTGTTCATCAAGGAGAAATCGGGCAGAAAAGACCTCATGCCCGACAGCGACATGCTGCCCATGGTGAAAAACGTGCTGGCCAAGGGACGGCAAAAGGAACTCCTTGTCCTGCACACCTACGGCTCTCACTTCAACTACCGTGAGCGTTACACGGCCTCGCATGCCGTGTTCAAGCCCGATGACGCGAGCGAGGCGAAGCGGTCAAACCGCGCCTCGCTTGTCAACGCCTATGACAACTCGATAAGGAACACCGACAACTTCCTGCATGGCGTGATCAGCCTGCTCGACCACAGTGGTGCCACGGCGGCTATGCTCTACACATCGGACCACGGCGAGAACATCTATGACGACCACCGCCAGCTCTTCCTGCACGCATCACCCGTGCCGTCATTCTATGAACTTCACGTGCCGTTCTTGATTTGGACCTCGGCGGCCTACCGCCGTTCCTGCGCTCCAGAGACTGCCGCCCTGCTGGCCAATCGACACAAGAACGTGTCAAACAGCGAGTCGGCATTCCACACGATGCTGGGACTCGCTGGCATAGAGACCCCCTATCGCAACGACTGCCTGTCGGTGGCGAGCCGCCAATTCACCCCATCGGCTCCAACGTACCTCAACGACCATAACGAACCCGTGCCCGTGAGCAAGATTCTGCGAGACCGGGAAGACTTTATCATGATGAAGAGGATTTTACAGCCGGGCAACCCGTGAAATGGATTAGGACGCAAGGGGTGGGATCAGTCGCGGCGGAAAATGTCGCGCGTGTAGACTTTTTCCTGGACATCGGCAAGATGCTCGGCATCAAAACGATTGGCGATAATCACGTGGCTTTGCGCCTTGAAGCGCTGCAAGTCGTTGACCACCTTGCTGCCAAAGAAAGTGCTGCCATCGTCGAGCGTGGGCTCATAGATGATGACTTGAGCGCCTTTGGCCTTGATGCGCTTCATGATGCCCTGAATGCTTGACTGGCGGAAGTTGTCGCTGCCCGATTTCATCGTGAGCCGGTAAACGCCGATAACCACCTGATGCTCCTCGACAGGATTGTACTGCCCGCGATTGTAGTAGTCGTAATAGCCCGCCATGTTGAGTACGCGGTCGGCAATGAAGTCCTTGCGCGTGCGGTTGCTCTCGACAATGGCTTGAATGAGATTCTCGGGTACGTCGGCATAGTTGGCCAGCAACTGCTTGGTGTCCTTGGGCAAGCAATAGCCTCCATAGCCAAACGAGGGGTTGTTGTACTGCGTGCCGATGCGCGGGTCGAGACACACGCCTTCGATGATGGACTGCGTGTCGAGATTTTTAATCTCGGCATAGGTGTCGAGTTCGTTAAAGTAGCTCACGCGCAAAGCCAAGTAGGTGTTGGCAAAGAGTTTCACGGCCTCGGCCTCGGTAAATCCCATGAACAACGTGTCGATATTGGGTTTGAGCGCGCCCTCCTGCAAGCAGGCGGCAAAGGTGCGCGCCGCCTCCACAAGGCGGGGGTCGCTCCTGTCGGTTCCCACGATAATGCGGCTTGGGTAGAGGTTGTCGTAGAGCGCGCGCCCCTCGCGCAGGAACTCGGGAGAGAAAATGATGTTGCGGCTACCCGATTGCTGGCGAATGTGCTCGGTGTAGCCCACGGGCACGGTGCTCTTGATGACCATGATGGCGCTTGGGTTTGACTTGATCACCAAGTCCACAACCGCCTCGACGGCGCTCGTGTCGAAGAAGTTTTTCTGCGAGTCATAGTTCGTGGGAGCGGCGATAATCACGAAATCGGCCTGTGCGTATGCCTGCTCGCCATCGAGCGTCGCGTGCAAGTCGAGCGGCTTGTTGGACAGGAAGTCCTCCACCTCCTTGTCGGCAATCGGCGAGCGGCGGCTGTTGATCAGGCTCACTTTCTCGGGCACAATATCGACGGCCTCCACGTGGTGATGCTGTGCCAGCAGCGTGGCCATGCTCAAGCCCACGTAGCCCGTTCCAGCAACTGCAAAATTGAGTTTTTTGTTCATCGCGTCACTGTTTTTCTTTCTGAGCGTCATCGTAGCCGTACCCATAGCCATAACCGTAGCCATAGCCATAGCCATAGCCGTAGCCGTAACCATAACCATAGCCATATTTCTTGGCCTTCATCTTCACATCGTTGAGCAGGATCACCATATTGTTGATTTTCTTCTCGTCGTACATCCTCTGGAGGTCGTCGAGGTAGCGGCGGTCAACCTTGCCCTCGCGAATCACGTAGAGCGTCGTGTCGACCTGGCGGTTGATGAGCGACGCGTCGGCAACCACGCCATAGGGCACGGTATCGAGCAAGATATAGTCGTAACGCTTGCGCAACTCGGCAATCAGGATGAAGAAGTTGTCAGACATGAGCATCTGTGTGGGGTTGGGAGGAACTGCGCCCACGGGGATAAAGTCAAGGCCTGGGTGCAAGTGGCCTTTCGTGATGATGCTATCAATGTCGGTCACCTTGCCCGAGAGATAGGCACTCACCCCGATGCCGCTCGACGCGAGATTGATGTACTCGGAGAAACGCCCCTTGCGCAAGTCAAGGTCCACGGCGACCACTTTCTTGCCCGTGTGAGCGAAAGTGAGCGCGAGGTTGACGGCTACAAACGATTTCCCCTCGCCGGGAACGGTCGAGGTCATTTGGATGACTAAGCCATCGCCGTTCTCGTGCCTGGGCGCCACGTAGTCGAGATTGCTGCGCACGATGCGCAACGCCTCGCTGATGCGGTCGCGTCCCGTCTCGGTCACGACCAGCTCTTTGTCTTTTTGGTCCTTGCGCTTCTCGGGCACATCGCCAATGACGGGAATCGTGCAGTTGTCTTCCACATCTTTACGGGTGTGAATCACGGTGTCGAGCGACTGAATCCACAAAATCAAGAAAATCACGATGGAAGGAATGAGCAAGCCCCCGAACACTCCTGCCGCGACAATCTTGGTCTGGTTGGGAGCCACCCGCCCCAGGCTTTGCGCTTTCTCCACCACTTTGGCGCTTGGCTCGGTGATGGCGAGTTGCAGCGCGTTCTCCTCTCGCTTGTTGAGCAAGTAGAGGTAAAGCTGCTCCTTGATTTGCTGTTGGCGGGTGACTTCGGTGATGGCTTTCTCCTGCGAGGGGATGACTTGCAGGCTGCCCGTGGCTCGTCCCTCTTGCGCGTGCGCGCTCGACTGGCGGATGCGCAACGAGCCGATGTAGCCATTGAGCGAGCGCTGGATGTTGCTCCTCATCGTGTTGAGATTGTTGGTGAGCTCAATCATCACGGGATTCTCCTCGCTTGAGGTGGCCGCAATCTTTTGATACTTCAGCATCGTCTCGTTGTATTGCGCGATTTGCCCCTCAATGCCCGCGTCACTGATGCCCGTGTTGCTGGGGATGAGTTCCCTCTTTCCCCTGCCACTGATGTGGCGCTGCATTTGCAACGCTAAGCCGAGTTGCACATCGGCATTATCGGCGTTCTCTGCCAGCTTGGCGCCCGTCGTCGGGTCGCCGAATATCGTCTGTGGGGCCGCGCTGGCTTTGAGTTGCGCGATTCGGCTGTCGACCCCGCTCAAGTCTTTCGAGAGCGAGACAATGCGGTCGGCGATAAACTCCTCGGTGCTGCGGGCCACCTGGTTCTTGTCGCTGATGCCATCTTGGTTGTAGACCGCGATGAGCTCATTGAGCACGTCACGCGCCATTTCCTCGTTACCGCATTGGAAAGTGAGGTGGAGGATGTCGGAATACTTGTCGGGGCACTCGACATTGAGCGACCCGACCAGGCTCTTGGCCACATTGTAGACGGTATTGACGTGGCAAATGACCTGATAGCCCACATACCGCTCATCGTAGTTTTGGGTCTTGGTAATCGCTATGGGGCCTACCGAGGTGTTCACCTTGTTTCCAAAATGGGCTTTCTTCCAGCCCCCCTCGTTCACTTGAAACTCCAAGTTGTCGCCTCCCTTGGGCACCACGGTCATCGTAAAGGGGGCGGTGACTTCCTTGAGCGGGGTGATTTGCAGCGGGGTGCTTTTGTAACTGTTGACATCGCGCAAGTAGACGTGACCGTAGTACATCACATTCAGTCCCAATTGGTCAACGACTTGCTCCATCAAATTGGTCGACTTGATCTTGAAAGTCTCATTCGACAGCGAGTTATTTCCCGGCGTCATGCCCAAGTCAGAAAACACCTGGGTCTGGCTGCCCGTCGTGGCGCTTGTTTTGGTATTGATTAAAATAGTGGCGCGAGAGGCATAAACTTGCGACCGCGATTTAGCGTAGAGAAACGAAAGGCACGCAAGGGTAATAACTGAAATCACAAACCAATACCAACCATGCAGGCACGAGAGGAAAAATGCGCGCATTGAGATCGCTGTGCTTTGTTTTCTTTTTGGCGTTTCTTGCCTGCTGCTCTCTTCTATTATTTCTTGCATAACACGCTGTGAATTTGTCATTTATTAAGTTTAGGACCACATGCTGACCTATCATGCCAGCCCTTGCCTGCATGTCTGCGAGGCATAAGTCGACGCAAAGGTAGTGATATTTTTTTGCATTCCTGCAACTTGCGACCACATTATTTTTAGAGACGAGCATGGAATGGGGGGCAAACTGTTAAAAAAACATTTTATAGCCTTTTGCAGGACAAAAAGCTCTATTTTCAAGCTACAATATCGCCAAAAGCCACAATGTAAAGTTTTAAATAATTAACTAAATCCAACGATTCGTCGATTAATTTTTTATCAAATTAATCAAAACAGCACACTGTTAACTTAGATTAACCGCCCATTCACATTAATAAATTTTTTTCTTCCAAAAAAAGGCACTACTTTTGACCCACGTTTACACTAAAGAGCGTGTTTTTTTGTAATCGAACGAGAAACATTAAACTGATATAATGATGACAAACTCAAACGTTAAGCCTGCTACTGGAAAACTTGGCATTATGGTAGTGGGATTGGGTGCCGTGAGCACCACATTTATAACTGGCGTGATGATGGTACGCAAAGGACTTGCGAAACCTGTCGGTTCCATGACACAATACGATAAGATGCGCGTGGGTCGTGGCGCCAGCAAGAAATACCTGCGTTACAAGGACATCGTTCCACTGGCTGACCTGAACGACATCAAGTTTGCCGCATGGGACGTGTACCCCGCCAATGCCTACGAAAGCGCAATCAACGCCGACGTGCTGAAAGAAAAGGACATTGAGCCCGTGAAGGACGAGTTGCTCCAAATCAAGCCCATGAAAGCTGCCTTTGACAAGAACTACGCCAAGCGCCTCGATGGCGACAACGTGAAGCAATGCAAGGACCGCTGGGACATGGTGGAGCAGATTCGCGAAGACATCCGCAACTTCAAGCGCACGAGCGGCGTGGAGCGCATCGTCGTGCTTTGGGCGGCTTCGACCGAGATTTACGTTGCTCCCGACATGAAATATCACGGCACCAAGGCTGCCCTTGAGGCTGCAATGAAAGCCGACGACACCGCCCACATCGCGCCCTCGATGTGCTACGCCTACGCGGCCCTGATGGAAGATGCCCCATTCATCATGGGTGCCCCCAACACCACCGTCGACATCCCCGCCATGTGGGAGATTGCCGAGGAGAAGAAGTTGCCCATCGCCGGCAAAGACTTCAAAACAGGCCAAACGCTGGTCAAGAGCGGCTTCGCCCCCATCATCGGCACACGCTGCCTGGGCTTGAACGGCTGGTTCTCGACCAACATCCTGGGCAACCGCGACGGCTTAGTGCTCGACGAGCCTGCCAATTTCCACACCAAGGAGGTCTCCAAGCTATCGACCCTGGAAACCATCTTGGTCGACCATAAGCAGCCCGACCTCTACAGCGACTACTACCACAAGGTGCGCATTAACTACTATCCGCCTCGCGACGACCGCAAGGAAGGCTGGGACAACATCGACATCTTCGGATGGATGGGCTATCCCATGCAAATCAAAATCAACTTCCTGTGCCGCGACTCGATTCTCGCAGCCCCCTTGTGCCTCGACTTGTGCCTGCTCAGCGACTTGGCGCACCGCGCCGGCCGCTACGGCATCCAGCGCTTCTTGAGTTTCTTCCTGAAAGCGCCTATGCACGACTACACCAGCGACGAGACTCCCGTCAACCACCTCTTCCAGCAATACGTGATGCTGAAGAACGCCATCCGCGAAATGGGCGGCTACGAGGCCGACGAGGAAATCGACTAACGCGCATGATTTCTCCGCGCAGCAAGTTGTGCTTTAAGATGTGAGAATCAGGCTAAATAAGGCTTTCGGCCGCAAGCCAAAGCGCCTTTTTTGACAAGAGAACTCATTAACTTTCGGTTCGGTGCTTTCCAGTGCTGGGAAAAATCGCAAAACCGTGTTTTGCGGGCTTGAGCAACCGAGCCGAAAGTTATTCATATCACACACGGACTGCTCTTGCCCAGCCCACTGCTATCGCCCAAGCACAAGGCAACGAGCCCAAAGCGGGCTTTGAGCGCCAACGCCCTGGGGAACACGCGCTCAACTCGCCACTCAACAAAACGCGATCAATGCTATAGCGCAAATCAACTTACTCGCTTTCAGAAACATATAAATTCACTAAAAGTATTGCTATTAACAAAACAAAAATGAAAACGAAACAGACACTTTTACTCAGTTTGACCATTGCACTCAGCATGGGAAACACAGCGTTGATGGCCAATGGGCAAGTCAACAAAGCTCCAAGTCTCACTCCAGCAACTGAAAATTCAGAAGTTCCTGACAGTGTGATATTCACAGCGCCCGACGGGATCACGAACACCTACTACATGGACTTGCTCACCCACGATCCCGCCGTGGGCTACATCGGCGACTACCACAGCAAGGTGAAAATAACCTTCTGCGAGAACGGGGAAGTCTATATGCCCAATATGGTGTACCGCAACAGCATCAAGGGATTGATGAAAGGGAAATTGAACAGCACACAAGACACTATTTCCTTTAACAACAAGTTAATCGTGGGCTGGGGCGTCAACCAACAAAAATACTATTACCTAAGGGCTTGCAACGCAAATGGCCAACTCTATAGTGGCAGCGAATTTAAATTTGCCATCGACAAGGCTACTGGACGAATCAGCAGCGTGGGCGACTCGCTGTACCTGGCGCTGTACTTTGGCGAGGACACTAATGAGTACTACGGGATTGCAGGAAAATTCAACTACTTGCCGCAAACGGCCATTGACAACCAATTGGACTCCTACGACTTTAGCTACACCAAGGCCGAAGATGAAGAAACTGTTATGTCGAGCAAGGCGAAAGGCTACTTCGAGGGCGATAACTTCTATGTCAAGGGAATGAACCCCAAATATCCCGAGGCATGGATGAAAGGCACGCTCGTGGATCACGAGACCATCAAGTTTCTGTCACCCCAAATGGCCTATATCATGAAAAACGATGACCCCATTGTCATGCTGGCCATCACCGAGCAGGAAGGCAACAAGTATATCGCCCATGAGGGGTTTGAGTTGAAATATGACGAGGAACAGCAGACGATGAGCGGCCTTGCAGGAGGAGACCTCCTCATGGCCAACGTGATGCTCAACGAGGACCAGACGACCGAGATTTACCAAAGATACAACAATCTTTACCTCAAACTCAACCCCCTGAAACCTGCAACGCCCAATCGCCCTGAATTCTATAGCTTCTCGGCCAATGACAACGAGTTCACCTTCATTCTTCCGTCACAAGACACCGATGGCGAATCGCTCGACACCGATTTCATGACCTTTAGGCTCTTTATGGACGGCAGCCCCTACACTTTCACAAAGGCACTCTATCCCGACTTGAAGAGCGATGAAGAGCTCCTGGATATTCCTTTCTCATTCCACGACTATAACTACATCTACAAGAGCGGTTTCAAGCGCTATATCTACTTCAAGGAGATTCCGCAAGAGACCGAAACGCTTGGTGTTGAAGTCAAGTATGAAATCAAGGGTGTGGCTCACAAATCGCAGCGATTGGTCTACAATATCAAGACCAACACCTATAGCTATGTCGACAGCGAGATTGGGAGCGGCATTGACACACCGCTGGCCGACAGCGAAATCACACAAGTAAACTACTACGACTTGACAGGAAGAATCGCAGCAGAGCACAGCAAGGGCATCTGCATCAAAGTGACTTCACGCGCCAACGGAAGCAGGAAATCGGAAAAGATCATCCGCTAATTCGGGGCAAAAGCACAGAAACCATCGTTTCAATAGAGGGGCGGGCTTCGTTTTTGAAGCCCGCCCCTCCTCGCGTTTTCGGGTGCTCTTCCCCCCTCTCCACGCCGATGATGACACCCAAGAAGTCGCATGTCTTCCTTGCCCTGCGATTTTTTATTATCGCTGTCCGGTAAAACTTTTATTGATTTATAAAATTAGGGCTGACACTTCTCACGGTGTATCAGCCCTTTTGGTTATCTTTGTATTTGGAAAAAAATTATAATCATGGGCAAAGATTGTCATTTTACCGGACAGCAATAGTTTGGCATATACTATATACCAACTTCTTGAGAAAATTCTGTTCGAACTATTTAAATTTGCCCTATTGATTTTCATTGTGCAGGAGGTAAACACTCATCATCGGTGTTTACCTCCTGCTTTTGTGTTTTCCAGCCCCCAGGCCACCGCGCGTGCGGCTCGGCATCTGTCATTCCCCGCTATGGGGGCTGACCATGGACTTGCACGCTATGCCACGCTCATGCCGGGTGTGCTTAAAAAAAGTTACTCAAGGCAGTTGGCCTTGAGTAACCAGGGGGTGTTTTATTCAAATAAAATAAAACTGATGATGTGCTTTCTTGGCGATGCTCTTAAATGATGCCTTGTCCCATCATGGCGTGTGCAACCTTCATGAAGCCGGCGATGTTAGCGCCCTTCATGTAGTTCATGTAGTTGCCTTCCTTGCCATACTTGCAGCACTGCTCGTAGATGTCGTTCATGATGGTGTGGAGTTGCTTGTCCACTTCCTCGGCCGTCCAGTAGATGTGCTCGGCGTTTTGGGTCATTTCGAGTCCCGAAACCGAGACACCGCCAGCGTTCACGGCCTTGCCGGGAGCGTAGACCATCTTGTTCTCGATGAAGAAGTCGATAGCCTCGGCTTGGCAACCCATGTTAGAAACCTCGGCGATGAGCATGATGCCATTTTCTTTCATTTGCTTAGCGTCCTCAAGGGCGACCTCGTTTTGCGTTGCGCAAGGCATGCAGATGTCCACTTTACGTTCCCAAGGTTTCTTCTTGGCGAAGAATTGAGCATTGGGGAATTTCTCGGCGTATGGAGCGACCACATCGTTGCCGCTGGCGCGAAGCTCCAGCATGGTTGCAATCTTCTCGGGAGTGCTGATGCCGTCGGGATCGTAAACGTAGCCGTCGGGTCCAGAGATGGTCACCACCTTAGCGCCCAGCTCGGTAGCCTTGGTCACAGCGCCCCAAGCCACATTGCCGAAGCCAGAGATGGCCACAGTCTTGCCCTTGAAATCGGTGCCGAGGTCCTTGAGCATGTTAGCCACATAGTAGCAAGCGCCAAAGCCCGTGGCCTCGGGGCGAATGCGGCTGCCGCCGAACTCGAAGCCCTTGCCCGTCATGGTGCCTGTGCACTCGCGGGTGAGTTTCTTGTACATGCCATAGAGATAGCCAACCTCGCGGCCGCCCACGCCGATGTCACCAGCAGGAACATCCATGTCGGGGCCAATGTGGCGCCAGAGCTCAAGCATGAAAGCCTGGCAGAAACGCATGATTTCGGCGTCGCTCTTGCCTTTTGGGCTGAAGTCGGATCCACCCTTGCCGCCACCCATAGGCAGCGTGGTGAGGGCGTTCTTGAACGTTTGCTCGAAACCAAGGAATTTCAAGATTGACAAGTTCACCGAAGCGTGGAAGCGCAAGCCACCCTTGTAGGGGCCAATGGCGTTGTTGAATTGCACGCGGTAACCGAGGTTGGTCTGAACCTCGCCCTTGTCGTCAACCCAAGTTACGCGGAAAGTGAAAATGCGGTCGGGCTCAACCATGCGCTCGATAATCTTTGCCTTTTCAAATTCGGGGTGTTTGTCATACTCGTCCTTTACAGTGATAAGGACTTCCTTCACGGCCTGCAAGTACTCTTTTTCACCAGGGTGCTTAGCCTCAAGATTTGCTAAAATCTTTTCAACGTTCATGATAGCGTTTTTTTGTTGTTTATAGATAAAACTATATCTATTAATATAGTTGAAATAATGGTGTCTGAAAACAATGGTTGTCTAAAGACATGGCAAATATAGGGCAATTTTTTCTACTTACCATCGTTTTGGGCGAAATTTTAATCTTTTTTATGAACGGAATGGTTTTTCTTTCCCATTATCAAGGTTTTAACCAACTTTCACAATGAGCAAATTGCGCCAAAAACGGGGCGGAAAGGTGTCAAAAAAACGCGTTTTTGCAGGCATCGGCGCCCCGATGAAATGAAATTGGCGAAATCGATGCCGAAAAGTCAAAACGGGTTCTACAGGCGGCCTTTTTCACGGGTCAAATTTTCCCGATAAACGCTGGTTATCTCAAAAATTTCTCGTAAATTTGCCCATACAAAAAAGTAACCAGTGTTTAACGAATTAAAAACATAAAAAGTTATGAAAAAGCACAATTTCTATGCAGGTCCTTCAATTATGAGCCAGTACACCATTGAGCACACGATTGAGGCAATCAAAGATTTTGCTGGCATGGGGCTCTCGATTCTCGAGATTTCGCACCGCAGCAAGGAGTTCCAGGCCGTGATGGATGAGGCGCAGGCGCTGTTCAAAGAGCTGCTCGACATCCCCGAGGGCTACGAAGTCCTGTTCCTGGGCGGCGGCGCAAGCCTGCAATTCTGCCAAGTTCCTTATAACCTGCTGAAAAAGAAAGCCGGGTACCTCGACACAGGCACTTGGGCACACAAGGCCATCAAAGAGGCAAAGCTGTTTGGCGAGGTTGAGGTTTTGGCATCGAGCGAGGCCGACAACTACGTATATTATCCAAAGCCAACGCAAGTTCCCACCGACCTTGACTACTTGCACATCACGACCAACAACACGGTTTACGGCACCGAGCTTCGCGAAGACCTCGATGTGCCCGTGCGCTTAGTGGCCGACATGTCAAGCGATATTTTCAGCCGTCCTGTTGACGTTTCTAAATATGACCTCATCTACGGTGGCGCTCAAAAGAACGTGTCGCCGGCAGGCGTCACTTTCATCATCGTGAAGACCGATGTCCTGGGCCAGGCTCCCCGCGAGATTCCTACCATGCTCGACTACCGCACTCACGTGAAGAAAGGCTCGATGTTCAACACGCCTCCCGTGCTGCCCATCTACGGCGCATTGCAGACTTTGAGATGGTACAAGGAGCTGGGCGGCGTGAAAGAGCTCCAGAAAATGGACGAGGAGAAAGCCCGCGTGCTCTACGACGCGATCGACAACAGCAAGATGTTCGTGGGCACCGTTCGTCCCGACAGCCGCTCGATCATGAACGTGTGCTTCGTGATGAAGCCCGAGTACAAGGAACTTGAGAAGGACTTCATCGACTTCGCCACCACCAAGGGCATCATGGGCATCAAGGGCCACCGCTCGGTGGGCGGTTTCCGCGCATCGCTCTACAACGCTCTCCCACTGGATAGCGTCAAGGTGCTCACCGCTGCCATGAAGGAATTCGAGAGCAAGCACTGATTTTAAGGACTCCAGCACTGGGACAAGGGGGCTCGAGCAGAGATCCCCACGTCCCAGCGCTCACGTAGTGAGACCGAATACATTCATGTTCAACCCACCATTAAAAACAATAATTTAACAAGATGAAGATTTTAGTTGCAACCACTAAGCCATTTGCCCCTGCCGCAGTGAAAGGCATCAAGGAAGTCATAGAGGCCGCCGGCCACGAGATGGTTCTCGTTGAGAAAGGCACCAAGGAAGATATGAAGAAAGCCGTTGCCGATTGCGCCGGCTTGATTGTGCGTAGCGATATTGTCGACAAGGAAGTGATGGACGCTGCACCAGAGCTCAAGGTTGTGGTTCGCGCCGGAGCGGGCTACGACAACATCGACTTGGCCGAGGCTACCAAGCACGGCATCTGCGTGATGAACACGCCTGGCCAGAACAGCAACGCCGTTGCCGAGCTGGTATTGGGCATGATGGTCACGCTCGTGCGCAACCGCTACAATGGCAAGAGCGGATCGGAACTCAAAGGGAAAACGCTGGGTATTCACGCCTATGGGGCTGTGGGCCGCAATGTGGCTCGCATCGCCAAAGGCTTCGAGATGAAAGTGAGCGCGCTCGACCCCTGGGTGAAAGACGAAGTGATGATTGCCGACGGCATCACCCCCGTGCACAGCGTTGAGGAACTGTACGAGAACAACCAGTATGTGAGCCTCCACATCCCAGCAACCAACGAGACCCGCAAATCGGTGAACAAGGCGCTCATCGAGCTGTTGCCCAAGAATGGCGTTCTCATCAATGCCGCTCGCAAAGAAGTGATTGACGAGGAAGGCCTGGCCGCAGCGCTGGCCGACCGCGACGACATTCGCTACATTGCCGACATCAAGCCCGACAATGGCGACGAGCTGACAGAAAAATATGGCGACCGCGTGTTCTTCACCCCGAAGAAAATGGGCGCACAGACGGCTGAGGCCAACATCAACGCCGGCCTTGCTGCCGCCAACCAAGTCGTTGCTCACCTCAAAGATGGCTGGAACCGTTTCCAAGTGAACAAGTAGGCACAGATTTTGCTGTCTCGCTCCATATCGACAGCATGATTGAAAATAGAAAAACGAGCATGACAACTCGTTTTTCTATTTTTTGTTGTATCTTTGCGAATCGGCAGTGAATGCTACAAAAGATTAGGGAAATGGCTGCCGCCACGACAAAACAGCCAACATGATGCAATGAACGAGAACAACAGATCAACCTTAGAATTAGGCACAAAACCCGTGAGGCAATTGCTTCTGCAATATGCCCTGCCGGCCATCGTTGCCATGACGGCCGCGTCGCTTTATAACATTGTTGACAGTATCTTCATTGGGCAGGGTGTTGGGCCGCTGGCCATCTCGGGGCTTGCCATCACTTTCCCGTTCATGAACCTGCTGGCGGCCTTTGGCGCGGCCATCGGCGTTGGCACTTCAGCATCGATTTCAATCAGGCTGGGGCAGCGTGACTACAAGTCGGCGCAAAACATCTTTGGCAACAGCCTCACGCTGAATGTGATAGTGGGTGTCGTGCTCGGCGTTCTCGGGTTGCTGCTGCTCGACCCCACGTTGCGTTTCTTTGGCGCAAGCGAGCAAACCTTGCCCTACGCTCGCGACTACATGACGGTGATTTTGCTGGGCAACGTGATCACGCATCTTTATTTTGGGCAGAACGCCGTGCTCCGAGCCGCCAGCAAGCCGCGACAGGCGATGCTGTCGACCATTTTCACGGTCGTTATCAACACCGTGCTCGACCCGATTTTCATTTGGCCGTTGCACATGGGCATCAGGGGCGCTGCGCTGGCCACCGTCATCTCGCAACTGATTGCCTTGGCCTGGGTATTGCACCTCTTCAGCAACAAAAGCGAGCTGCTGCACTTGAGGCGTGGCATTTATCGCCTGAAGTCCGCCTATGTCAAGGAGATTATCGCCATCGGCATTTCGCCATTTGCCATGAACGTGTGCTCGTGCGTGATTGTGATTTTCATCAACACGGCACTGGTGCGCTATGGCGGCGACCTGTCGGTGGGTGCCTTCGGCATTGCAAACCGCATCGCCTTCCTCTTCTTCATGGTCGTGATGGGCATCACGCAAGGCATGCAGCCCATCGTGGGCTACAACTACGGCGCCCTGCGCTACGACCGCATGCTGAGCGCGCTCAGGCTGGCCATTGTGGCGGCCGTCGCCGTGATGACGGCGGGATGGGTCACCGGTGAATTCCTCTCTGGCTATTGCGCGCGCCTTTTCACGAGCGACGCACACCTTCTCGCAATTTCAAAGCGTGCCATGATGATTAACATGGCGGCTTTCCCGCTCATCGGCTACCAGGCCGTTGTCACCAACTTTTTCCAGAGCATCCGAAAGGTGAAAGCGAGCATTTTCCTCTCGTTGTCGCGGCAGTTGATTTTCTTGTTGCCGCTGCTCATTGCGCTTCCTCCCTTCATGGGTACCGATGGCGTGTGGTGGTCGATGCCTATCAGCGACAGCATCGCATTCGCCACCGCGCTCATCATGATGAGCGTGTACCAGAAAAAACTAAAAGCAGAGGAGCGATGAGCAGGACGGCTTGCCTAATCGTGGTAAGCGTCATCGAGGTCAATCTCACTGTTCATCATCATGAGGTCGTCGATGGCATCATGCTGGTCCCACTCGCCGTCCTCGTAGATAGCGCCACGGCTGGGGACACATGCCGCCAGGCCGCCCATCGATGCGGCGGCCAGTCCAATCATTACAATATACTTGACAAGTTTCTTCATCGCCACGTCATCAAATGAAGGAATCCTTTCTTTAAGGAGGGGCGCTCGGTCACGACACGTAGAGTTTCATCTCGCAATTCCGGCAGTCGCACTCCACACGCAATCTCACGCCATTGCTGCTCAAGTAGAGCGGGTCGGGAAATGACCTCGCCTGGGGATCTTTCTTGCAGCAGGCCAGCTCGCGACGCAGGCAGTAGCGCGTGTGCATCACCGGCACGTCGCGTGCGGGCTGCCGGACTTCAAGCGCGGGCTCGATGCGGCACACCCCATGGTCACGGTAGAGTTGCTCGGCAAGGCGGTTGGCCACATTGTCGGCGCAAGTGAGTTCGCTGACGGGACACTGGCTCGACAAGTCTTCTTGGCGGCGTGTCTCCCTTTGAAAAGTGATCAGCTGAGCCCGGTCAAGCCGCTCAATCGTCTCGCGCCGCAGCCGCGTGAGGGCCGAGTTCGGGATAAACTTGCTTCCCATCACCTCGGCATGAGTCAACCGGTAGATGGTGTTGCCCAACTTGGCCAATGCGCTTTTCTGCTGCTCGTCTTGCGGCGACTGGGCCTCGTCGAGCGGCTGCACGTCGATGCTGTGCGTCACCCTGTTGCCACGCTCGTCTTGCAATTGCAAGCAAAGCAGGTCGCCCGCTGTCCACAATCGCGCGTCGACCGAGACACGGCGGTCGGCACTGGGCTTGGCCAGCAAGTCGCCGAAAGCCTTGTCGTGGGTTCTGCACACCCTCGCCCCGCGAGGGATGGGCATGGCGTCTTTGAGCATGAGCCAGCGCCCTTGCACACGGTTCACCCGAAATCCGGTGTATGCCCCATTGAGGTCAAAGTAGCTCAATCCATCGCCGTTGGCGACTTGAGCCTGCGTGTCGAGCCTCACGGCCTTGCCATTGACCTCCAGCACCGTTCCAAGCGGCTCGCCCAAAGATTTTGGGGTGTCGATCGACGCCATTTTATGGCCGTCGCGCTTCACGCGCCCATCTAAGAAATAAGTCGTGAACGAGCGGTTAAAGCTCTTGCTCACATCGGGCGTGAACGTGAATGCGCTCTCGCCCCATGAGCTGCGGCAATATTGCCCGCCGCGGCCGGCCATCACGCTGTCGAGCCGCTGGCGATAGTAGGCGACCACATTTTTCACATAGGCCATGTCTTTGAGCCGCCCCTCGATTTTCAACGAGGAGATCCCCGCCTCCATCATGCCCATCAAGTAGTCGCTGGCATTCAAGTCTCTCAACGACAGCAAGTGCTTGTTCTTGACCAGCTTGCGTCCCTCGGCATCTTCCAAGTCGTAGGCTAAGCGGCACATTTGCGCGCACTCGCCCCGATTGGCGCTACGGCCCTTCAGGCACTGGCTCACTTGGCAACGTCCGCTATAGCTCACGCAAAGGGCTCCATGCACAAATCCCTCAAGCGGCATGCTGGGCACTGCCGCACGCACCGCCTCGATTTCGCTCAATGTGAGCTCACGAGGCAGCACAATCCGCGAGAAGCCTAACGAGGCTAGGAATTGCGCTTTCTCGGGTGTGCGCACGTCGCACTGCGTGCTGGCATGAAGCGCGATTGGGGGCAAGTCCATGCGCAAGATGCCCAAGTCTTGCACGATAATCGCATCCACGCCTGCACCGTAGAGGTCGCGGATGAGTCGCTCCACTTGCTTGAGCTCGTGGTCATAGACAAGCGTGTTGACGGTGGCATAGAGCCGCACGCCAAACTGATGCGCGAAACGGGCAACCCGAGCCATGTCGCTGGTTGAGTTGCCCGCAAGGGCTCTCGCTCCATGGCTCGACGGCCCCATGTACACGGCATCGGCTCCGTGGGCGATGGCCTCGATGGCAATCTCGGCATCACGAGCTGGAGCGAGTAACTCGATAGGACGAACGTCAGTTTTCATCATTGTTTGCAAATTTAGTAAATGCGTGTGGAATTTCGTCCGAAATCCCATCGGAAAATCAACTTTTCGGATTGGAAACACCCATTTCACTGCCTGAAAATGACGAAACGCCTCTGGAAATGCCCCATGAAACCCTTGAAATTTAATCATTCAATGCCACTTTTAATAGTTTTTAGAGTTGAAGCGCTTGCTTGCCGAGAAATTATGCGTAACTTTGCATGCTCAATGCGCAATGTGCGCAAGGCAAATACGTTTTTAAGGGCTCATGACAAGTAGATTGATTACACTATTGTGCGCTGTTGCACTGCTCGCTGGCTGCGGCGAGTACAACAAGGCACTGAAAAGCACCGACTACAGCTATAAGTTCGACTTCGCCAAAAAAGCTTTTGAGCAAAAAAAGTACACTCAGGCCTACACCTTGCTTGAGAATTGCTACACCGTCTTCAAAGGCACTCCCAAGGGCGAGGAGTCGCTCTACTTGCTCGGGTTGAGTTATTACGAGAACAAAGACTACATGAACGCTGGCACCTACTTCAAGCAGTACTATCAGCAATATCCCAAGGGGCAGTACACCGAGCTGGCCCGGTACTATTGCGGCTATGGCTACTACCTCGACTCTCCTGAGGCCCAGCTTGACCAAACCGAAACACTCAGCGCCATTGAGGAGCTGCAAGCATTTCTTGACTACTTCCCCAAGAGCGACAAAGTGTCGATTGCCCAAAATGCCATCTTTGAGTTGCAAGACAAGCTGGTGCTCAAGGAACTGCAAAACGCTCAACTCTACTACAACTTGGGAAACTACATGGGCAACAACTATGAGAGCGCGGTGATCACGGCCAAGAATGCCATGAAGGCCTACCCTTACAGCAAGTACAAGGAACAACTTGCGATGCTCGTGCTCAAGGCGCGCTACAGCGAGGCCAGCGAGAGCGTGGAGGAGAAAAAGCGCGAGCGCTTCGGCACGGTCATCGACGAGTACTATGCCTTTATCAATGACTTCCCCGACAGCAAAGACCGCAAGGAGGCCGACGGCATCTTCAAAATCGCGTCGAAGTACGTGCAATAATGACAACAAACCGTTTCACAACAATAAATTCGTAACAGATGGATTACAAGAAAACCAATGCTCCACTCACGACTACAGTTCACGACATCATCGAGATGGCAAAGCCCACGAGCAACATCTATGAGACCGTGTGCATCATCAGCAAGCGAGCCAACCAGATTTCCGCTGAAATGAAAGGCGATTTGGAAAAGAAATTGCAAGAGTTCGCCTCGCTGAACGATAACCTTGAGGAAATTTCGGAGAACCGCGAGCAAATTGAAATCTCAAAGTATTACGAGAAACTTCCCAAGCCAACCCTCATCGCTACTCAGGAGTACACCGACGACAAGCTCGTTTACCGTAACGTGGCCAAGGAGAAGGACGAATTCAACTTCTAACAGTCAGTGTCCCTCTCCAGGAGCTGTTGACAAAAGACAGGCCGTGATTCTGCTTGAGCAGGGTCACGGCTTTTTTGTGAAGACAGCATCAATCTCTCCATCATCCCAGGAGCGCAGTCGTGCCCCAAATGACCGCTGCATAGCGCAGACACTTGCCGATGGCCATGAAAGTGGCCGTTCCCCAGGGATTGGCTTTCAAGAGGCCCAGCGCCACTGTGAGCGCGGAGCCAAAGATGGGGATGAAAGCAAGCAACGCTGTCCAAGCGCCATAGCTTTGGACCCAAGCCGATGCGCTGTCGAGCTTTTCCTTTTTCACGTGCAGCCAGCGCTCTATCCATTCCATATTGCCCAAGTGGCCAAGCCAATAGCAAGTCATTCCTCCCAACACGTTTCCAGCAAGCGCTACCCACAGGGTAAACCAGGGGTCAAGCCCCAACGGTCCTACAGCCACGACAACAAGTGCCTCGCTGCTAAACGGAACCACGGTGCCTGCTACGAGCGCGCCGATGAAAATCCCCCAATAGCCGTATTGGACAAAAAATCCTACCAAAGCTTCCATGATAGAGCACCTGTGCCTTATAGCAGGGTCGTTTTCTTGCCTAAGCTGATTTTTTTGAGTTTGTAGAGCTGTCCCAGCGCTTTTTTGAAATCCTTTTTGCTGCAATTAAAGGTTTCCAGGATGTCCTTGGGGTCGCTCTTGTCGCCCAGCTCCATGCTGCCTCCATGCGACTTGAGATGGTCGATGATGGCCATTGCGAGGTCATCGACGCGCAATTTCTCGATTTTCTCAAGGGTGACATCAATCTTCTCGTCGTCGCGCACTTGCTTGATGAAGCCCACTCGGCGGTCGCCAATGTTGAGGTCGCCATAGACTTCGTTGTCGTAGATTAACCCCCAGAAAAGGTTGTCGACAATCACCTTGTAGCCCAAGTCGGTGCGCTGCACGACCAGCACATCCACTTTTTGGCGGTGGTAGTAGTTGGGCAGGCGGTTATCGAGGAACTTGCCAAGTTTGGCCGAAGCGACAATGCGCTTGCTCTCGTCGTCAAGATAGACATAGACCACATAGCTGCGTCCCGCCTTCATCTTGACGCGTTGCTCGCGGAAAGGGCACAGCAGCTCCTTGTTGGCCAGCCCCCAGTCAAGGAAAGCGCCCACCTCGTTCACCTGGCTCACGCGCATGAGCGCAAAGTCACCCACCTGGGCGACGGGCTTCTCGGTGGTCGCCACAGGACGGTTTTCTGAATCGTTGTAGACAAACACCCTCATCGTATCGCCCTCTTGCTCGCTTCCCGTGAGGTAGCGCTTGGGCAGCAGCACCTCCTGGCCTTCCTCATCGGCCAGATAGCATCCAAAGTCAACCATTCGGTTCACTTTCAGTTCATTATATTTTCCGATTTTCATCATATTCTACTTTATATATTTCAAGATTTCTTTTTTCGCGGCTTTTTCGCTTTTTTCGCGGCCTTGTGCAGTTTTTTGGCTAAGTCGTCTTGCTCCTCGGCCAGGTCGTCGAGGCCAATGGCCTCGTAGATACTGGCCAGCGCCTCGTGGGGTTGTGGAGCCGTCCGCCTTGCCTTTATGGCGCGCTTGTAGCTCTTGATGGCAGCGCCAGTGTCTTTCATGGCGCCATAGAGTTCGCCCAGTCCCATGTGTGCCTCATAGTTGTCGGGGTGGCGTTCTAACACCGCCTTGAGCGTTTCCTCGGCCGGCGCTAACTCGTCGATGGTGACGAGCAGCCTGGCCTTGCCAATCATGGCATCGATGCAGCCGGGCCAGATGCGGATGGCCTTGCTATAGTTCGCCATTGCCGAGCGAATGGCAATGTCGTCAAGTTTTGGCTTTTTCCCGCCATAGGGAACCTCGTCCTCATTCGCCAGCTCGCCCATTCCCATCGACTGGTTCCCCATTTGGGTGTATTCCATGGCTAAGTCGTGGAGCACTTGGTTTTGCGCGTCAATCACGCCTTGCAGCTGCTTGATTTCCTGCGCCTGCTTGTTGACGCGTTGCAGTTTCATTGCCATGAGGCGCTGCACGGCTTTGCTTGTGATGACATTGTGAATTTGCAGCGCCTGGGCAAAGGCATCGGCGCAGGCGCGGAACTCGTTGTGGTCAAAGGCATCGATGGCACGGCGGTAAAGCTGCGCGGCCCGCTCCTGGTCAAGGGCGGTGGAAATGGTCAACTGGTCGTTGAACTGGCGGCTAAAGTCGACCACGGCCGAGTTCACGATGATGTCGCGCTCGGTCAGCGGCCGAAGCAAGGTGATGCCTTCAAGCGAGGTGCAGCGCGACAGCGCCACGTAGGCCTGCCCACTCGTGAAAGCTCCGCCGGCAAAGTCAATGACCACGTTGTTGAACGTGAGCCCCTGGCTTTTGTGCACCGTGATTGCCCAGGCAGGCTTGATGGGATATTGCCTGAAAGTGCCTAAGACGTTCTCAAGCACTTTTTGCTCTTTCTCATCGTAGGTGTACTGTATGTTCTCCCACATTTCGGGCTCTAAGCAATGGGTGTCGCCGTCTTCCATCACCACCTCCACGCTGTCCTCGTCTACGTCGTTGATTTTGGCGATGGTGCCGTTCACCCAACGTCCCTCCTTGTCGTTGCGGATAAAAATGACTTGCGCCCCTTTCTTGAGGGTGAGTTCCTGGCTGGTGGGCAAGTCGTTCTCGGGGAACGTGCCGTCGATTTCACCGATAAAAGAGAATTCTGGCGTTTTGAGCGCAGCCATGTGCTCGTCGTTGATGCTGTTCACCGTGTCGCGGCGCGTGGCCAGCGTCATTCCAAAAGCCATCTCCTCGTCCTTGTAGCCGGGGTTGCATTGGGCGTTGAGCGCAAGCATATCGCGCGCTGTGGCGTGGCTGACGCGCACCCGGTCGAGTATCGAGATGAAATGGCTGTCGGTCTGGCGGTAAATCTTGCGCAACTCGATGGGAATGAGCCCTAACTGCCCGAACACGTGAGCATTGAAAAAGAAGAATTGCTGATACCAGTGATGCAGAATCTCACGCATATCGCGGGTCACCACTGGCTCCAATTGGAAAATGTCGCCCACAAAGAGCAGCTGCTTGCCGCCGAAAGGCTCACGCATATTTCCCGAGTAGATGCGCAACACGTTGTCGATAAAGTCGATAATGTCACAGCGCACCATCGAAATCTCGTCGATGATGATGAGCTCAAGCTCTTGGAGCAACCGCACTTTCTCTCGCGGATAGCGCTGGGTCTTGCGGATGTTGCGTGGAGAATAGTCATGGTCGCCGGGGACGAGTGGCTTGAACGGAATCTTGAAAAAGGAGTGAAGGGTCTGGCCGCCCACATTCACAGCGGCAATGCCCGTGGGAGCCAGCACGACATATTTCTTCTTGGTTGTCGCACAGATGTACTTGAGAAAAGTGCTTTTTCCCGTACCCGCTTTTCCCGTGAGAAACACGGACCGATGCGTGTGCTGAATCATGGCTAACGCATTCTGGAACTCGGGGTTGTCGAGGTCGATATTTTCAGGCACTTCAATGCTCATTGGGGATGCTAAGGGTTATAAGTGGTCAAAGTTACTCATTTTCCACGAAATATGCAACAGCGAGAAGAAGCGTGGGGGGGAGTGAGTCGCCAACATCGGGATTAGGCATCGCCCGATAGCGCTTGATACCAGGGCATGGCAAAAAAATGTTCTTCTAACCTGAACAAACGGGATAGAAGAACAAAAGAAATGAGACAGTCACCTCACACGGCGGGTTAGAACCGGAAACCGAAGGTCATCGACACACGGTTGTCGTTGTCTTTCACCTCCTGGTACACGCCGGCATCGTAGTTGCCATAGCCAACCATGGGCGAGAATGCGTGATAATCGCTGCTGCGGTTCTTGTGCACGTAGGCAGCGTCGAAATAGAAATTCTTGTAGTGGTAACCCACGCCACACGTGACGTATTGCACATCGTTGTTAAACTCGTATGCCGGATTCACGCTCACGGTAGCAATATTCATTTGGTTATCTTTCACCTCGCTCTTCACGGGAGAACTCTGGTAGCTGTAGCCCGCGCGCAGGCTCCAGTTCGGGGTCAAACGGTACTCTCCCCCTAAGCGAAAGATGTGGCTTGCCTGAAGGCTGTTCTTGATATTGCCGGTTGTCTCGATATATTCTCTTCCCCCATCATCGCACACTCTGATGGTGCTATTGCCCACATACTCATAGTCGAAGCTGATGAGTCCCTGGCGGCCAATCACGCCCGCAATGCTGCCGATGAAGCGCCACGGGGTGTGGATGTCGTAGCGCACCTCGTCGAAGTAGTCTCCGCTGCCGGTTGAGTTCTCGACCTCGTATAGCACGCCGTCGGCTTGCGTGAAGCCTGCACTGGCATAGGTCTTGTAGAGGTCCTTCAGGTCATAGTAGGTGGGGGTGTGGAAAGCGAAACCGAGCCGGAGCTGGCTCACGGGCTTGAGAATCACGCCCAACTTGAAGTTGTATCCCGTTCCTCTGGTGTTCAAGTAGTTGGTGTACCCAAGGTCGGCGCTGCCCAACTCAATTGTGCCATCATCTTTGGTGTAGTTGTAAATGTAAGCCTTGCTGAGCGACTCGCCATAGTACATATAGCTGTCGTAGTCAAGGTCGGTGATGCCCACTGTCGCTCCCCAGAACAAGAACTCGTTGACGTTGCCTCCAAAGCTGATGTTATACTCGTCGGCATGCCCTTTCTGGTCCACCTCATACTCGGCATTGCCCGTAGTGCCATCGCCCAGCAAGCCTTGCCAGGCACCGTTGTTGTAATTCATCAAGTAGCTGTTGTAGCTCAAGATGCTGGCCCACGGTGCGCTGCTTTCGTAGTAGGGATTGTAGTCATTGGTCGCCAAGAGGTCGCCCTCGGTGTAATTCCCGGTGTAGGCGGCAATGTGGTTGGTCACCGAGTTTTTAATGTTGCCGGTGATGCCGCCGCGGTAGTGACGGTGGAAGTCCATCAGCCGGTTATAGGAAATGCCAATGTTGAAATAGGGCATGGTCTCACTGTGTGTCTTAATCGTGCCCACGTAGCCCACGCTGTTGACATTGAAACGGGTGTCGTTGTCCTTGTACAGAGGTGTCTTGCTGCCGTTGAAGTCAAGGCTCAACGTGATGTTGGCATCGCTATTGCGATACACCCCGATACCGCCAGGATTCTGCGTGAGGGTAGAGATGTCGCCACCAAGCGCGCCAAATGCACCTGCCATCGACTGGAAACGAGAGGTGCCTCGGAGCTCGGTTTGTGACATTTGCAGCGCATCGAAAGTCTCTTGCGCGCCAACTGCCAGGGGAAGACTGCACAAGAGCAGTCCAGCAAAAATCTTGTTCATTTGAGTGATTTAAAAGTAAAACTAAAATGGGTAATAGAGAAATGTGTATTGGCCGTTTTTCTGAACATCCATGCTTAGGCGCATGGAGGCGTGCGCCATCGGTGCTGCAATGCCTGTCAATGGCATTGCAGCACCGGCGACTCATCGCCGCCCTCCGCGACCGCCGCCGTGACTGCCGCCCGAGAAGCCACCACCGCTTCGGCCACCGCCGAAACTGCCGCTGCTGCTACGGCTGCCACCAGAGTAACTGCGGCTACTGTTGCTGCGCGTGGCATTGCCCGAGTTGTAGCTGCGGGTTGTTCCGTTTTGGGGCGTATAGGTGCGAGGCGTTCCGTTTTGGGGCGTGTAGGTGCGAGGCGTTCCGTTTTGAGGCGTATAGGTGCGGGTTGAACGGTTACTGCGCGTCATCGTTCCGCCATTGTAGCTGTCAGGCCTGCTACTCATTGTCGCGCGCCCCATGCCCGATGGACGGCGCACGGTGCCCGTGCTCATGGTTCCGCGATTCACTGTGCCGATGTTGCCTCGTCCCTGCATGCTCGGGCG
The DNA here is from genome assembly GCA_902489275.1 of uncultured Porphyromonadaceae bacterium. Classification (GTDB taxonomy): domain Bacteria; phylum Bacteroidota; class Bacteroidia; order Bacteroidales; family Muribaculaceae; genus Sodaliphilus. Next base: position 120,899 of record CABTZK010000004.1, read on the forward strand.
ACGGCCGCCCGATGCGTTGGCGCGTCCCATCGTGCCACTGGCATTCGTGCCGCGTCTTGCGCTCACATTAGGACGGCGTGCCCTTAATGCCGAGCCGCTGCCCCCCGCATAGCCTGGGCGACGGCCGTTCGACCACTCGCCGAGGCGGGCCTGCCCTCCATGAGGACGGCGACCACCTGACCAGCGACTGCCATCGTAGCCATAACGCCAGCCATAGTCGTAACACCAGTCACGATACCCCCAGTAGCCCCAGCCGGCGTTCCAGCCCCAGCCATACCACGGGTCGTACCAGCCGCCACGCCAGCCCCACGGACGTGACCAGCCCCAGCCACCGTACCTGCTGCTCCAGCCACCGTACCTGCTGCTCCAGCCCCAACCGGGATAGAGTCTCCACGAGGAGTAGTAGCCGTCGTACCAAGGATTGTAACCCACGTACCACGGGTCGTAAAAAACGCTGTACCCACTGTAATAGGGCCAACTCGACCCAATCACGAGGTTGATGGTCGGCGTGTCGTCATAGTACAAGGTGATGAGCTCGTCATCGCCACTGCCTTCCACAATATCGGGATTGTAGAAGCGCTCGATGCGCTCGGTGTTGTTGAAAGTGCCTTGCCTGTCGTCACGAGCCGAGGCGGTGTCGACGGCATTGTTGCCGCGACGATTGTACTCATCCTCGTCGCGCAACTGCGAGCCTCTCTCGATCCTCACTTGGGTGCGGGGCTGGACAGGGGTGTAGCCCCGATCGCCTCGCACAGCAGCGGCTGGGCGAACCCTCTGCACTTGCTCAGGCTTGCTGGCCGAAGAGGAAGCTGGACGCTCGCCATAAATGTCATCATCATAGCTTTGGGCGCTGCCCGCAATGGCTGTGCCCAAGGCAAGGATGCCTATTAACGATAGAAATTTATACTTCACCATAGCTTATACGTTTATTTTTGATTGTTTCACATTATTCTATTATAGAGTCATTTTTTAGACTTTACCTTTGATGCAAAGTTTAAATTCGAGCCTAATTTAAGCAATAATTTTTTAATATAGGGTGCGTTTTAACTTAAAAAACCGATTTGTAACATTTTTTATCCAAGCCTGTTGCCAGAATCCTTTTTCCAAGCCTGATTCAGCGAGTGTAGAAGTCGATGACTTGCAGAATGGCACGGCGGCACACTGCGCAAAACTCCGGGTTGCTGTTGGTGCGCATGCGACAGTCCTGGAAAGGACGGTAAACCCCTTTCATTTTGTAGCCTGCACCCTCGTAGAACCCGATTTGTTGCGGCTTTGCCGGGTTGAGCGGTGTCGGGATGGGGGTTTTGGTGTCGATGAGTTTTTCCCACTTCCCGTGGAAATCGGCCAGAGTCGTAATATTGCGCTCCCAGGGCTCGATGTCGGTCCAGTACTGGTCGCTCTCTTCGCTGGCGTAGGCATACTCGTCGGCCAGCCCGGCAAAACTGTGCCCAAACTCGTGCACAACGACGGGTTTGTAGTGCTGGTGGTGGGTCGATGTGAGATTATAGGAGTTCAAGATGCCGCCTCCGCCGTAAGTATTGCAGTTCACGAGCACGACGATATGCTCGTAAGGCGTGCCTGCGAGAAGGTCGTGCAACCGCTTGAGACGCAAGGTGGTCAAGTAGCGATCGCTGTAGAACGTGTTGAACGCGGAGCCCAAGGCGGTATTTTTCCAGCGACCTGCGCCAGGCTCGCTCGTGCCGCTATCCATCGAGGGCGCCTCGACGGCCACCACATTGAAGCGGCTGCGCATCGACCGAAACGGCTCGTGCGCAAAAATGGCTTGCACGGCAGTATCGACATCGGCGCGAAACGTGCCCATCTCTCCCTGCTGGTAACCCTCGGCAATGAAAGCGATGTGAATGCAGCGCGTGGTGTCGGCCGCCTGCTGAACAGTGGTGAAAGGGGTCACGTGATCATAGCCCACCTGGCGAATGAGTATATCGGAAGGATCCACCTGGTGGGTGAATGTGGCCATCACTTGCCGGCGGCTGCCCGTCAGGCTCACCGTGACATCGACCGTGTCCTTGGGCATGGGCACCAGAAACACATTTTGAAACGACCGGCTCACCTGTCTCGCTTCAGGGGTGGCCAGCCACTCCTGAAAAAGGGTGCTGAACGAGTGGCGATAAATCACCTCGCCACTATGGTGATCGCGAACGGTGACTTGCCCATTACCCTCAACGGGCACCTCGGCAAGGCGCTGACGCTTGCCGTACCAGCGAGGCTCTCGGCACAGCTCGTCGAGCGAGATTTCCTGCCGGGCGGCGTTGCCGCTGAAAACGTAGTCGAGCCGCAAAGTGGCATCGGTAAAAAACGCATTGAAATCCTGCCCAGCTACAACGAATATCCACGCTAAGGCAAGAGCTTGAAACAAAAGAAACCGCTTCATCTTCGATGGTGATTCAAAAAAAACAGACATACTTGGTTGCCGAGGCATGCGTTAGTCCTCTAAGATGCGAAACGAGTCGGCGTCGCGCCAAGCGGGGAATTTCTCGCGAAAGCGCGCCAAGGCGGGTAGCGAGAGGTCGACAGCAAGAATCGGGCCCGTGCCGCGCTCGGTGATGAGCTTGCCCTTGAAGTCAAAGACCTGGCTTGAGCCCTCGCTATAGACGATGCCGTGAGGGTCTTCCCCACAGCGGTTCACGCCCAACACGTAGGCCTCGTTTTCGATAGCCCGAGCCTTCAGCAGCGTTTTCCACGCGTTTTCACGGGCTTTGGGCCAATTGGCCATGCAGAGCAAGATGTCGTAGCCGTTTCTCACGTTGCGGCAGTAAACCGGGAATCGAATCTCGTAGCACACAAGCAGCTTGATGTTCAATCCGCGGAAGCGGACAATGGGCGCTGGCTCAAAGCCACGCTTGTACACCTTGTCCTCGCCTGCGAAAGTGAACAGGTGACGCTTGTCGTAGAACGTCTCCTCGCCATTAGGCTCGATAAAAAAAGCCCGGTTGTAGAGCTGGCCAGCCGTGTGGGCAAGAAACGTGCCTGTGATGGCGCAATTGTAGCGCGCGGCCAGCTGGTGAATGGTGTTGATGGTCTCGTCGATGTTTCGCTCGGCGAGTGCTGCTGCCTGGTCGCGGTCATCGACCATGAAACCCGTGGTGAAAAGCTCGGGAAGTGCCACAAGGTCGGTATCCTCGGGCATGTTGCGCATGTTGCGCTTGAGTTGCTCAAGATTGGCGGCTTTGTCACCCCATGCGATGTTGTCCTCCATGAGCGTGACCCGCAAGTTGCGTGAAAACATAGGAAAACGCCAATTAATCAGTTAAAAAACTCCAAAAAGCAAAAAACGACCCTTAGTTCTCCAGGCCCGTCGTGAATTTCTCAGGATACTTAGCATGGCCGTGGTCTTGATAGTAGCGCTTGATAGCGAGCATATCGGCCTGCAAGTCGCCTGTGGGTGTGAAAAGGCGGTCGATACACGCCACCTTCTCGCGGTAGTCCAAATAGGCCAGCATAATCGGCACTCTGGCTTGCTGGGAGATGACGAGCACGCCTTTGTGCCAGTTTTCGGTAAGGCTGCGCGTGCCCTCGGGCGTGACAGCCAGTGCAAGAGTCTTGTGCCGGGCAAACTCCTGGACGAGACCTTGGGTCAAATGACGAGAAACCTCGCTGCCGCCTGGCAGGCTCGCGTCAAGGCTGATGCCTTTTTGCCTAAGCCGGGCTTGCACCTTGGAAAGACGTGGCACTGGCACCCCGCCCAGGGCGCGAAGCAACACCCCCAGCGGAAAGAAAAACCAGGTGCTTTTCATCAAAAAGCCAGCGTTCATCCCCACCGAGCGGATGCACAGCTCGCCCACTACAAAATCCCAGTTGCTGGTGTGGGGCGCGACACAAATCATGCACTTGCGCGGGAGCGGCATGTTGAGGACAAAGCGCCAACCCGCTCTCTTCAATATGCAACCAGCCAGATTCAACGCCTATTCCTTGCCTTTGGGAAGAAGTGCGTTCATGCGGGAAACGAGCCCCTCGGTCTCAGTGCGCATGTGCTCGGCAAGCGCTTTCTCGGCAGCTTTGAAATGGGCACGACGCGCCTTGTTATACTCCTGGCGGTTGGGAAAGTCGGAAGGCTTCTTGTCAAAACCTGCCGAAACGCGCTTCACAGCCTCCTCCTGCAACAAGGCCGTGTCGACGATAATCTCGTCCCACTGCCCGGGCTCGGTGTTGTCTGTCATGCATTCTGCAAAGAAGCACTCGCCTGCGATGTTGCCGCACGCATAATGGATCGCCTTTTTCAATTGTCTTTTGTTAGCCATAATCTTTCGTTTATTAAAGTTCAATCGCAAATATTGCGCTAAGTTACTAAAAATATCTTGAAAATAGGCATACGCGACAAGAAAATCGCAATTTTTCAAGGCGCTTTTGCCTTACCGAAAGCCCAAGGAGAACTTGTGGTCAGATTTTTGAGAAGACGAGCAAATAAGAAAAAATTTGGAGGTTTAAAAAAAGATTTGTACTTTTGAGACGAAAAAAATATCGAATCGCCAGTTTTTCACCCGTTCGCAACGCCAGGCGAGCCGATAGCTATTTAATCGTTTTTTTGTTTAATTTTTTACTTTATTTTTATGGAAAACCATGTACTTTCACTTTTTGTCGCCCTTGTAGCGACGACGGGAAGCCTGTCAACGGCGGCTCAAACGCAAAAGGCCTACGCCGTTGAAAAGGGCGACACACTCACTTTCTACTACGACGATCAGCGCGCCACGCGCGAGGGCATAGTCTACGACATGCCGGCAGAAGAAAATCTCCCAGAGTGGACTAAAGAACAGAATGGTACCTGCGAAAGAATCACACAGGTCGAATTTGATGCCTCATTTGCAGCCTATCGCCCAACCAGCACCTACTGTTGGTTTTACCACTGTAGTAATATACAGAAAATCAACAACTTCAAAAACCTCAACACCAGTGAAGTGACTGACATGAGCGGAATGTTCGATGAATGCAATGCCCTGCAATCGCTCGACCTCACGGGCTTCAACACTGCCAACGTGACCGACATGGGCGGAATGTTCAGTCGTTGCATCGTCCTAAAATCGCTTGACCTCTCGAACTTCAACACCGCCAACGTGACCAACATGTTCAACATGTTCTATGGCTGCGAAGCCCTGGAGTCACTCGACCTCACGAACTTCAACACCGCCAACGTGATTGAAATGACCGGCATGTTTGCGTTTTGCAAAACCCTGAAGTCACTCGACCTCACGAGCTTCAACACCGCCAACGTGATTGGAATGACCGACATGTTTAGACGCTGCTATGAACTAACCACCATCTACAACAATTGGGACTGGAAAGACCACAAGGTGGCAAGGAGTGATGAGATGTTCATCTATTGCAAAAAACTGGTGGGTGCTGTGCCCTATAATGCCAATCGAATCGACATTACGATGGCCAACCCCAAGACAGGTTACTTCACCGCCAAGCAGGCGACAAGCATTGACGTTGTGACCGACGACCAGGCCAGCGACAGCGAGGCCTACGATCTGAGCGGCCGCCGCGTGGGCAATGACTACCACGGGATCGTGATCAAGAACCGCAAAAAGATGATGCAACCTTAACCATGGGCGCCCCAACCGTCACCTTCAGCGCCGCACCGCCTCCGAGCAGGCAGTGCAGCGCTATTTTTTTTATAAAGAATCAAAGTATAAAAACAATTCTTTCGTGCTAATAGGGACAGCCCTAATGATGATGAAAAACACTCCGTAGGGATGCCCAAGCGACAAGGGGTACAATCTTTCTCAAAATTTGCATCATGCTGCAGGACTCTTTCTGTTTTTTGGCAAGGAAATTAAAAAAAAATTGGAGGTTGAAAAAAAGATTTGTACTTTTGAGCCGTAAAAAAATATCAAATCGCCTGTTTTGTACCTGTTCGCAACGCCAGGCGAGCCAATAACTATTTAATCATTTTTTATTTAATTTTTTATTTAATTTTTTTTACTTTTATGGAAAACCATGTACTTTCACTTTTTGTCGCCCTTGTAGCGACGACGGGAAGCCTGTCAACGGCGGCTCAAACGCAAAAGGCCTACGCCATTGAAAAAGACAGCACACTCACTTTCTATTACGACAACCAAAGCGAATCGCGCCAAGGCTTTTACTACGACATGCCGGCGGAGAAAACGAGACCCGAATGGGCAGGAGAAGATTTCGCAGATCCACAGGAGAGAATCAAGCGGGTCGTGTTCGACGCCTCGTTTGCTGACTATCGTCCGGCCAGCACCTACAGGTGGTTTTTCCGTTGCGTGAATTTGACAGAAATCAAGGAGTCTCAAAACTTGAACACCAGCGAGACCACCGACATGGCCTACATGTTCGACGGTTGCTGGGCACTGCGATCGATCGACCTCACGGGCTTCAACACCGCCAACGTGACCAACATGAGCAATATGTTCGCCGACTGCTTGGCGCTGCAATCGCTCGACCTCACCAGCCTTAACACCAAGAACGTGACCGACATGAGAGAAATGTTTTGCAACGACCACGCGCTGAAGTCGCTCAACCTCACCGGCCTCAACACCGGCAGCGTGACTGGCATGAGTTCCATGTTCTACCACTGCGAGGCGCTGGAATCGCTCGACCTCACGGGCTTCAACACCAAGAAGGTGACCGACATGGCCTACATGCTCCGTGGTTGCTCTAACCTGGTCACTATCTATTGCAACCAAAACTGGAATGAGGGCAACGTGGTGTATAGCGACGACATGTTCCGCGACTGCAAAAAACTGGTGGGTGCTGTGCCTTATAATGCCAACCAAACCGACATCTCGATGGCTAACCCCAACAGCGGCTACTTCACCACCAAGCAGGCGACAAGCATTGCCGACGTGAAGAGTGACCGCCAAGCAGGCGATGGCACAGCCTACGATCTGAGCGGCCGCCGCGTGGGCGACAGCTATCAAGGCATCGTGATCAAGAACGGCCAGAAGTCGCTGCAGCGCTAAGCCACTTGTCCCCTGTGGAAGTGCCTGCTTGGACCCTTCCACGGGGCGTTGCCAAGCTCTGCCCGGCTTGTGCCGGCAAGCGGGCGAGAGCCCGCTAAAAGAGGCAAAAAACACGTTTTTTTAATTTTATATTGCGCTCAACTTGCGCGACCGCCCTTTTGACGGCTTAAAGCAGGTGGCAGATAGGCAATGAAAATTGAAAAAACGCGTTTTTTTATTTTGCATTGCTCCCAACTTGCACTACCTTTGCGCTATGACAAGCATCAACAAATGGCGCATCGAAGACAGCGCAGAACTTTACAACATCGATGGATGGGGGCTAAACTACTTCTCCATCAACGAGAAAGGCCATGTTTCGGTCAAGCCGAAACAGAGTTTCGCCGACGTGGATCTCGTCGACATCATGACCGAGTTGCAATCGCGCAATATCACGGCTCCCATGCTGCTCCGGTTTCCCGACATTCTTGACAACCGCATCGAGAAAATCTCCAGTTGCTTTAAGAAAGCCGCCGAGGAATACAACTATGTGGCCGAGAACTTTGTCATCTACCCCATCAAAGTGAACCAGATGCGCCAGGTTGTGGAAGAAATCGTGGGACACGGCAAGAAGTTCAAAATTGGACTGGAAGCTGGCTCCAAGCCCGAACTCCATGCCGTGTTAGCCATCAACACGGCCGACATGAGCGAGTACTCCCCCATCATCTGCAACGGCTACAAGGACCGTGGCTACGTGGAGCTGGCGCTGCTGGCTCAGAAAATGGGGCGGCGCATCTTCTTAGTGGTAGAGAAGCTCAACGAGCTTGCCCTCATCGCCGAAGTGGCCAACCGACTGAACATCAAGCCTAACCTTGGCATCCGCATCAAGCTATCGAGCAGCGGCAGCGGGAAGTGGGAAGAAAGCGGCGGCGACCGCAGCAAGTTTGGGCTGAACACGAGCGAGCTGTTCAGTGCCGTAGACTTCCTGCAAGAGAATGGAATGATGGACTGTCTCAAGCTCATCCACTTCCATATTGGCAGCCAAATCACCAAGATTCGCCGCATCAAGAACGCCTTGCGCGAAGCCTCGCAATTCTACGTGCAACTGTCGCAGATGGGCTTCAATATCGACTTTGTGGACATCGGCGGCGGCTTGGGCGTTGACTATGACGGAAGCCACAACAGCGCCAGCGGCCACTCGATGAACTACAGCATTCAGGAGTATGTGAACGATGCGGTCTACACCTTTGTCGACGCTTGCAGCAAGCATGACCTGAAGCAGCCCAACATTATCAACGAGAGCGGCCGTAGCCTGACGGCTCACCACGCCATTCTCGTGATTGAGGTGCTGGAGACCGCAGGCCTGCCGCAATGGGACGACGAAAAGGACACCGTGAAAGAAGACGACAACGATCTGGTGAAAGACCTCTACGAGATTTGGGACAAAATCAACAAGGCCCGCCTGCTGGAAGACTGGCACGACGCCTTGCAAATCCGCGATGAGGCGCTTGACCGCTTCAGCCTGGGCATCATCGACTTGCGCACGCGCGCCATGGTGGAGAAGCTGTTCTGGAGTGTGGCGCGGGAGGTGAACATGATTGCCAACGAGATGAAGCATGCTCCCGAGGAATTGCGTAGCGTGACCAAGATGCTGCCCGAAAAATACTTTTGCAACTTCTCGCTGTTCCAGTCGCTGCCCGACAGCTGGGCCATCGACCAAGTGTTTCCCGTGATGCCCATTTCGCGGCTCAACGAGCACCCCAGTTGCCTGGCCACCATCCAGGACATCACCTGCGACAGCGACGGGAAAATTGCCAACTTCACCTCGCACACGGGCATCAGCCACTCGTTGCCCGTCCACAAGCTGCAGGCTGGCGAGCGCTACTACATCGGCGTGTTTCTCGTTGGTGCCTACCAGGAAATCTTGGGCGACATGCACAATCTTTTTGGCGACACCAACGCTGTGCACATCAACGTCTACAAGGACCATTACGAGATTGAGCAAGTGATCGACGGCGAAACCGTCGACGAAGTGCTGGAATACGTCCAGTTCAGCCCCAAGCAACTGGTCCGCAACGTGGAGTCGTGGGTAAGCGAGTCGATACGCATGGGCAAAATCACCAGCGAGGAAGGCAACGAGTTTGTCCGCAACTACCGGTCGGGACTCTATGGCTACACCTACTTGGAACAAGACTAAAAGAGTGTCAAGACTCGGGATGAGGGGAAACCGTGCCGAATTACCCAACAAAAAATCTCGTGTCTAAAATCCGAAAATATGCGCTACTTCATCAGGCTGGCCTATAACGGCGCGCCATTTCACGGCTGGCAAGTGCAGCCACACGACAATAGCGTGCAAGAGGCTTTGGAAAAGGCCCTATCAACCCTGCTCAAGAAACCCACACCCGTCACGGGCGCGGGTCGAACCGACACCGGCGTGAACGCCGCCATGATGATCGCCCACTTCGACACCGACGGCCCCATCGGGCACATTCCGTCGCTGCTCCGCAGCCTCAACGGCATTGTGGGCCAGTTTATTGCCGTGTACCGCATTTTCCCTGTGGCAGAGGACGCACACGCCCGCTTTGACGCCACCAGCCGCACCTACAAGTACTTTGTGCACACAAAGAAGTCTCCGTTCCTGAACGCGTTTAGCTGGCAGTGCCGCCCCTCACTTGATTTCACGATGATGAACGAGGCCGCAAGCCACTTGACACGCTATGCGGACTTCACGTCGTTCAGCAAACTTCATACCGACGTGAAAACCAACAACTGCAAAGTCACCCACGCCAAGTGGGTACCCATGGAAGAAGACGGGCGCTGGGTGTTCACCGTCACCGCCAATCGCTTCCTGCGCAACATGGTGCGTGCCATTGTGGGCACACTCGTGGATGTGGGAACGCACAAAATCACCGTTGAGCAATTTTGTGACATCATCGAGCGCAAAGACCGGTGCTTGGCCGGGCAGTCAATGCCAGCCAATGCCTTGTTTCTGTGGAACATCACCTACCCCTACCCCATTGAATAGGCAGCAATACCGCTACCGGCGCACCCATTGAGCATTGAACATACAAACATGAAAATCTCCTCAAAAATGAAAAGAACCTTTTTTGTCATCTCCGTTGCCCTGATGGCTATCGCCATCCATGCGCAGCTCTTGTGGAAAGTCACAGGCCCGGCACTTCAAAAGCCATCCTACCTCTTTGGCACCATGCACTTTGAGCATGGCGACTTCATCGACAGCGTAGCCGGGCTGAACGATGTGATTCACAGCGTTGAAACCTGTTATTTGGAAATCGAATCCAGTCAAATGAGCAGCCCCGAAACCATGACCATGCTCGCGCAACGCTCGCTGGCTCCACAAGACAGCACACTCGACCAGCTGCTCTCGCCCGAGAACCTGAAAATCGTGGAAGGCATCATCAACAAGCACTTCGCAAACATGGTCAACATCGAGACCTTCAAGCCGCTCAAGCCTGCCGCTACCCTGCAAGCCATCGTGGCCATGCAAGCCATGAAAGACCTCAAGAACTTTGACATGGGCGAGGAAAAAATTGATGCCGCCGTCGAAAGCCAGGCGAGACGCTGCGGACACGCCATCTCCAGCCTTGAGACCGTGGAGTTTCAAGCCGACCTGCTCCTCGGCGCGCCACTCACGCAACAAGCTGCCGAACTGCTTGAGTTTTGCAAAGCCGATGGCGAGGTGGAAGTTAAACTGAAAGCGCTCATCGAAGCCTACGAAAAGCAAGACCTCGACAAGATTCTCGAATACCTGTACGACCCGGCAATGGGCGGAGGAGGGAATGACCTTGAGCGCCTGCTATTCAACCGCAACCGCAACTGGGTGAAAACCTTAGTTCCCGCCATGGAGCGGCAGAGCGTGCTGGTGAGCGTGGGGGCAGGACACCTGCCCACCGAGCAAGGGCTCATTCAGCTGCTGCGCAACCAAGGGCTCACGGTAGAGGCGGTGAAAGCAGAGGAAAAAGGAAACCAAACACTAAACACAAAAGACGATGAATAATTTTGATTGGGCCGAAGACATCGACTTGGCCGTCACCGTGTGCGACACAAAGGGTACCGTCGTTTACCAAAACAAGCGCTCGCGTGAGACTTTTGGCAAAGACGAGAACAAATCGATGGTGGGACAGAGCATGATTCCATGTCACAGCGAGCGCTCTGTGGGCATCATCCACAAGATGCTGGGCGAGAATGTCGACAACGTGTACACCATCACCAAGCAAGGCCGCAAGAAGCTCATTTTCCAGACGCCATGGCGCGTCGGCGGCGAGGTGAGAGGGCTCGTGGAGCTCTCCATGGTCCTGCCCGAGGGCATGCCCCACTACGACCGCGACAAGAAATGACCGCCAAAGCAGATTGTTTTTGTATTTTTAATGGTTGCCCATGCTGCCATTTCGCAATAAATTGTTAACTTTGCAATGAAATGGGAATCTTGCTGCCAGCAGGGCAGCCGTTTTCTGGGGGAAACGCCCCCACCCAAAAAGTAACCAACAATTAACTTTCATTATAAAAACAGTAAAGACATGGTAAGTTTCAAGGATTTAGGTCTCGTGAACACTCGCGAGATGTTTGCTAAAGCAATCAAGGGCGGCTATGCCATTCCAGCATTTAACTTCAACAACCTGGAACAGTTGCAAGCTATTATCAAGGCCTCGGCCGAAACCAAATCTCCTGTTATTCTTCAAGTATCTAAGGGAGCCCGCAAGTATGCTAACCAAACCCTGTTGCGCTACATGGCTCAAGGTGCGGTAGAATATGCCAAGGAACTCGGCTGGGAAAAGCCACAAATCGTTCTTCACCTCGACCACGGCGACAGCTTCGAGTTGTGCAAGAGCTGCGTTGACTTTGGCTTCTCGAGCGTGATGATTGACGGCTCTGCGCTTCCCTACGACGAGAACGTGGCACTCACCAAGCAGGTTGTCGAGTATGCCCACCCATTCGACGTGACCGTCGAGGGCGAGCTCGGCGTGCTGGCAGGCATTGAAGACGAGGTATACAGCGAAGTCTCGCACTACACCAAGCCCGAGGAGGTGATTGACTTCACGAGCAAGACGGGCGTTGACTCGCTCGCTATTTCAATCGGCACAAGCCATGGCGCCTACAAGTTCAAACCCGAGCAGTGCACCCGCGACCCCAAGACGGGCAAGTTAGTTCCGCCTCCATTGGCATTCAACGTTCTTGACGCTATCATGGAGAAACTTCCAGGCTTCCCCATCGTGCTCCACGGCTCTTCGTCGGTTCCCCAAGAGTATGTTGACATTATCAACGAGAATGGCGGCAAATTGCCTGATGCCGTGGGCATTCCAGAGGAACAGCTCCGCAAAGCAACCAAGAGCGCGGTGTGCAAAGTCAATATCGACAGCGACTCGCGCTTAGCCTTCACGGCAGCCGTGCGCAAGGTACTGCGCGAAAAGCCAGGGGAGTTTGACCCCCGCAAGTACTGCGGTCCAGCCCGTGACCTCATGGTGCAGCTCTACAAGCACAAAATCACCGATGTGCTGGGCAGCAACGGCAAGGCAGAATAACACATCCTATCGCAAGCCACGACGCTGGCCGACAGGCATCACCCTGCCAGGCGATTTCACGCCTGGCAGGGTTCTTTTCTCGCCTAAAGAGCCACCCTGGGGGGGTACTCGCCATGGAACTGCTAAAAAAACGAGATAGAATTTGAGCATTTCCTTAAAAACACATAACTTTGCTGCCGAAAACGATTCTAATCAGCACACTTTGCCCACAAGATACTTAAATGAGAAGCTACATGAATTACAATATCGCGCGCTGCGCAATCTTTTCTAAGGCGTGGCTCGTCACAATCTTAGTCATTTGCTTTTCCTCTTTGAGACTCGCTGCCCAGGACGAGGCCGTCATCTACCGCATGATTGACCAGTTTGAGCACAGCAGGGGCGACGCTCGCTTCCAGGCGGGCAAAAATCTCATAAAGGCTATTGAGAAAGAAGAATACATTGATGAGCATTACGCTCAGGAACTCCACAAGAGCAACATAGAGGCCACCGTCAACTATGCCCTAAGCGAATTTTACTACGATCACGAAGACTTTGGGAAAGCCAAGAAAAGCGGCCTAAAAGCGTTAGCCCTGTGTGACAACAGCAACTTGCAGCTTGAAAGCGACATCAATAGCATATTGAGCTGTATCGAGCATCACCAAGGCAACTTCATGAAGGCCGTCCAATACCTTCAAAAGTGCTACGAGATCGACGTGAAGTTGAATGACAAGGAGCGCATCAGCAGCGACTTGAATAACCTGGCAGCCACCTATTTGGCCAACAAGGATCCCGAGGGGGGCAAGGAGTACATCCTCAACGCCATCGCTATCGAGCGCAAGTTGAATCGCAAGGATATGCTCGCCAATCGCTTAGGCATTGCATCCGAAATTTTCTTGATGTGCCATGAGCTTGACACTGCGCTGTCCTTTGCCCAAGAAGCCTATGAGCTTGACCGTCGAGGGAAACGGGAAGGTGAAGCCGCTGTCCGTCAATCGCAACTTGCAGGCATCTATATTGAGCAAGGCAAATATGCCGAGGCCCAAAAGCACCTGCAACAAGCCATTCCTGTGCTTGAGAAAAACGGGAACAAGCACTCCTTGTCGATTTGCTACACTCAAATGGGCGATATACAACTGCATAACAAGAACAACACCGCTGCAGTCAAGTACTACAACAAGTCGCTGGTACTCACCAACCAATTGAGCAACCGCTATCTTGAGCTGCGCAATGAGAAAGGCCTGTGGCAAGCCCTAAGAGAAACCGACCCGGCTGCCGCGCTGAAACATCTTGAAGTCTGTTTCACCTTGTCCGACACCCTATTTCGCGAAGAAAGCGCTCGGGAAATGAGCAACTTCAAAGCCAAATACAAGAATCAGGAATTGGCCAAGAAAAATGAAGAATATGCCCGCTACAACCGGCTCATTCTCCTCGTGTCGATTATCGTGCTGACGTTGATGATTCTGGCTTTAGCGGCCATGTTCTTTGCTTTCAAGCAGAAAGCCAAAGCCCACCACATCGCACAAGACGTGGAGAAGATGCGCACCAACTTCTTCACCAACATCACCCATGAGTTCCGCACGCCGCTCACGGTCATCCTTGGCATCAGCAAGAAACTACAGCACGGGGACCTCGCTCCCGACGAAGACCCCAAAACGCTACTGGGCATGATCAACCGGCAAGGCACTAACCTGCTGGGGCTCATCAACCAACTGCTTGACATATCGAAGGTGAAATCAGAAATTGGCGTGCCCGACTGGCGTAACGGAAATATTGTCGTGTATGCCTATATGATTATTGAAACCTACCAGGAATACGGCAAAGAGAAACAGGTGAACATCATATTCGCGCCCGAAGAGAAAAGCATCATGATGGACTTTGTGCCCGAATACTTGCGCAAAGTGCTGGCCAACTTGATTTCTAACGCGCTCAAGTTCACGCCAGAGAAAGGAAATATTTACATCACGATATGCCAAAAAGACGGCAACCTGCGGCTGCGCGTGGCCGACACCGGGTGCGGCATACCGCCCGAGGAAATGCCACACATTTTCGATGCCTTCTACCAGGGTGAAAACTGCGCCCAGCACGTGGGCACTGGAGTGGGTCTTGCGCTGGTGAAGCAGATTATCACCACGCTGAACGGCAAGATTGAAGTGGCCAGCGAGCCTGGCAAGGGCACCGTGTTCACCATCCACGTGCCCCTCAAGCATGCCAATGCCAAAGAGGTGAAACCGCTTGACTTGAAAGAGGTTGACACCAGCGCCTTGCTTGATGCCGAGCTTAGCGAAGACTACAACACGCTCGTGCTGCCTCGCGGGCAAGAGCCTCATGCCAACGATGATAGCCGTCACGCGCCAGTCGTGCTCATTGTGGAGGACGAGGCCGACGTTTCGTATTACATTGGCAGCCAATTGAAAAAAGACTACACGCTCTACTACGCGCACAATGGCGTGGAGGGGCTTGAAGTGGCACAAGAGGTGATGCCCGACTTAGTGATTACCGACTTGATGATGCCCGGTGGCGATGGCTACCAGCTGTGCCAGCGCATGCACGAGAGCGAGGCACTCAACCACATCCCCATCATTATCCTCACAGCCAAAGTGCAAGAGGGTGACAGAATCAGGGGCGTGGAAGTGGGTGCTGATGCCTATATCACCAAGCCTTTCAGCGCCCAGGAACTGGATTTGCAAGTGAAGCGCCTGATCGATCTACGCCAATTGCTACGCCTCAAGTTCTCTCAAGCCATCATCGAGGACCGCGAGGACGAAGTGCCGCTGGACAAAATGGACCGAGACTTCCTGAACAAGTTTGTTGACGTCGTCAACAGCAAGATGGAGAAATGCGACATCAACGTTGACGCATTAGCGTCGACGCTGTGCATGAGCACAAAGCAATTGCGCAGCAAAATCATGGCACTCACGGGTGAGAATCCCAATTGCTACATCACGCAAATCAGGATGAACAAGGCGCGTCGACTGCTGAAGAGCACCAACCTGTCGATTGGCGAAGTGGCGATGAGCTGTGGATTTGAGGATAACGCCTACTTCTCGCGAGCCTTCAAGCAGACGTTTAAGATGACACCCACCCAATTCCGAAACATGAACGCGTAGTGTCCGTGCCGGGAATGCCTCCATGGCATAGCCCGCTCTCAATCACCTCCCACAGGAATATCATAGCCCACAAGGCGAAACGCCACCTTAAAAGGCGTAGCGCGCTTGCGAGGCTTGGGGCCATTATAGTAATAAAAAAGCCGCTGCACGTCCCATGACTTGATCGAGACGAGCTGGCTCTCATCGGGCCGCAACATGACGGGAACGGTTACCGTGCGCTCATGCAACATGGCACCGCCAAGGCTTGAGTAACGCAAGAGCAAGCTGACACGCGAAATGCGATGCCGCGTGTGATTGGTCACAAAAAATGTTTCCTTGCTATCGCTCGCGCGCTTTGCGTAGCCGCGCAATGTCACAGCGCCTGGCTCAATGCCGGCTCCACAGTCCTGGCTTGAGTCGGCAGGAAGCATCTCAACCACAGCAGCAGCGTGCTTGAGCGAGGCCTGTGTGGTCTTGGTGCGGGCACCGACAGCGACGGTCAAGAGCAGCATCAGCAGCACGAAGGTTATGGTGTGTCTCATAGATAGCGAATTTCATTAAAAGAGTTTCCGTTCCCATTGGCAGGGAAAACTTTCCTGAAGCCGACGGGTAGCTTTTCTTCCACTTTCTCGGGAATTATCGAGATGCCTCTGAAAATGGAGGGGAGGAATCGGGCGAAATTGACCCGAACCTTCACGCGCCAGTGGGGCGCATCGAAAGTGAACGACGTTCCCTCGGCATTGAGGGTGGCCACACACTGGAGCGGTGACGACAAGGTGACGTGGCTGCGCTCGCTGTAAAGCCATAGCTGGTACTTGCTGTCGACCGCGCTCGCTGCCACATATCCAATCACTGTGCCTGGCATGAGCTCCAAGTCGTTACTCGCCAGCAGAATGATGCGGTAGCCAATGTTTTGCTCTCCCTTCCATTTCTCGATGGCAAGCGTCATCTCCTCGTTGGGATAATACCAAATTCCCTCCAGTGGCTGCATGTCGCTCTCGGCGAAGCGCGCCCTCATCTTCTGCTCGTCGATGCCTGGCAACACGACCGATTGCTGGGGCAAAGCGGCCGCCTGCAACGGGAAGGCCAGCAAAAGGAGACAGAGGAAATGAAACAGGCGAATTGTCATGGCGGTTGGTGGTTAGTTGGTTGCAAAACGATAGGTCAAGCCTAAGCTCAAGATTTCCTTAAACTGCCAGTACCTCCAGTCGGCATCCCAGGGGCGCGACTTGTCATACCGCAAATGGGTGTAGACTTGGGCGTTGAGATGGCGAGTGATGGTGAAATCAAACGTGCTCTCCCAGTCACCTTGCATGTACTCATAGTTGGTAAAAGCGTAGAGCCTGGTGGTCCACACCACATTTGGGTGAATTTTCCACGTGGCTTTTCCCTCAAAGTTGCTACCGAAACTGCTTTTGGTGTGATGCCCAGGCTTCATGCCAAACGAGACAGGATCCAGGTCCTTGATGTCACGGCACATCTTCAAGTTGTAGCTCAAGGGCGCAAAAGAGAGCGACAGTTCCTTGATCTCCTCCTTGTCTTTGTAGCTATAGGTCATGCCTAAGCCCACATTCAGCTCGCCTGGCGACAAGAACGCCGCGCTCATCGTGTTGGTATTAGGCTTATAGTTGTTGAAAAACTGGGTCTTAAACAATAAAGTCGCCGAATAATACCAATTTTTAACAGCCTTGTAGCCAAAAGTGGATGTGAATTGCAAATTATCCTCGTTGACCGTGTAGTTGCGCAAAGTGTCGCTGTGAGCCGTCATCATGCCGAGCTTGTAGTGCAGGCGATTTTTGAAGAGGTAGTTGGGGTGCGTTTTCGGGTTGAGGTTCACATCCCATTGGATGTCGGTGAGCACATTCATGTTGTTCTCTCCGCCTTGATACCAGTTTTCACTCACGTAGGCCTGTGTGAAATGCAGAGACGCCTTGAGGGTGTGGAGCCAGTTACGCATTTTGATGACACGTGACTCGACAACGGGCAGCGGGTCGGCAACAGGAACCTCGGTGGTGGCGATGTCGAGACGGCTTTGAGCAGGGTTGGGCGTGATGACGTATTCTTTGGGAGGCTCTGGCAATGCCTTGACATTGTAAGGCACTAAATCGGGGTGACGGACAATGGTCTCATAGCGCACACGCTCAACGTGGCGGCGCTTGTCCTGGGCCGCCACGAGCCAGCTGGTGTCCTGCCGCAAGGCCAGGCGATGCCCGGCGCCGCACGACAGCCGCGGCACTTGCAGGGCTGGCGGCATGATTTTGTGGCACTCGAAAACGAGCGGCATGAGCAACATGCCAGGCGCTATCGAGTCGGCGCCCTCTGCTGGCTTAGGCGTGGAGACCAGCTTAGCCTGAACATGAAAGCAACTTGTGGCCAGCAGGGCTGCGCATCCTATCATGACTTTGAAACCATTCATGAGGCAAAGTTAGGAAAAATACATGACATATTCATCATTTTACCCCTCCCTATCACCGATGGGCGGGGCTCTGACTGGAAGTGTTGAGCAGGATGAGCGTAATCAGAGCCGTCACATCGGTCACGTTCACAACACCGTCGCCATTGAGGTCGGCAAGGCTCTCATTGTCTATGGTTCCCGCTAAGATCTCATTGATGAGGGCCGTCACATCGGTCACATTCACGAGACCGTCTTTGTTCAAATCACCCTCGATGCCAGTGAACTCCTCATGAAGATTGAAAAAATATTTCCAGCCTTTGGCAGCCTTGTAGGCATTAAGACGCCCATTGGGCACAATCACCTCACAATCCAAGTAGGTTCTGAAATAGAACAAGCTGAGCATGGCTGGCTCGGTCTTGTTGCACCAAATCCTCGAAATGGAGTTAGGAAACATCCCTGGGTGAGCAGGCCCTTCGAACAACTTGTTGATTTCCATGTAAGTCAGGCTATCGTTGGCCATCAAGTATCGAGACGACACCACCCCTAAATGGGGCTCATAGACATTGCCTGCCAATGGGCGGCCAAGCAACAGGGAATCGGGGCGCAACGGGACGGCATCATCGCTATAATAGATATTGAGCGTGCTGGTCGTCTCGATGAATTGAAGATGCCTTATTCCCGAGCCGGCGAATGCGTTGTTGGCTATCGTCCGGGTACTCGCGGGTATCGTGAACGTGGACAGCGACACACAATCGGCAAACGCGCGCGAGGCAATATCGTTCACGCCATAAGAGATTTTCACGCTGGCAAGCGCCCTGCAACCTTCAAAAGCGCTCTCCCTGATATAACGCACTTGATTGGGAAAGCTCATGGTCTTGAGCCCGGTGCAGCCGGCAAACATGTAGGGCGCAATCGTGACCATGTTGCTTGACAATGTGACTGACGACAGCGACACGCAATCCTGAAAAGCATTCTCGCCAACCTCGACCACCGTAGAAGGCAAGGCTATCGAGGCCAGGTTGGAGCAACCATGGAAAGCCATATCCCCTATTGACCTTAGCCCTACCGGTATCGCGACAGAGACCAAGGCACTGCAGCCATAAAAGGTCTCGTTGCTGATTTTCTTCAACGGAGCAGTGAGCGTGACCGAGCGCAAACTTGTGCAATGGTCAAATGCCGAAACGCCTATCGAGGTCAATTTCTTGGACAAAGAGATGGCCACCATGCTCCGGCAGTTGGAAAACGCACTGGCGCCAATCTGCTGAACCGTGTTTCCCATCGACACTGAGGTGATTTCAACGCAGCTGTTGAAAGCATCGCTCTCGATGCCTTTCACGGGATAGGTAACGGCATTGAAAGTCACCGAGTCAGGAATCACAATATCGCCTGTGTAGCGCTCTCCTGGCGCCATTGTCACCCAGGCCGACCCATCGGCACTCTTGATGTGATAATAGAGTTGACCTACTGAGAAATCAGGGGGGAGCCTGCAAATGGCCGTTGCCCGCATCCACGACCCAGCCAGCAAGAGACACGCAACGGCACAAGCTGCATGAAACCTTGGGCAGTGGGCAAAAAGGAAGAGTTCACGTTTCGTCATGGGCAAACCTGTTTGGCTCTATTATAGAAACGAGCAATGGAGTAGTATTATTGCCACGAGAATGCAAAAAGCGACAAAATTGCTTGAAAACCAACACTATACATGAAATTTTGTCACAAAAAAAGACGTTTTGTTCACCCTTGCGCGCAAGCCGTGGCAATGGCACGCCATTTGCTCCTTCTACAAGCGAGCTGCAAGCCCAAGCCCAGCAAAGGCTTGAAGTTCATAACAAACTGATTTTTAAAAATTTTTAAAGTGATAGGAGATTAATATTATGTTAATGACACGTAGAAATCAAAATTGGTTACCCAATGTGTTTAACGACTTTTTCGACACCAATTTCTTGCCCAAGACCAATGCCACAGCTCCAGCAATCAATGTGATTGAGAAAGATGGCGAGTATGACGTGGAGCTTGCCGCTCCGGGCATGGGCAAGGAAGACTTCAAAGTGAGCCTTGACCAAGATGGCAATCTCGTGATCGACTTGGAAAAGAAAATCGAGCACAACGAGGAAGGGGAAAAGGGTAACACCCAGTACTTGCGCCGCGAGTTTTCTTACACCCATTTCCACAAGTCGTTCATCATGCCAGAAGATGTTGATAGCGAGAACATCTCGGCCAGCGCGCATAACGGTGTCTTGACCGTGGTTCTGCCCAAGAAGACCGCTCAAGAAATGAAGAAAGAGTTCAGGGACATTGAGATTCAGTAAGATTCAGTAACGACACACTCACTCAAAAGTGAGCTCCACCACATCTCAAGAGGGACACCAGGCACAGCAAGTGCCTGGTGTCCCTCTTGCTTGATGAAATCCCGCCAACACGCCGATTACGGCAGGCGGCTACTTGTTGAGACTGCCCCCCAAGTAGCATTTCACCTCTCCCACCGGGAGCTTGCCCACAAACATCAATGGCTTGCGCAACGAGTCGGTTGAGAGCCACGCGGTGAGGTCGTCACTCGACTTGGTGCGGCCATCCTGCGTGAAGTGGAAAGTGACCTTGTGGGCATTGTGCTTGCTGCCATTGCGCAGCTTGATGCTTTGCACACCTCGATACTTGATGGTGAGATTCTCCTTCGACTTGCCCGAAAAGACCACCGTGCGATAGGACTTGTTCTTGCTCAACTTTGTGAAATCAAGATTGCGTAGCATGTAGAACACACTCACCATGTCGTAGGCCGTGCCACTGGTCGAGAGGCTCACATGCTTGGTGGGCTTGCCCTTGCGGTAGCGGTAGCAATTGGCCGAAGTCGAGTTCCCGTTGTGCTTGAAATTCACGACATCGCGGGCATAGTACTTCTTCTCGTGCGTGAGTTTTTCATATTTGATGGGTCTCAGGTTGTTGTCCATATAGCACTTGAGCGTGTCGCGCACGGGGTATATCTTGTCGGCCCACGACCGCGTTTTCCCAATGAGCTGGGAGTAGTAGCCATTGCCGGTCTTCTTGATCGTCAACTGGGCATTCCCGGCATGCTTCCATATTAATCCCCAATGGTAGACAATCTCATAGTTGAGCGTTTCGCTCGTGTAGGTTCTCGCACTTGCCGAGAGGGCGCTCCATGCCATCACAACAGCCAGCAAGGCAAGTTTCAACGATCTGTAATCCTTCATTCTATTTCTTGTTTTGAAACTTAGACAATCCAACTTCGCAAAAGTTTAATGCGCCTTGGATCAGACGCGACGAGAAGGAGAAAGCCATGGTCAAGGAAAAGCCCGCGAAACGCATCAGGGGGTGACCCTGCCGCATTTCGTGGGCCTTGTGTCGCATCGGCACGGGCATCCTACTTCTCTACCTCGCGGATGAGCAAGCGGTCACCGCTGCCTTTCACCACCGTGTTGTAGTAGTCTTGGGTGTATCCGCCAAAGGTGGGCTGCACAGGCATGCCAGTGGCGCTGCGCTCAAATTTCCCCTCTTTCTCTTTCTTGATGTTACCATCGAGATATTTCACAAACAGGTACTTGGCAAGGTCTTGATACTTGTGGGTGGCATCTTGAGCCGACTCGCAGCTATAGGTGGTCAAGTAGTCAATGGCAGCCTTCGGGTTGCGGTTGTAGAATTCAAGCGCCTCTTTCTCAACAGCAGGCTGGCTTTGCTCAAAGTTGTCTTCGATTGCGCCTTGCACCTTGCGGATGTCAGGTATCATGTAGCTGTAGCGGTTATAGGCCTGGTTGGCGATGAGATTGTTCACCCAAAAGGCTGCATCGAAGTCAAAGGTATAAAGGTCGGCCTTGCCTTGAGAATAGCTCTCGGGGATCTTGTTCATGCAGCAGTACATGGGCACAAACACTGCCGTGTTGGCATCATCCACGCCAAACCAGATAATTCCACCGATGGCATCGGGGAGCGAATTGCGCATTTGTGAGACGAACACGAATCCCGTCTGTTGTGTGGCAATGGCGCGCTCTTGGCAGTATTTTTTCCCGTCCACTTCAAACTCCATCGGTCGCCAGCGATAGGGCACGTCGTAGTAATTCTTGGCGCCAGGATCCTGGGTCATGTCAAATGGGGTGCCCTCGAAGTGGTCGCGCATCATGTTTTGCATGTCGCGGCAAGAGATTTTCTTGTCGGGGCGCACATAGAGCGGCAGCTTCTCGGCACCCTTCTTGCCATTGATGAAAGGCAAGTAGGCATCCATGCCTGCCTTGAAACGGTTGAAGTAGCTCCACACGCGGGCATCGCAGCCGCGCAGAGTGCCAAAGTCGCTGGGAGCATAGGCGGTTGAGAATTCAAAATCGGCATCTTTTCCGTTATAGTAGCCCATCTTCTTGGCGAACGAGATAACGTCCTTGCTATACATGCAATTTTCCTTGTCCTTCAAGGGAAATTTATAGATGCGGCTTTGGTTGGCATGGCCCGAGATGCAATCGTCGGGAATGCGCATAGCCACCCACACGGCGCCTTTTTCCTTGCAGCCCTTGCCAATCATTTCCATCACCCAGATTTCGTTAGGGTCGCCAATGGAGAACGACTCGCCCTCGCTGGCATAGCCATATTGCGCCACCAGGTCGGTCATCACCTTGATGGCCTCGCGAGCGGTCTTGGAGCGCTGCAAAGCGATATAAATCAAGCTGCCATAGTCTATGATTGAGTTTCCGGTGGTGTCCATGAGCTCAAGCCGGCCGCCATAGGTCGACTCGGCTACCGTCACTTGATGCTCGTTGATGTTGCCCACCACGGCATAGGTGTGCGCCACCTCGGGGATTTTTCCCAAGCGGCGACCGCTGTCCCAATCGATAATCTCGCGCATCGCGCCAGGCTGGTGGTCGGCCGCCGGGAGATACTGCAAGTCGCCAAAAAGCGTGTGAGAATCGGCAGCGTAGGTAATGAACGCGCTACCGTCGGTACTGGCTTTCTTGCCCACGAGCAAGTTGGTACAGGCCAGGGAGCTGACACTGGTTGCCGCCACGGCAGCAACAGCAAGTGTGAGAATGCGGTTAAATGATTTCATAGTCGTTTTATCGTGTTAGTAATTGATATATTTTCTTGCACACGCAAAGGTAAGCAAAAATTGCTCGCTAAGGTCGGTTTCAAGCATGAAATTTTCACCCTTGAAGTATCCTGTGTGGCTCAGCGTCGCGCCAAGGCACGGAGTGGCAAAGGCATCGGTCGAAATATCATGACGGTAGTCCTTGACCTGTGATCTCTCCCCTACTGCCTTGAAAATAGCCTCTTTGGCCGTCCACGCTATCGTGTTGCCCAGCACGTCATCGGCATCAAGCCACGCTTTCTCGGCGCTGTTCAAAAAAAAGTCACGCACTTTGACGACACGCCGCCCGTGAGTTTCCACATCAATGCCCATGGCATGGCGGGGATTGACGGCAATGGCGAGGTAGCCACGGGTGTGCGCCACGCTCAGGTGGAGGTCCTTACCCTCAACGAATGGCACGCCGTCGGCGTTGTGGGCAATCATGGCATGCTCGCCGAAAACATGCCAGGCGAGCAAGCGCTCGCCAAGCAATTCCTGACGGCGGCTCTCGGCCTTGGCGTGGATTTCGGTATCGATGCCGCGCGCCTGGCAAATCTCAAGCAATCGTCCTGAGGTTTCGAGCAAACGCCAAGCATGCAGGATGGTGCCATCTCGATATGTCCTGACTCCTGAATAGGGCATTATTCATCCTTTTTCGGCAAAGAGGCCTTGCCATTTTTTCCCACAGGCAGGGGGTTGACCGAGACTTTCACCTTGGCGATACGGTACTTGTTCACGTTGAGAATGGTGAAGTTGCAACGGCCTATCTTGACAGTCTCCTTCTCTTTCAAGAAATCGCCTTTTGCGTTCAACAGCAAGCCCGCAACCGTCTCGGCGCTTTCTGGGTAATCGCCAAACTCGCTGTCATCGGTAGCCGTTACCTCGCAGAAGTCGTCAATCGGCGTCTTGGCGTCAAAGATATAGGTGTTGTCGGCAATTTTAGAGTAGAATTTCTCTTCGATGTCATATTCGTCATCAATATCGCCCACGATTTCCTCCAGCACATCCTCCATGGTGACGATGCCTTGGGTGCAGCCATACTCATCGACCACAATGGCCATGTGCACTTTTTTGGTGCGGAAGTCTTCCAGCAGGTCGTTAATCATGCGGGTCTCGGGCACGAAGTAAACAGGGCGAAGAAGCGTTTGCCAGCGGAAATCGTTGTCACGCTTGCCAATGTAGGGCAGCAAATCCTTGGCGTAAAGCATCCCCTTGATGTTATCGGGATTGTCGTCATAAACTGGCATGCGCGAGTAACCATGCTCAATCACCGTCTTGACCACTTCCTCAAAAGGGGTCTCGTAGTCAATATCGACCACATCCACCCGAGGACGCATGATTTCACTCACCGTCTTGCCGCCAAACGTGAGAATGCCCTTGAGAATCTCTTTCTCGTCGGTCGACTTCACATCGCTGGCCTCAAGGGCGCGGCTTAGGTCCTCGACCGAGAGGTCGTCGGTCCTCTTGGCGACAGCCTTGCGCACAATGAAAGTGGACTTGAGCATCAATCGCGACAAGGGGGAAAAAATGGAGAAGGCAAGGCTTAAGCCCGGGGCGGCAAACGAGGCGAACCTCACATTGTTGCTGGCGGCATAAAGCTTGGGAATCACCTCGCCAAAGAGGAGAATCAAGAAAGTTAGGGTCACCGTTTGAACGAGGAAATTCGCCACTCCGCTATTGAAAGTGAGCATCTGATTCATCGCGAAATTGAGCATAATGGCGGTGAGGATGTTCACCATGTTGTTGCCAATCAGGATGGTTGCCAGCAATTTTTCGGGCTTCGACAACAAGCGAGCTATTTTGTTGCGCTGCACCTCATCGCCAATGCTTTCGACATCTTCCTTGGTCAAAGAGAAATAGGCAATTTCAGAGCCTGAATTATAGGCAGAATATACCAGCCCGAAAAAGGCCACGATTATAGCGATGACACTTGCCGCGTTAGGGGCATGAAAAGAGATTGCAGGTTGCGCCGCGCTTGTGGCGGCAAGGAGGTTCAGAATACAAGAAAGAGGGTCAGGATCCAAAATAAATTGAATTTAGTTTAACAATCAGGCTTTCCAGTCCTTGAACAGAGCCTGGCAACCACAAGGTGTGAATTACATCGCAAAGATAATAAAACTTTGTGGTTTACATCCAACATTGTACTGTAATTTTATTTTTTGGGGAGGCTCAAAGGCGCTAAAAAACTCGGTTCATCCGAGATTCTGTGTGATGACTTAACTGTGGAACAGGAAAAAAGCTGGCTCTATCTTTAGTACCTTTGAAAAAGTTAACCATTACTATTTCGGTACTTATAAAGGACTCAAACGCATCGGTATAGATGAGTTTGCTGTTAGAAAAGGACACATTTACCAAACCATTGTCGTAGACCACGACACGGGACGGGTTGTTTATAGTCATCCAGGCAAAGATAAAGAAGCCCTAACCCCTTTTTGGAAAATGCTCAAACGTAGAAAAATAACGTTTGAAGCAGTCAGTTGCGATCTTTCCCAAGCCTATATATAGAGGTCTCTCAAAAACTCCCGTCTACTTTGCGCACCCCTATCAATCCTGGGATAAGCCTCATATTGAGTACCTAAACAAACTGCTACGCCAGTTTA
>CABTZK010000005.1 GCA_902489275.1 uncultured Porphyromonadaceae bacterium
CCGAACAGAGAAGTTAAGCCTCACCACGCCGATGGTACTGCGAGAGTGGGAGAGTAGGTAACCGCCCCCTACGGGAGGCCGGCCCCCAGCCCGGGAGCCGGCCTCCCTTTCTTTTTATCCCCCCAGCCAAAAGATAAATGCAAAAATTGAATGTGGATGGGGGATTTAATGGACTTGATGATTTTGTGGTGAAAATGAAATTGCGTAGCTTTGCAAAAAAAATGACGACAATGGATTTTCTTCAAGCTATTGATGATCGTCACAGCGTGCGCCGCTACACCCCAATGCCGTTGGGCGATGAGTTGGTCGAGCGGTTGCGCGATGCTGTTGACGAGTGCAACGCTCAAGGCGGCCTTCACATTCAGCTGGTTTTAGACGAGCCCAAGGCCTTTGACTGCTGGCTTGCGCGCTACGGCAAGTTCTCGGGCGTGACACATTATTTCGCGATGATTGGCGATAAGGGCATCGAGCGTTTCGACGAGCAGATTGGCTATTATGGCGAGTATCTTGTTTTGCTTGCCCAAACTCTGGGGTTGAACACGTGTTGGGTCGGGCTTTCCTATACCAAGATTCCTGAGGCGCTTGACCTTGGGGTGAACGAGAAACTCCGTTGCGTGATTGCACTGGGTCATGGTGCCGAGGCCGGCAAGAAGCACCATTCAAAACCCATTGAAAAAGTCGTGGAATGCGAGGGTGAAATGCCCACTTGGTTTAAGGACGGTGTTGTGGCCGCCTTGAAAGCCCCTACCGCGATTAATCAGCAAAAGTTCAAGTTTTCCCTGCTCGGCGACCATCAAGTGAGGGCGCGGGCAGGCTTGGGATTCTATGCAAAGGTTGACTTGGGGATTGTCAAGCGCCACTTTGAAATAGCAGCTGGAATCGAGAATTTTTCTTGGGCTGATTAGGATTCCACGTCCCCCAAACGCCAAAAAGCGAGTCAGGCAAGCGTGCGTCGCGCTTAGCCACCTGTGCTGCGGTCAATGATCGTGCTTGTTTTTTACTGCTTCATTGCTCAATTGGCAATATGTTTGCCGAAATTAGCGTGTTTTTGCAAGAAAAAAGCAAATTTATCGTCATACTTGTTTCACGAATGCTATTTATTTGATATATTTGCATCCTATATAATGTTACTATAAAAACTATATTGAACATGAAAAGGTTTTTTTTAATCTTGTCAATTGCTTTTACGGCATCGTTGGCATGGGCGCAGTTGCCTGCTGTGACGTTGAAAACTTTAGACGGTAGGGTGGTGAAGACCGACACCCTGAACAATGGAGGGAAACCCTTTATTATCGATTTCTTTGCGACTTGGTGCAAGCCTTGCAATCGCGAGCTCAAGGCCGTCAACGAGGTTTATGCCGACTGGCAGGAAGAGACTGGCGTGAAGTTGTATGCCGTGAGCATCGATCAGGCTCAGAACATCAATAAACTCAAACCCATGGTTGACGAGTACGGTTGGGAGTATGACGTGCTGCTCGACCCCAACAGTGAGTTCAAGCAGGCCCTGGGCTGCCAGATGATTCCCTATGTGGTCATCTGTGACGGCGATGGGAAAGTCGTTTACCGTCATAGCGGATATGCCGACGGCGCAGAGAATGAGCTTATCGAGAAGGTGCGTGAGTTGATCAACAAGTAATCAAAATCAAAACTCCTCAATACATCCTATCTATTTAACACATTTATGAGAAAATTGGCTTTATTGGCAGCATCGTTGTTTCTGGCGCCTACGTTCCTTCTGGCTCAAGACAACGATGATGCCAACAAGGTGTCGTTGAGCGGAAGCATCCAGAGCGATATGCTCATCCCCACGGGCGACCAAGGGACTGGCGGCACCGATGAAGATTTTTGTACCAACACTTATGTCACTCTGAATGCCATCAGCAAGCATCTCGACGCTGGGGTGAGGCTTGAGTATCTTGAACATCCTCTACCCGGTTTCGAGAGCGATTTCAAAGGCTGGGGCGTTCGTCATTTCTATGTCAAGGCCAAAGGCGAGCATGTCGAGCTCACCGCAGGCAACTTCTACGACCAGTTTGGATCAGGCTTTATTTTTCGCACCTACGAGGAGCGCTCATTAGGTATCGACAACTCGCTGCTGGGTGGTCGGCTGCTGGTTAAGCCCTACAAAGGCATCCGCTTCAAGGCTCTCGGAGGCAAGCAGCGCCGTTACTGGCACTACAACAAGAACCAGTCGTTCGTGTCGGGTGCAGACTTGGAACTCGACATCGACCAGTGGATTAAATCCATGGCCAACAGCAACACCCGCATCACGCTGGGAGGCTCATGGGTCAATAAGCATGAGAGCGACTCGTGCGATGTTATTTTTGCTGACGAGACTCACATCTTGAATCTTCCAGAATACGTCAACTCGTTCGATGCCCGCCTCAATCTCCAGCACGGTCACTTCAATGTGCTGGCCGAGTATGCCCACAAGACGCTTGACCCCTCGTTTGACAACGCCTACATCTACCGCCCGGGCTACGTGGCAATGCTCTCGACCTCCTACTCGCAAAAGGGGATGTCGGTCTTGCTGCAAGCCAAGCGCAGCGATAATTTCTCTAATCGCAGCCGCCGCTCGATGAACGGCCCGTCGTCGTTTATCAACCACCTGCCAGCGTTCACGCTCGACCACACCTACGCGCTCGCGGCAATGTACCCCTATGCGACCAATATGAAAGGCGAGTGGGCTTATCAGGCGCAGTTAGGCTACCAGTTCAAGCGCAAGACGGCTCTGGGTGGCCGCTATGGCATGAACTTGAAAGTGAACTTCTCCCACGTGCACTCGATTGATGCGAATCCATCGAGCAAGAGTGCCCTTGAGGGCATAGCACCGGGTGGCCCAGGCACCTATGGCTACGGCAGCGCCTTCTGGAAGTGGGGCAAGTCAACCTACTATCAGGATCTCAACGTGCAATTAGAGCGCAAGTTCAGCAAAACGTTCAAACTGAGTTTGATGTATATGAACCAGTTCTACAACAAGACCGCTGTCGAAGGTGAGGGCGGCATGATTCACAGCGACATTATGGTGGCCGACGCACTCTTCCACTTGACTAACAAGACTACCTTGCGCACCGAGTTGCAGTACTTGGCGACCAAGGACGATAACGGCGACTGGATTTTTGGCTTGGCCGAGCTCTCGCTTGCGCCCCACTGGATGTTCACCGTGAGCGACGAGTACAACAGCGGCGTGACCAACGAGCACTACTGGCTCATGAGTTGCACCTATAACTTTGGCGCTCACCGCCTGCAAGCAGGCTGGGGCCGCACCAAGGCCGGCTATAACTGCTCGGGTGGCGTTTGCCGCTACGTCCCTGAATCAAAGGGCTTCACCATTTCCTACAACTATAATTTTTAGACGGCTATGAAGAAAATACTGAATTTATTGTTCTTAAGCATGTTGCTGATGTTGACGGCACTTTCTTCATGCACCAATATTGATGATGACGAGCATTATACCTATGTGAAACCCGCCGACGTGAACCGCTGCGTGCTCATCGAGGACTTCACGGGGCAAAGATGCAGGAACTGCCCGACAGCAACCTATGAAATCGAGAAGTTGCAAGAGCAATATGGCGCCGACGTCGTGATTGCCGTGGGCATCCACTCGGGACCTCTCGGCTTCAAGGGAAATGCCAAAGTCGCGGGGCTGGCCACCGATTTGGGCGACACCTACTATAACTTCTGGAAGTGTGATCACCAGCCTGTCGGGTTGGTGAACCGCGGCGGCTTGTGCGAATATACCTCATGGGCTGCCGAGGTGCGAAAGGCCGTGGGACAGAAAGCGCCGCTGGACCTCAAGCTCACCATCAACTCCTACGATAACGACACGCGCCGGGTCAAGCTCACGGCCGATGCGCACGGCACCAATGGCACCACGGCGGGCAAGCTGCAACTGTGGGTCTTGGAAGATAGTATCACGGCCATGCAGACGATGCCCGATGGGAAGCCCAATGCCGACTATGTGCACATGCACGTGCTGCGTGCCGCCATCAATGGCGACTGGGGCCAGGACATCACGGTGCGCGAGGGGCAGACCGTGCCGGTGGAGGCCGAGTTCAATATCGACGAGAAGTGGGATCCCAAGCATGTGAGCATCGTTGCTTTTGTCTATAATCCAAGCGGTGTGATGCAAGTGACCAAGAAAGCCTTGCTCAAGCCCCAACAAGCAAAGGAAAACAATCATTATAAAACAAGATAAGATAACATAACAATGAAAAAGATTTTTTTTAGCATGCTGATGATGCTTGCTGGCTGCCTGGCGATGACAGCCGAAGTCGATCGCACCCTGATTTTTACTGATGCCGATGGCAACGAGGTTCAAGATGGCTCGACCTTTGTCGTGGATACCATCGTAGAAGACCCCTATGAGGGAGAGCAGATGCTTGTTGACCTTTTCGTCAAAAACACGACGGGCAGCAGTGTAGACTGCAAAATGCTGCTTGACTTGACCCAGATGCCTTATGGTTCGCTGTCGTGCTGCTTCGGTGTGTGCAAAATGTTGGGCAACCCAGGCAACTATGAGTCTTCAAAATGCTCTTTAGGCGCTGGCGAAGCCCTGTCCGTTGCCACCGAGTGGGTTCCTGGCAAGAACAAGAAAGATGGCGTGTGGGAAGCCGTTCTCCAGCCCTGCGTTCTGGAAGCCAGCACCAACAAGGAGATTGGCTACGGGCCAAAAGTGACCGTGAAATTCGTGATCGGCGACACTCCCAAGGGCGACATCAATGGCGACGACGTGGTGAATGTGACCGATGTGACGGCTCTGATCAACACCATCTTGGGCACGGCTGACTATGACAGCAGCCTGTGTGACATGAATGGCGATGGCGTGCTGAACGTGACCGATGTGACCGCCCTCATCAACACCATCTTAGGCGCATAATGCAATTTAAGGTGTGTCTGCTTAAACTACACAAAATCACAAAGTAATAACCAAAGAAGGAGAATACGATTGATGAATAAAAAAATAATTGCAGTTGTGGGTCTACTGCTGACCACAGCCGTCTTGGCTGTGGCTCAGATTGTGACCCCAGTCAAGTGGAAGAAGAGCATCAAGATGACCGACGAGAAACATGGTGTCGTCACGCTTACCGCCACGATTGAGCCAGGTTGGCACATGTACACGCCCAACATTCCCGATGGTGGCCCGGTGCCGATGAGTTTCACTTGGAATGTGAAAGGCGCGAAACTCATTGGCAAGCCCACCCCCAGCAAGAAGCCCCACCGGGAGCATGACGAGACTTTTGGCATGGATTTGAGCTGGTGGACGGGGTCAGTGACGTTCACGCAGAAGTTTGAGGTCACCGACAAGGATTACCAGATTGGCGGATCTGTCCAGCAAATGGCTTGTAACGATGAGAATTGCACACCGCCAGCGACCGAGACCTTCAACTTTAAGGGCTCGCTCAAAGAGCCTCCCAAGGCGGCCGACCTGCCACTGCCAGCCGCCGACTCGGCCGCTACCACTGCCACTTCAACAGCCGCCGCCGACTCGGCATCGGCCACTCCTGGCGACTCGGTTCCCGTTGCCGCAAGTGGCGGCATGGGCGACACGTGGGCGCCAGTGACCATTGAGCACACGGCCGATGAGGATGTGACCAACACGGGCAACACGCGAGGTCGCTCGTTGTGGTACATCTTTTGGGCTTGTTTCGCTGGCGGCTTGCTGGCGCTTCTCACCCCCTGCGTGTGGCCGATGATTCCCATGACCGTGAGTTTCTTCCTCAAGCAGAGCGGCAGCCGTGCCAAGAGCATTCAGAATGCCATCACCTATGGCTTGTCGATCATTGTCATCTTTGTGCTGTTAGGCGTGCTATTCACCGCCATTTTTGGCGCGAGCGCCCTCAATGCCATGGCGACCAATGCGGTGGTCAATATCATCTTCTGCCTCTTGCTGGTGCTTTTTGCCGTTTCATTCTTTGGCGCGTTTGAGCTCAAGTTGCCCGACTCATGGAGCAACAGGATGGATACCCGCGCCGAGAAGACCACGGGTCTGTTGAGCATCTTCTTCATGGCCGCAACGCTGGTCATTGTCTCTTTCTCCTGCACCGGCCCCATCATTGGCACCCTGCTTGTGGAGGCTGCCAGCCAGGGCAGTATGCTCAGCCCCATCGTGGGCATGACGAGCTTCGCGCTCGCGCTGGCCATCCCGTTTGCCTTGTTTGCCATGTTCCCGTCAGTACTTGAGAAAATGCCCAAGAGTGGCGGCTGGCTCAACACGGTGAAAGTGGTGTTAGGTTTCATCGAGCTCGCTTTGGCGCTTAAGTTCTTGTCGGTGGCCGATTTGGCCTATGGCTGGCACATTCTCGACCGCGAGACTTTCCTTGCCTTGTGGATTGCCATTTTCGGCGCGCTTGGGCTGTATTTGCTCGGCATCTTCCGTTTCAACAGCGATGGCAAGCCCAAGAACCCTGGCATCGGGGTCACCCGCTTTTTCTGCGGCTTGGTCTCGCTGGCTTTCACTGCCTATTTAGTGCCTGGCCTGTGGGGCGCTCCGCTCAAGGTCACGAGTGCGTTTGTCCCCCCTCTGTTCACGCAAGATTTCAATCTTTATGGCGGCGAGCAGCAGGAATATGACGATTACGACGAGGGCCTGGCGGCGGCAGCCAAGCAAGGCAAGCCCGTCTTGGTCGACTTCTCGGGCTTTGGCTGTGTGAATTGCCGCAAGATGGAGGGGGCAGTCCTTGACGACCCAACCATCAAGCAAACCATCCAGGATCACTTTGTGACCGTGAAGCTCATGGTCGACGACAAAGCGAAACTCGACAAGCCCATGGTGGTGCAGGAAAACGGCAAGAGTGTGCAGCTCAACTCCGTTGGCGACAAGTGGAGCTATCTACAGCGCCACAAGTTCAACAGCAACTCGCAGCCGCTCTATGTGGTTCTCAACGCCAAAGGCGAGATGCTCTCGGGCCCGTTCTCCTATAGAGAAGACATACCTGCCTTCCAGGCATTCCTGGATAAAGGTCGCGATGCAATGAAAAATAAGTAGTTTTTTTCAAAGTTTTTTGTCAAGGTCGCAATTATTTGGTACTTTCGCCAAGTTTTTGCGGCCTTTTTCTGTTATGCAGCAATCGATCACATCCCGCGCCTGTCGCAACCTTGTCCAAGAGTTGGCGGCCACAGGCCACCTTGCGCCAGAGGGCTATCGGGCTTTGCTTTTGGATAGCGACCCTCGTCAGGCCGAGGTCTTGCATGCCCAGGCTCGGCGTGTCGCGCAGCAGCGTTTCGGAAAGGGCATTTTCGTGCGCGGTCTCATTGAGTTCACCAACCAGTGTCGCGGCGACTGCCTTTATTGCGGCATTCGCCGCAGCAACACCCACGTGAGGCGTTACCGCCTCACGAGCGAGCAGGTGCTGGAGTGCTGCCGTGTGGGCTATGAGTTGGGATTTCGCACGTTTGTGCTGCAAGGGGGCGAGTGGGACGACTCGCATGACGATGAAATTGCGGCGCTCGTTACGTCGATTCGTCATCGCTATCCCCACGTGGCCATCACCCTCTCGCTTGGGGAGAAATCCCGAGAGGCTTATGCCTTGTTCAAGAAATGTGGCGCTGATCGTTACCTGTTGCGCCACGAGACGCACAATGCCGAGCACTATGGCAAGCTGCACCCGCCCCGGCAAACGCTGGCGCACCGCTTGCAGTGCCTGGAGTGGCTCAAGGAATTGGGCTATCAAGTGGGAACGGGCATGATGGTGGGCAGCCCTTATCAGCGCATCGACGACTTGCTCGGCGACATTGAGTTTATCGAGCAGTTCAAGCCCCACATGATTGGGCTGGGGCCGTTTATCCCGCAGCACGACACACCGCTTGGCACGTTCCCCCCGGGCAGTGTCGCGACCACCGCGCGCCTTTACTCCATTTTCCGCTTGATGCACCCTGGCGCGCTCATCCCGTCGACCACAGCCATGGCCACACTCGCTCCCGGCGGCCGCATCCAGGGCATCTTGGCAGGTGCCAATGTAGTGATGCCCAACTTGAGCCCGACCGGCAACCGCCGCGACTATGCCCTCTACGACCACAAGGCCTATGCCGCCGCCGAGTCGGCCGATGGGCTTCGCCTGTTAGATGCCGAGCTTTCCACGATTGGCTATCACATTGACTACAGCCGTGGCGACTACCATGCATCCGCTCGCTGAGTTGGCCGCTCCCCG
The DNA here is from genome assembly GCA_902489275.1 of uncultured Porphyromonadaceae bacterium. GTDB lineage: Bacteria > Bacteroidota > Bacteroidia > Bacteroidales > Muribaculaceae > Sodaliphilus. Next base: position 8,151 of record CABTZK010000005.1, read on the forward strand.
AAGATTTGCCCCCACAAGAAAATCTCACAAGTTTTTTTGCAAAACTTTGTGAGATTCGTGTTTTGTGAGAGGATGTGTGGGGAGCGTCAGTCGACGATGAGCATGGCGTCGCCGTAGGCGCCAAAGCGGTATTTCTCTTTGATGGCCTCTTGATAGGCGCGCATCACGCCGCTATAGCCGCCAAAGGCCGCCGCGACCATGAGCATCACGCTGTAGGGCATGTGGAAGTTGCTGATGAGCGCGTCGCTTGTGGAGAACTCGTAGGGCGGGAAGATGAACTTGTTGGTCCAGCCCGAAAAAGGCTTGATGTGGCCATTCATGCCCACGGTGCTCTCCATGGCGCGTATCACGCTTGTGCCCACTGCACAAATTTTGTGTCCCGAGTCGCGCACGGCATTCACGTGGCGCGAAAGCGCCTCGGTCACCTCGATTTGCTCGCTGTCTAAGCGGTGCTTGGTGAGGTCTTCCACGTCGATGTCGCGATAGCTGCCCAGCCCGATGTGCATGGTCAGGAAACCGGTGTCGATACTCTTGATTTCCATGCGTTTCATGAGCTCTCGCGAGAAGTGCAACCCAGCGGCAGGGGCTACCACAGCACCCTCGTGACGGGCAAAAATCGTCTGGTAGCGCTCGGCATCCTCGGGGTCGTTGGGCATGCGCTCGATGTAGTAGGGCAGGGGCGTGTGCCCTAAGGCGAAAAGCTGCTCCTTGAAGTCGTCGTGGCTGCCGTCGAACAGGAAACGCAGCGTGCGGCCGCGCGAGGTGGTGTTGTCAATCACTTCGGCCACCATCGAGTCGTTGAGGCCAAAGTAGAGTTTGTTGCCAATTCTGATTTTGCGTGCGGGCTCCACGAGCACATCCCACAGTTTATTCTCCTCGTTGAGTTCCCGGAGCAGGAACACTTCGATTTTGGCGCCAGTTTTTTCCTTGTTGCCGTAGAGTTTTGCGGGAAATACGCGGGTGTCGTTAAACACCATCAGGTCATTTTCGTCGAAGTACTCAATCACTTCTTTGAAAATCTTGTGCTCGATTTCGCCGGTCTTGCGGTGAAACACGAGCAGCCGTGACTCGTCGCGGTTGGTGATGGGCTTGGTGGCGATGAGGTCACTGGGCATGTTGGTGTTGAATTCAGAGAGTTTCATATTTCTTAATGTTTTTTAGTAGCGAGTCAATGTGCAGGCGAGCGTGTCAGTCTACTTGTGAGGTTCGGGCTTTCCGAGCCTCTGTTGCCTGGCGTTGGGCAGCCTTGAGGGCGGCCATGCGCTTGCGATTCTCCATCTTCTCTTTGGCTAAGCGCTGCTCCTCGGCCTCGTCAGGCATCACAAACGCTTGCTGGTCGAGCCAGTCGATGAATGTGGCGGGCGGCAGGCAGTGGTCCACGAGGGTATTGCCCACGCGGGTCCGGCGCAGCGAGAGCAGGTGTGCCCCGCTGCCCAGTGCCAGCCCGATGTCGCGTGCCAGCGCGCGGATGTAAGTGCCCTTGCTGCACACGACGCGTATCTTGAGGATGGGCTGGCTGGGGAGCTTGCATTCCAGCAGCTCAATCTGGTCGATGACCAAGGTCTTGGCCTTGATTGCTACGGTTTCCCCTTTCCGGGCGAGCACGTAGGCGGGCTTGCCGTTCACCTTGCAGGCGCTGAATGTGGGTGGCACTTGCTCGATGGTGCCTGTGAAGTGCGCTTGCAAGGTGTCCTCCACTTGCGCCCGGGTGATGTGTTCCCAGGGATAGGTGGCATCGACCTCGGTTTCCAAGTCAAACGACGGCGTGGTCTCGCCCAACTTGAGCTCGGCGACATACTCTTTCACGCCAGCCTGCAACTGCTCGATTATTTTAGTCTTGCGACCCGTGCACACGATGAGCACGCCACTGGCCAGCGGATCGAGGGTGCCGGCGTGCCCCACGCGCACGCGAGGCGTGTTGAGGTGGCGGCGCAGGCAACTTCGTATTTTTTTCACGACCTCAAATGAAGTCCAGCGCAGTGGTTTGTCGATGTAGAAAATTTCACCTTCTATGGGGTTGAGCGTCATGTCGATGAGTTCTGAGTGATGAGTGGCTATCGATGAGTGGCTATCGGTGAGTGGCGGGGTCAATCAACCATTTGCAGGCTCATGCCCGTTGAAAGCATGTAGATTAGGATTGCGCCAACGATGATGCGGTACCATCCAAACGCCTTGAATCCATACTTGGTGAGGAAGCCCACAAACCACTTGATGGCCAGCATGGCCACCACAAAGGCCACCACGCAGCCCACGAGCAGCACGAGCCAGTGCTCGGCCAGCAGGGCGCGGCTGCCGGGCTCGATGAGCAGCTTGAACAGCTCAAGCCCCGTGGCTGCTGCCATGGTGGGCACGGCCAGGAAGAATGAGAACTCGGCTGCTGTCTTGCGCGTGAGGCCTTGCTGCATGCCGCCTGCAATGGTCGCAAACGAGCGCGACGTGCCTGGAATCATGGCGATGCACTGGTACAGGCCAATCACGAGCGCGCGCTTCTCGGTGAGGGGCTTGTCATCCTGGCGATTCAACCACTTGTCGATGAAAAGCAGCAGGAAACCCACGCCAAAGAGCATGACAGCCACCACCCACACGCTGCCCAGCATCTTGTCGATGAGGTGATTGAAAGCCAACCCGAAGATAGCGGCAGGAATGAATGCGCACAGCAACTTCCAGTAGAAATCATACTTCTGGAGCAGGGCTTTAGTCCCCGTTGCGCCCGCCTCGACTGGACCGAGACGGAAGAAGCGTTGCCAGTAGAGGCACACCACCGAGAGAATGGCGCCAAACTGGATGATGACCGTGAAAGCGTTCACAAAGGGGCTGCTCGTGTCCACACCCAGCATGCTCTCGGTGATAATGATATGACCTGTCGACGAAACGGGCAGGAACTCGGTCAACCCCTCAACAATCGCAATGACAATCGATTGAAAAATATCCATTATGCCGCTTCCTTAGTCTTTGGACGGATGATTCTTTCTCTGGTACATGATGGCAAAAATCATCAGCGCGAAGCCTGACAAGGCAACCATGGGGGCCACAACCGTGCGGCGCGGGCTGAAGATGTCCTCGTTCCAAGTCGTGCCCGTGTTGGCGCTGCCTGTCATGAGCGCAAAACCACCCACGATAAGAGCCACACACACCGCGATGAGGATGAAATTGACCTTTTCGAGCGGGAATGCCCCGGGCTGCTGGGTGGGAGTGTTGCTGGCTTGTTGCTGGCCACGCTTCGTTGAGGGTTGCTGTTGCTGGGTTGCCTGTTTTGTCGTTTCTTGAGCCATAGTCGTTTCTTGTGCTGTATAGTGGATAAATTTTTGCTCATGTTACTTGGCTGCAATACACCAAGCAACATCAACAGCCTACAAAATTACAACATCCATCACCCTTTGTCAACCCTTTTATGCACTTTTTTACGATTTATGGGTATTTTTGGCGTTTTTTGTGCTTGCCCTTTGGCTTGATGACCCGCAGAAGAGACCCTATGCAAGTGATAGCCTGCACGGAAGTGACGATGAGGCTACGCCCGGAAACACGAAAAAATTGCGTTTCTAATTGGACTTTTCAGGGAATATTCATCTCTTGCTTCACGTGGGAATCGCGCCAAAATCTTTTTGCAAGTAGAATTTCCCTTTTGGCGCTTTTTTTGCTCATCATTTTGCTTTATGAGCGGGGAATGGGGGCAAAGTCAAGTTTTTTTCTTAATTTTGCAAATCTTGGCGCTATTGGTCAAAGAACATCAATAAGAACATCAAAAATAATCATTAGTTAATGAAAAAGTCAATTCTATCTCTTTCGTTACTGGCTGCCGGGATCATCGAGGCTACAGCGGGCACAGCGCCGTTGTGGATGCGCTATGCGCAGATCTCTCCCGACGGCCGGGAAATCGCCTTCTGCTACAAGGGCGACATCTACAAGGTGCCGGCCACTGGCGGTCAGGCGATCCAGCTCACGACGCAGCCCAGCTACGAGTGCAACCCCATCTGGTCTCCCGACGGCAAGCAAATTGCTTTTGCCAGCGACCGGAAAGGCAACATGGATGTGTTCGTTATCCCTGCCGAGGGAGGAGCGCCCAAGCAGTTGACTTTCAACTCGGCGCGAGAAATCCCATCGTCGTTCACGGCCGACGGCAAGCATGTGCTATTCGAGGCCGTTATCCAAGACCCTGCCGCCAGCGTGTCGTTCCCAACCTCCAGCCTGGGCGAGCTTTACCAAGTGCCCGTTGCGGGCGGGCGAGTGAGTCAAGTGCTTGGCACGCCTGCACAGAATGTGTGCGTAGACAAGGGCGGCCGCTTCTTCCTCTACCATGACCAGAAAGGCTACGAGGACCCGTGGCGCAAGCATCACACCTCAAGCATCACGCGCGACATCTGGCGCTATGACTACGCCACGGGGCGCCACGTCAATCTCACCGCCCGTGCCGGCGAGGACCGCAACCCCGTGCTCAGTCCCGATGGGCAGACTGTCTATTTCCTGAGCGAGCGCAATGGCGGCTCGTTCAACGTGTGGAAATTCCCGTTGGCCTCGCCCGAGCAAGTGACCGAGGTGACGCGCTTCAAGGCCAATCCCGTGCGTTTCCTCTCCATGGCGGCCGACGGCACCCTGTGCTACACCTACGATGGCGAAATCTACACCCAGAGCGCTGGCGGCGACCCCTCGAAAGTGAGCATCTCGCTCTACCATGACGATGGCGACTCGATCACGCGCAAGACCTACACGCGTGGCGCTACGAGCGCGGCTGTATCGCCCGACGGCAAGCAGGTGGCATTCATCGTGCGTGGCGAGGTATTTGTCACCTCGGTGGAGTTCAACACCACCAAGAAAATCACCGACACGCCCGAGGCCGAGGACGACGTGTGCTGGGGCCCCGACAACCGCACGCTGGTCTACGCTACCGAGCGCAACGGGAACTGGCAGCTTGTGAAAGCCACGATAGCGCGCAAGCAAGACCCCAACTTCCCCAACGCCACGCTCATCAAGGAGGAACTGCTCATCCCCGACGCGCAACTCAACCGCAAGCAACCCGAGTTCTCGCCCGACGGCAAGAAACTCGCCTTTGTGGAAAACAACGAGCGCCTCATGGTGATGGATGTGAAAACCAAGAAAATCACCCAAGTCACCGACGGCACGCAATGGTTTGGCACAGAGGGATCGTTCTCCTATAGCTGGAGCCCCGACAGCAGGTGGCTTGCCCTGGAGTTCATCGGCAATGGTCGCGACCCATACGCCGACATCGGCATCGTGCCTGCCACTGGGGGCGCGATCACCAATATCACCAACAGCGCCTACATCAACCAGCAACCGCAATGGGTGCTCGACGGGGGAGCCATCATGTTCCGAAGCAACCGCTACGGCTTGCGCAGCCAAGCCTCATGGGGCTCGCAAGACGACGTGCTCATGGCTTTTGTCAACGAGGATGCCTATGACCGCTATCGCCTCGACAAGGAAAACTACGAGTTGCTGAAGGAGGCCGAAAAGGCGCAAAAGGCCCAGGCCGAAAAAGCGACCAAGAAGGCTGCCGAGAAAAAAGGGAAGAAAGCCGACAAGAAAGACGACGCCAAGCAGGACGACGTCAAGCCCCTTGTGGTCGAGCTGGACAAGATTCAGGATCGCATCGTGTGCGTGACACCCAACTCCAGCGACTTGGCAGGCGCCGACATCTCCAAGGACGGCAACACCTTGTACTATCTCTCAAAATTTGAGAACGGCTACGACTTGTGGAAAATGGACTTGCGCAAAAAGAGCACATCGCTGCTCAACAAGATGAACGCGCGCTCGGCAACCATCCAGCACGACAAGGAGCACAAGGCCTTTTTCATCTTAGGCAGCGGCGAGATGAAGAAACTGGAGAACGACAAGCTCACGCCCATCGCTTTCAGCGCCCAGGTGAAGATGAACACCGCCCGCGAGCGCGACTACATGTTTGAGCACGTGCACCGCAGCATCGCCCAGCGCTTCTACAACACCAACATGCACGGCTGTGACTGGGAAGGCACGGTGAGGAATTACCGCAAGTTCCTCCCGCACATCGCCAACAACTATGACTTTGCCGACCTCTTGAGCGAGGAGCTGGGCGAGCTCAACTGCTCGCACTCGGGTGGCCGCTACTATCCTGGCGGCGGCGAGGCTACTGCCAACTTGGGGCTGCTCTACGACCAGCAATATGCTGGCAAGGGGCTCAAGGTCGACGAGGTGGTAGAATATGGCCCGCTCGATCGCGCGGCCAGCAAGGTGCGCCGCGGCACCATCATTGAGAAAATCAACGGCGAGGAAATCACGCCCGAGAATGACTATACCCAACTCTTGGCCGGGCAAGCCGGCAAGAAGGTGCTCCTCTCCTGCCGCCAGAACGGCACGACGTGGGACGAGGTGGCTATCCCCACCACCGCGGGCGGATTCAACAAAATCCTGTATCGCCGCTGGGTGAAAAGGCAGCAGCGCCTGTGCGACTCGCTCTCGCACGGCCGCTTGGGCTATGTGCACATCAAGTCGATGAACGATGACAGTTTCCGCGAGGTCTACGACTTGGTGCTGGGCAAGTACAACAAGCGCGAGGGCATTGTGATCGACACGCGCAACAATGGCGGCGGCCGTCTGCATGAGGATATTCAAGTCCTCTTCACGGGGAAGAAATATCTCACCCAGGTCGTGCGGGGGCGCGAGGCTTGCGACATGCCCAGCCGCCGTTACAACAAGCCCTCCATCATGCTCATCTGCGAGAACAACTACAGCAATGCCCATGGCACGCCCTGGGTGTACAACCACGAGAAAATAGGGAAACTGGTGGGTATGCCCGTGCCAGGGACGATGAGCAGCGTGAACTGGGTCACACTGCAAGACGAGAGCCTCGTGTTCGGCATCCCCATCATTGGCTACCGTACCGCTCTGGGCAACTATTTGGAGAACACCCAGCTCGAGCCCGATATCAAGGTGGCCAACGACCCGGCCACGCTGGTCAAGGGCGAGGACAAGCAACTCCAGGTTGCCGTTGAGCAGCTGCTGCGTGAAATCGACAACAAGAAATAAAGCTATATTTATGTTTAATCAAGGTCGCTTGAGCCTTGGCTTGGGCGACTTTCTTTTATCTCAACTCAATTTTGACAATGACAACGGAAACAATCGCGACAATTATTGGCTACGTGGCATCGGTGTGCCTGGTGCTTGGCTATCTCCCGCAAACAGTACACACCGTGAAAACCCGCAAGACCGACGACATTGCCGTTGGCACTTTTTTGTTGATGGGCATTGGAGGCCTCCTTTTTGCTATCGACGGCATCTTGAGAGGGGACTGGCCGCTGTTCCTGTGCAATGTCCTCACCACCATCATGAGTGCCATCATCTTCGGCATTAAGATGCGCAATGACCACTTTGGCGGCCAGTCTAAAAAAGGCTCGTCATCCCGGTGAGCGTGATGGCACGCAAGGCTAAGGTTTGCTAATTACCCGTGGAAATGGAACGTAGATATAAAATTTTCCTGCTGATTTTGCTCGGCGCGTTCACCGCTTTCGCCCCGTTCATCAACAACACCTTGGGACCCATCCTGGCGAGTGTGGCATCTTGCTTCAATACCAGTGTATCGGTTGTCAACCTCGGGTTGACGGCCAGCATGATCGGGCTTGCCGCCGGGCAGCTCGTCATTGGGCCGGTGAGCGACAAGTTGGGCCGCCGCCGTCCTGTGTTAGTGTCGGTGGCGCTCTTCACGCTCTCGTCGTTGGCTGTGGCTTTCTCGACGAGTGTGAGTGCCTTTATCGCATTGCGCTTTGTGCAGGGTGTGGGCGGTGCCGGGGGCATCGTGATTTGCCGGTCGATTGCGACCGACCACTTCAAGGGGCGTGAGCTCATGACGGTGTTTGCCATCACGGGCATGATCAATGGCATCTCTCCCATCATCGCCCCCATGGCCAGTGGCGCCATGGCTGGCGTGGGCGGTTGGCCGGCGGTGTTCTTCATGCTTGCGGCCTTCGGCCTGCTGGTGATGGCCGGGTGCTGGCGAATGAGAGAGTCGTTGCCCGATGAGCGCCGCTCGCGCCGCTCGCTGCTGGACACCTTCCAGCTCTATGGCATTGTGGTGCGCAACAAGCAGTATGTGCTCTATGTGTTGCACCAGTGCATGGCCATGGTCATCTTGTTTGGCAATATCGCCTCGGTGTCGTCGATTTTGAGCCATTATGGCTACTCGGGCGAGATGGCGCCCAGCATCGCCCTCTCGGTCAATGGGGTGTTTGTCGCTCTTGGGGCAGGCGGCGCTGCCATGTTCAAGCGCGCCACCGCCGGCGTGAAAGCCAGTTGCGTGGGGATGCTGCTTTTGAGTGTTGCCGAGGCTATTGTACTCTTTTTCGACCTTGGCTTCTGGGCCTACGAAATCGGCTTGTGCTTGTTGCTCATGTTCATGGGCATCACCCTCACCGCGTCGACCACGCTGGCGTTAGAGAGCGAGCGGGAGCTGGCAGGCACCGCGTCGGCCCTGTTTGGCGCGATGGGATTTGTTGTTGGCGCTTTGGCCGCTCCGCTGGTCACGCTGGGCTCGCCCCTGCGTAGCACGGCAGTAGCCTTTGTGGCTGGCGCTGTTTGCTCCTGCATTTTTGCTTTCCAAGCTTTTCGTCACACGTCAAGCAAAGAGCAGTTTTAGGGCAAGAGGGGCGGCGTGGGGATGTCACGGCGGTTCAGCGGCGTTAGAAGGTTTTGGCTTCGAGCTGTCTGGCGCGGGCTTGGGAACGCTTGCAGAGTTTCCCGTTCGCGTGCTGCTCAATGATGAGACTGCCCATGGGGGCAGCGACATCGGCTCCCCAACCGCCATGCTCGATGAGCACACTCACGGCAATCGTGGGGTGCGGGCTGGGCCCGATGCCAATGAACACCGAGTGGTCATTGCCCTCGTTCTCGGCAGTGCCTGTTTTCCCCATGAGGGGCACTTCGCAGCTCACGGCTGCTCCTGTTCCCTTGGTCATCACGAGGCGCATCCCCTCTCTCACTAAGTTATAGGCCGCTGGGGCGCACAGGGTGATTTGTGGGGTGACGTATTCCACGGGGAGTGGCTGGTAGGGCATTTCCCGGTGAAGGTGGGGCTTGTACCACACGCCCTTGCCAGCAATGGATGCCGCCAAGTTGCACAGTTGAAGGGGCGTGAGCATCACTTGCCCCTGCCCAATGCCGCAGTACATCACGTGGTTAGCCCCCCATTTCCCTTTGCCCCATTGCTTGTTGCAGAAGTCAATGGTGGGCAACAGGCCGGGCCGCTCGCCAGCGAGGTCGATGCCCGTGAGCACGCCAATGCCCATGCTGTTCATGTACTCGTTGAAATCCTTGATGGCCTCTTCGGCGGTGGGATACATCACCCGATTGTTGACCATGGCCATGAAGTTGAGCAGGAAATAGCTGTTGCATGAGATGGCAATGGCATCTTTGACCGTGACGGGGGAGCGGTGGCGGTGGCATTTCACGCGCATGCCGCCTGCCCGGGTCCCGCGGTGGCAGGGGGTGGCCGACGTTTGGTCCACTTGCCCCGTGGTGAGCAAGGTGAGGGCAAGCGCTGTTTTGAACGTGGAGCCTGGCGGGTAGCTGCGCGCGATGGCGAGTCGCGCGTCTTCGCCAGCTGGCGAGTGGGTGGCAAGGCACAGGATCTCGCCATTGCTGGGGTCAATCGCCACGATGCTGCCCGTTTTCCCTTTCAGCAGCCGCTGGGCCAGCGATTGCAGTTCCCAGTCGATGGTGAGCGACTTGTCGCCACGCATGAGCGATGGCGATTGTTGCGCGCGCGCGCCAAATTCTTCGCCAGGCTCCACTTGCGCCCCTGCAAGCAACGAGAAGAGGCATGCCGCCAGCAGGAGGGCAGCGTGTCGCACCTTGTCGTTCACCCGAGTGTTGAATTTTAGCGTTTTATCCACTTGCTTGCTTTGAAATCCTAATGAAAAAAGGCCGATAACCATGTCACGATGATTATCAACCTGTGCTTGTACTCGGAGCGGGACTTGAACCCGCACAGCCGCAATGGCCAAGGGATTTTAAGTCCCTCGTGTCTACCGATTCCACCATCCGAGCATCAGCCATTTGCAATGGTGGCAAATGCGATGCAAAGGTAACGCATTTTTTTGAGTTCGCAAAAGTTTTGAGCGATTTTTCGGTTTTGTCGAAAAACTCTTGAAAAGTTTTGATGGGTGCGCAATAAATTGTAAATTTGCAAAAAAAGATGACGACGATGAAACGATACTGGCTCAATCAGGGAGGGGTGCAGAGCGGCCCGTATGCGCGTGAGGAACTTGAGGCGATGAGACTCTCGCCAAGCGACACTTACGTGTGGTGTAGCGGAATGGCCGACTGGAAGCTGATTGACGAGGTGCCTGAGTTGGCATCGCTCGTGGAGCAGCCGGCCGCCAGCGAGCTGCAACCCGGTACGGCATCTGAAGCGCAGGAGGATGCGCCTGCCGCGCTGCAAGCGCAGCCAGTGGAGGACGATGAGCCCCAGGATGTTGACCAGCAACCTGATTCGGCAGTGCCACCAGAGCATGCCGAGGTTCTGCAGCAGCCCCCCATCTACGAGGAGGATGCCCAGCCCGCGCAGGTAGCCCCGCCGCCGTATGAGCCATGGCAGCCCTCGCAAGGGTCATGCGTTGCCCAGCCTGCACGGGGTCAAGCCCCGTTGTGCCCGCCCACCAACTTGGTGTGGTCGATTATTTGCACGATTTTGTGCTGCACTCCATTGGGGGTGGTGGCCATCATCTTTGCAGCCATGGTCAAGTCGAAGTATCGCTCGGGCGACTATGTGAAGGCTCAAAAGTATAGCGACTGGAGCGCTTGGCTGTGCATTGCATCGATCGTGTCGGGCATCCTGCTGATGCCATTTGCTCTCATCTTCATGACCTTGTCGCAATAGTCCTGATATGACGGGAAAAAAGAAAAGATTAGCACTGCTCTTGGTGGCAATCGCGCTTGTTGGGGCGGTTGCCATTTATTTTACCTTTGACCCCTCAACGAGCCGGTTTTTCCCCCGTTGCCCGTTTCTCGTGCTCACGGGGTTCAAGTGCCCGGGGTGTGGCAGCCAGCGTGCCATCCACGCGCTGCTCACGGGCAGCGTGGCTCAGGCATGGCGCCACAACATGATGCTTGTGCTGGCTGTTCCCTATCTTGTGCTGTTGCTCTCGGGACTGCTGTTGCGCCGCCGCTATCCGCGCTACGATGCTGCCCTCAATGCGCCGTGGGCGATTTGGACGGTGTTTGCCGCTGTCATGCTGTGGTGGGTTCTCCGCAATGTCTTTAACTGGTGAAAGCCGCCGTTTTCTCAATGGGCAGCCAGTTGGGCATCGCCGATGCGGTGCCCAATGAGGGTGGCGCTGGTGGAGCGCTCCACCACACACGTCACGTGGTCGCCCACCTGGGTGTCGCCGGCGGGAAACACAATGACCTTGTTTTGCGGGGTGCGGCCAAACATGTCGTCCTTCGACCGCTTGCTATAGCCCTCGACCAGCACGTCGAAGGTTTTGCCCACGTCGTTGCGGTTGCTGTTGGCCGAAAGCTCGTTTTGCAGGGCAATCATGCGGTTGAGCCGGTCAATCTTCACACCCTCGGGCACATTGTCGGGCAAGTGCTTGGCGGCAAAGGTGCCGGGTCGCTCGCTGTACTTGAACATGAACGCCGAGTCAAAACCCACCTCGCGCATCAGGCTCAGGGTCTCTTGAAAGTCCTCCTCGGTCTCGTTGTGAAAACCGGTGAACATATCGCTTGAAATGCCGCAGTCGGGCATCGCTTGGCGGATTTTGCGGATGCGGTCAAGATACCACTCGCGGGTGTATTTGCGGTTCATGAGTTTCAATATCTTGTTGCTGCCGCTTTGCACAGGCAGGTGGATGTGGTTGCAGATGTTGGCGTGGCTGGCCATCGTCTCGATGATGTCGTCGCTCAAGTCCTCGGGGTTGCTGGTGGTGAACCGCACGCGCATCTCGGGAGCGGCCTCGGCCACTCGTTTCAGCAGGCCCGCCAAGTCCACATCGCCATCGGGCGACTGGTAGCGGTAGGAGTTCACGTTCTGCCCCAAGAGGGTGACTTCCTTGAAGCCTTTGGCTTGCAGATCCTTGAGCTCGTTGAGGATGCTTTGAGGCTCGCGGCTTCGCTCGCGGCCGCGGGTGTAGGGCACGATGCAGTAGGTGCAAAAGTTGTTGCAGCCCCGCATGATGGAGATGAAGCCACTCACCTTGCTGCTGCCCAGGCGCTGTGGAATCACGTCGCGGTAGGTCTCGGTGGCGCTCAGCGCTACGTCAATGGCCTTGTGCCCCGTCTCGGCGCTGGCGATGAGCGCGGGCAGTTGCAGGTAGGAGTCGGGGCCTGCCACGAGATCCACGTCATAGTCCTTCATGAGCGTGTCTTTCATGCGCTCGGCCATGCAGCCAATGATGCCGACGAGCAACTTGCGGTCGCGTGTGCGGCGCAGGGCATTGAGTTGGTTCAGGCGGGCGAAGATGCGTTGCTCGGCATTGTCGCGCACCGAGCAGGTGTTGATCAGGATGGCGTCGGCTTGTTCAAGCGTTTCGCACGTGTCGTAGCCAGCCATTTTCATGACCGATGCCACCACCTCGCTATCGGCCACGTTCATTTGGCAGCCGTAGGTCTCCAAATACAGTTTCTTGGCAAATTCGCCTTGCCTCTCGTAACTCAATTTCAGCTTCATCGTCGGTGATTTTCTTTTTGCGACTGCAAAGATATAAAAAATCCGCAAGACTTCCTTTCTGTCAAGGTAATTAAGGCATTTTTCCTGCAATGGGCCTTGTGATGAGGAAAGTTTTATCTAAATTTGACTTGCCGGTTGAATTAAAATTCTAACGAAAGTCTGGTTGATGAAGATATCGAAGCGAAAGAAAATTTGTAGGTTTCGAGAATTATTTTTAACTTTGCGCCCACGAAACTGAAAGGAGGCTTGTTCACCCAATCCCCATAGATAGAAGACGCTAAACATATTACCAGCCCGGCACAGGTCTACCCGCCAGACCTGATACCGTTATCGGTGGCATCACGATGACCACTGCACCGAGGAGTGAAGACAGGCGGAATCCTATTTTTATAGGAATGGATGCAGCCACTAAGGTCACCGCAAAGTGCGGTGTGCATGGGGCAACGAGCCAGGTGCAGCAAGTTATGGCATCTTGGAAAATCGAAAAAGAACAAATTATTTCATTAACAATAAAACATTTAAATCAAAAAAAGAATTATGATTGTAGTTCCAGTAAAAGATGGCGAGAACATTGAGCGCGCTCTCAAGAAATTCAAACGTAAATTTGAGAAAACAGGCATTATGAAGGAGCTTCGCGCCCGTCAGCAATTCGACAAGCCCTCGATCACCAACCGCAAGAAGATGATGAAGGCTTCCTACATTCAGCGACTCCGCACTCGCGAAGAAATGTAGTGTTGCTGCCAGTTCAGCAATGATAGATGGCACCAAGAAGTGGGAGAGGAAAACTCTTCTGCTTCTTTTTATTTGGGGGTGGAAAGTGCAGGCTTCTCGGGGGCATGCGAGTGAGCCTGATAGAGGCTGATCATGCGGCGGGCGCCGGCTTGGCTGGTGAGCGTGTCGCGTGCCTCGATGCAGGCCCGGTGAAACTCGTCGTAGTGCTGGATGGCCTTGATGAGGTCGGTCTCGTCCCAATCGTCGCGGGCAATGCCAAGACGGCGGCTTTGAACCATGGGAGCCGATATGGGCATGGTATTCATCACGACGGGCGTACCACTCACGATGGCCTCGGTGACAGAAACCATGTTCAGGTCTTTCGACGTGTTGACCAGCAGCGCCACACAGCGGCGCAAGATGCCGGCCATCTCGGCATGGCGCATAAAGCCATGGAAAATCACGTTTTGCTCAAGTCCTAAGTCTTTCACCTGCTGGCAAAGCGCGCCGGCCATCTCGCCATCGCCCATCACGTGGAGCAGGTAGTGGGTATAGCCTGGCACAACCACTAACTTGGAAAAACGTTTTATAATCAGGTCAATACGCTTTCTTGGGACGAGTTGCGACAGGCACGCAAAGGCATCGTCGCGCTCGTCGCTGGGATAGAGCATGCGGCCATTCACGCCATTGTCCACAATCTCATCGGTCACATGGAGGCAGTAGGGCTTGACAAACTCCCGCGCGGCGACACTGCGAGGCACAACCAGCACGTCGCGCATCCATAGGCGGTTGACCACATTGTACCAAAATTTAGAGGGGATTTTGAAAAACTTGTGCTGGTGAAGCGACATCTCCTGCCAAATCACTAACTTGCGTTTGCACACCCATGCCGCCACCAGCGTTGCTATCGAGAAATTCTCGCTGGCAACCACCAGGTCGTACTCATCGGCGTGCGCTTTCAGCCATTTCTTGAGTCCCATGGGCCAGGGCAGCAAGGCAGGACTGAACACGCGCGGACACCGTGACTTGAAAAAGAGGATTTCGTAAGGGTACTCTTCGTGTCCAGTGGGGCGGAAGTCGTCTTGGGTCACAATCGTGACCTGGTGACCCTCGTCGCAAAAACCCATGGCAAAATTACTGATCATGGTGTCTATGACGGAGGGACGCCGCCTGATCACGCCATGTTCGGCCGTGGTGAGGATGGGATTGATAATGAGTACTTTCATCGTTGTTCAATTGCATTGTCCACGATCTGCTCTCGCGCTGCATCAACGGTGCAGTGAGCCGATTGGTCAATGGGACAAAGATACAAATTAATGCGGTTCTTACGCCAAAAATGAAAAAATAAATTTTCGATGAAACTATAACTCGCTGAAATACAGCAATAATCCATTGTCCCGATTTGCAGTGAACCGGGCAAGGGGCGCTGTGTGGCTGCATCAGTTCTAAATGAGTGAGCCGTGACTCGCCACGCCTTGCGCGCAATAAAAACTTTTTTAAGGTTTAAGGATTGTTGAGGTTTTTTGGCTTCTGTGGGATGGAGGCATTAGGAATATTTCATTAATTTTGCCTGATTAAAGACGGATGCCCCTATGAGATTATCATTTGCCTTATTATTGACAGCAACGGTCTTGACTTGCATGGCTCAAGACAAGGGCGACACCTTGCCAGAGCTGCATTTCAAAATTGACACCAAGGCCTTGCGGCTGCAGCCCGTCAAGCCCCTGGCCACAAGCGTTAGTCCCGATGTCGTGACGCCATCGCTCAACAACTACAAGGCGCTGGAAACGCCCTCGGCAGGTCGCTTGTCGAAACTGGATGGCCAGCTGCGCGCCCTGCCCGAGTGGAACATGAGCGTGAAGCCCCTGCGCGTGGCGCCGGTATATGATTTCAGAATGAACCCTTTCAGTCGCGACTGGAGCGCAAGCGGCGTGATCACGACTTTTGACGACCTTTACCTCACGGGCAGCGGTAGCCGCATCTCCCTGCCTGCCTTGGGCAACATGGAGTCGGGTTCTTTGGCCTTGACGGGGGTCTATGACGACCGTCTTTCCCTCACCGCTGGCGTGACGGGCATGAAATACCACATGGGGCGCGATGCTTGGAACGACTATGGAATCTTTGGACGAGCCAACTATCGCATCAGCGACCGATTGAGTGTCAGCGCATTCTCCCAGTATTACTTCGACCAGCGCTATCACTCGGTGGGCGCGATGGGCTATATGCAGGGCGCGCGTTACGGTGGCACCTTCGACATGAAGTTGAGCGACAAGTTCGGGCTCAATCTTGGCGCCCAGCGCTACTACGACCCCTACACGCACCGTTGGCACACGCTGCCCATCGTCGCTCCCGTGATTACCCTCTGGGGGCAGCCTTTCTCGGTCGATGTGGGAGGTCTCGTCTACCAAATTATCGAGAGCCTGCTGGACAAGCGCAAAAGCTATGGCGCCGCTCCGTCGGGGCCCGTCAACATGGGCTTTCGCGCCAGTGGAGCGCCACCCATTCCCACCCCAGGCATGAGTAGTAAGGCCATGGGCGGCACTTGGAGATAAAAAGCGAGAGACCTCTGCGCTATTGGTTGTTGAGGTCTTTGCAGGGGCGAAAACATCTTATTCATCAAGCACACGTTAAAAATAGATTTCAATCAATCAACTTAGAAATGAAAGAAACATATCAACATCTTGAGGCCTTGCGCGAGGTCATGCGCAGCAAGAACGTGGATGCCGTGATCATCACGAACACCGATCCTCATCAAAGCGAATACATCAGCGACCACTGGAAACTGCTCGAGTACCTCACGGGCTTCACGGGCGACAACGCCACGGCAGTGGTCACGCTCGACAAGGCCGGCTTGTGGACCGACTCGCGCTTCTTCCTGCAAGGCGAAATCGAGTTGAAGGACAGCGGCTTCGACCTGCACAAGGAGAATATCCCCGGCGAACTCACCCGCGAGCAATGGCTCGCCCAGGAGTTGGAGGAGGACTCGATTATCGCCATTGACGGCAACCTGTTCTCGCTTGTGCAAGCCAACCAGCTGGAAAACTTCTGCGGTCAAAACGGCTTTATGCTGGCCACCGACTTCCACCCGGCCGATGTCATTTGGCCCGAGCGCCCCGAGCGCCCTGCCAGTCCCGCGTTTGTGCACGACGAGGCATTGGCTGGCGAAAATGTGGAGAGCAAAATCAACCGTGTGTTGCAAGTGGTGACGGCTAACGATGCCGATTGCCTGTTGGTGACCGCACTCGACGAGATTGCCTGGCTGTTGAACCTGCGCGGCAGCGACGTGATGTTTACCCCCGTCGTGATCGCCTACGCTTTCATCTCGGAGCGTGACCGCGTGCTCTTTATCGACGAGGGCAAGGTGACGAGTGAGGTGAAGGAGCACCTCAAGAAATATCATGTGAAAATCAAGGGGTACGATGATGTGGAGCGCTACTTGGAGAAAGTGAGTGAGCGCATGACCATCATGCTCGACCCAAACCGTGTGAGCGACCGCCTGGGGCAGGCCATGCTCTGCAACAAGACCTATATGGCATCGCCCGTCGAGGCGCTTAAGGCCGTCAAGAACGCTGTGCAAATCGCTGGCTTCAAGGCGGCGGGCGAGCGTGAGGCCGTGGCGCTGATTCGCACCTTTATGTGGGTGGAGGCTCATGCGAGCGATGGCATCACCGAGCTTGACGTGGAGAAAAAGGCCATAGAGGAACGCTCGAAATTCACCGAGTACCGTGGCGACAGCTTTCACATGATAGCTGGCTACAAGGAGCATGGCGCCATTGTGCATTACCAGGCCACCGAGCAAAGCGCATCGGTATTAGCGCCCGAGGGGCTCTTGCTCATCGACACCGGCGGGCAGTACATCGACGGCACCACCGACATGACGCGCACCTTCACCCTGGGCAACCCCACCGAGCAAGAGCGGCATGACTTCACCTTGGTGCTCAAGGCTCACTTGGGCTTGGCGCGTGCCATCTTCCCGGCCGGCACGCTGGGCGTTCAACTCGATGTCCTCGCTCATGGAGAGTTGTGGAAAGAGGGCCAAAACTACAGGCATGGCACCGGGCACGGCGTGGGGCATTTCCTGGGCTGCCACGAGGGGCCGCACCAAATCAGGATGAACTACATCCCTGCCGAGTTGCAACTTGGCATGAACGTGACCGACGAGCCTGGCATCTACAAGGCAGGGCGCTATGGCATCCGCACCGAGAACATGCTGCAAGTGGTGAGCGCCTTCGAGAGCGAGGAGTTCGGGCCGTTCTACCGGTTTGAGCCGATGACCTATGTGCCCTATGACACGCGCCTCATCGACCGCACGATGCTCAATGCCGAGGAAATCGCTCAAGTCAACAGCTATCACGCCATGGTGCGCGAGCGCATTTCGCCCTTGTTGGAACCCAGCGAGCAAGCATGGCTCACCGAGAGAACAAAAGAAATTTAGCGGGAAACCGCCTACTCATTATCAACAATCAACAATCATGGCAATCATTAAAAGGATTCAAGCAAGAGAGAGAGAAAACAACAAAGTGTTCACGCCTGTGATGGGCAAGGGCTGCTTCTTGGCCGACAATGCGGCCATCATTGGCGATGTGACCATGGGCGACGACTGTAGCATCTGGTTTGGCGCCGTGTTGCGCGGCGATGTGAACACCATTCGGCTCGGCAACCGGGTCAATATTCAAGACAACAGCACCATCCACACCCTTTTCGAGAAAAGCGTGACCGTGATTGGCGATGACGTGAGCGTGGGGCACAATGTCGTGATCCATGGCGCGAGGATTCACGACCGGGCATTGATTGGCATGGGCAGCGTCATTCTCGACAACGCTGAGGTTGGCGAGGGAGCTATCGTGGCAGCAGGCAGCGTCGTGCTTGGCGGCACCAAGATTGGCGCGCACGAGCTGTGGGCTGGCGCTCCAGCTAAGTTCAAGAAAAAAGTTGACCCCGCCCAAGCGATGGAAATGAACGTGAAAATCGCTAAAAACTACCTCATGTACTCCACTTGGTACAACCAGGAAGACGACTAAAGGCTTGCGGTCAGGAAAAAACCACGACACCGCCTCGTGACAGGAAGAGCCCGGCATTGCGCCAGGCTCTTCCCGTGTTATGGGGCGCTTGCTATCAGCCATTGGAAGCCCGCCGGAATTTGTTACAGTAACGTTATCGGTTTGTCATGAAGTTGTTACAAGACTGCCATACTTTTGTGCCAGTAAAAAGATTCGAGAAGTACAATCTAAAAGAAGAACAACTAACAAAACGACAACAGATGAGCATTCAGCGCATTTTCCTATGTTTAGCGACAATCCTGTTTAACATGTGCACAGCCCTGGCGGGCATCTTGAGCGGCACCGTGAGCGATACGGCCCTTCATGAACCCTTGTTGGGAGCGACCGTACAAATTCTACAAACTAAACGCACGACGGCCACTGACCTTAACGGACAATTCCAATTCACCGACTTGACCCCAGGCACCTATTCCATTCTGGTGAGCTACATCGGCTACAAGCCACTGACGGTTGGGAAAATCGTCGTGGATAATCAAAAACCTACCCATGTCGATGTCGTCTTGACCTCCGACTCCGAGGCCTTGAGCGAGGTGGTGGTCTCGACCAAAGCGGTCAAGAACACCGAGGTGGCCATGCTCTCGGCCATCCGAAAGAGCGCTGTGGTGCAGAGTGGCGTGTCGTTCCAGCAAATCAAGCGGACGCAAGACAAGGATGCCTCCGAGGTGATTCGGAGGATTCCTGGCATCAGCATTATTGACGACAAGTTTGTCATGGTGCGAGGCCTCTCGCAACGGTATAATAACGTGTGGATCAACGGTAGCACCGTTCCCAGTACCGAGGCCGACTCCAGGGCGTTCTCATTTGACATCATCCCCTCCTCGCAGCTCGACAACCTGCTCATCATCAAGTCGCCGGCTCCCGAGTACCCCTCTGACTTCACGGGTGGGTTCGTGTTCATCAACACGAAAGATGTACCCGACCGCAATACGTTCAGCATCAGTTTGGGCACAAACTATAACAATGAGGCACATTTCCAGAGTTTCCGCTACAACAAGGGGAGCGGTACCGACTGGCTGGGTTTCGACAGCGGGATGAGGCAGCTCGATGGCGGCATACGCGCCACGCTCAGGCCCATTGGAGACAATGGCGTCGACCTCATGGGCAATGGCTTTAACAACGACTGGACGGTGAAAAAGAAAACGCCAGTGGCCGATTTCAACTTCACGACCAACGTCAACCATTATTGGCGATTCGACCAGCGCACGCTGGCACTCATGGGCACGCTCAACTACAGCAACAACTACAAGACGCTGCACAACATGAGCAACAACCTCTTTGGAAGCTATGACCGCAGCAACGACCGCAGCAACTACCTTCGCAGGAGCGTTGACAACCAGTATAACAACAACGTGCGCCTGGGCGCGATGCTCAACCTCACCCTGGCTTTGAATCCCAATAACCGCTTGGAGTGGAAGCAGCTTTTCAACGAGCTCGGCAAGTCACGCTACACCTCACGCGTGGGTATCAATGCCCAGAACGACAACGAGCAGAGTGCCGAGTACTACTACAGTAGCCGTACCATCTATAATACGCAATTCACCGGATTCCACAGCACCCATGCCGGGACGCTGAAGTGGAATGCGGGCTATGCCTACGCTAACCGCAACATGCCAGACCGCCGCTTGTACTTGCTCAACGACAAACTGGAGGATGGGGTCGTCGCCCTGTCGTCGAGCAACGACATCAGCCGAGAGTTCACAAGGCTCAACGAGCACGTCGTTTCAGGAGGCGTGAACTGGCAAAAGGAATTCAACTGGGGGAGGTGTCTCCCAACGCTCAAGGCGGGCGTGTTTGGCGAGTATCGCACTCGTTCCTACTTCACGCGCTATTTCATCTATAACTGGAACAATCTGAACAACAATCTGCCTCCCAACTTCAGAATGCTCGACTTGCCCACGCAATTGCTCATTGATGACAACTACGGCGACGATAAGCTCTTCCTGCTTGAGGAAGTCAAGTGGAGCAACAACTACGATGGCAACAACACGCTGGGAGCAGGCTATGTGGCCGCCGATTTCCCCTTGGGCAATTTCAACATCTACACCGGGGTGCGCTATGAGTTCAACCGCATGGAGCTCACCACCAACACACGCGATTTTGAAAAAAGCCCCTCTTCAAAGGAGTATAAAAACCATGACTTTTTCCCGTCGCTCAACGCCACCTGGCGGTTTGTGAAAGACCAGCAACTGCGCCTGGCCTATGGCAAGTCGATCAATCGCCCCGAGTTCCGCGAGGTCTCGCCATCGGTGTTCTACGACTTCGACCTGGCAAGTGACGTGCAGGGCAACACCGAGCTCAAGTCGTGCTACGTGCACAACTTAGACTTGCGCTGGGAGTGGTACCCGCACGGGGGCGAGCAAGTCAGCGTGGCTTTGTTCTACAAGCACTTCGAGGACCCCATTGAGTGGACCTATACCGTGGCTGGTGGCACCGATCTTGTCTACTCCTACCACAATGCCAAGTCGGCCCGTAACTACGGATTGGAACTCGACGTGCACAAGAACCTCGGCTTCATGAGCCTCCCGTTCCTGAGCCTCAACTTCAACGCGTCGTTTATCCAGAGCCGCGTGCACTTTGAGGCGGGCAGCCGCGAGAAGTCGCGCCCCATGCAGGGCCAGTCGCCCTACTTGGTCAACACGGGCCTGTTCTATGCCAACAGCGCCGGCACACTCAACATGGGCTTGCTCTATAACCGCATCGGCAAGCGCATTATCGGCGTAGGGCGATCGGTGGGCTTGGCCGGAAGCGACGACTCGGCCAATATCCCCAACAGCTACGAGATGCCTCGCAACGTGTTTGATTTCACGGTCTCGTGCCGCCTGGGGAGGCATGTGGAGCTCAAAGCCACCGTGCGCGACTTGCTCAACGAGAAAATCACCTTCAAGCAGTTTACCGATGCCATTCACCCCGACGGCACCTCTAACGAAGTGGACGAAATCACGAAGCAGTATCGCCCGGGGCGCAACATCGGCCTGTCAGTACAGTACAATTTTTAATTGATATATTCACTTTTAATCATCAATCAAAATGAAAAAAGAAATCTTTTCGATGGCGATTCTTGCCATGTCAATGTGTGGAGCAGCCGTGCTCTCTTCATGCTCCAGCAATGATCCAGAACCCACACCTCCACCCACGCCTGAAATCGTGTGGACCACCGACGGAGGACTCAAAGCCTGCAATGTCCTGCTTTTTGACAACAACGTGATTGGCAATGGCGACAAGGAGTTTGTTTTCAACGGAAAGCAGACCCTGAAGAAAGGAACTTACACGCTCAAGGGATGGGTCTACATCGCCAAGGGCGCCGAGCTCACCATTGAGCCGGGAACCGTTATCAAGGGCGACAAGACCACCAAGGCAGCCATCATTGTGGAACGGGGCGGCAAAATCATCGCTCAGGGCAAGCCCAATGCCCCCATCGTGTTCACTTCGGCGCAGCCAGCAGGACAAAGACGTCCTGGCGACTGGGGCGGCATCATCTTGTGCGGCAACGCGCGCAACAACCAGACTGAAATGCAAATCGAGGGCGGTCCGCGCTCAATGCATGGCGGCAAAGACGATGCCGACAACAGTGGCGTGCTGAGCTACGTGCGCATCGAGTTCGCTGGCTATCCTTTTGCAACCGACAAGGAAATCAACGGCCTCACCCTGGGCTCTGTGGGCAGCGGCACCAAAATTGACCACGTGCAGGTCTCTTACTCCAACGACGACAGTTTCGAGTGGTTTGGCGGAACCGTGAATTGCAAGTACCTGGTCGCTTTCCGTGGATGGGACGATGACTTTGACACCGACAACGGCTTCTCGGGTAAAGTGCAATATGGCTTGGTGATTCGCGACCCGCGCATTGCCGACGTGTCGCAAAGTAACAGCTTCGAGAGCGATAACTGTGCCGATGGCGCCACCGTGTCGCCCTACACGACGGCGGTGTTTAGCAACATCACCATGGTGGGCCCCATTGGCCAAGACGCCAACTTCGTCAACGATGCCGCCTACATTAACGGCGGCAGCGTTTATCCCAACAACGGCTCTTCGCTGGGCAAGTTCCAAGCTGCCATGCACATTCGCCGCAGCAGCCGCCTCTCGTGCTTCAACTCGGTGGCCATCGGCTATCCCATCGGCCTGATTCTCGACAGCGAGAAAGGCAACACGCAGAGCGTGGCCGGAACAGAAATGTTCCTGCAAAACATCTGGTTCAGCGACATGGCACTCCTCGGCAGCGATGCCAACAAGAAATATCAGGACAACCTCTACGACTATGCGAGCAAGACTTTCGATATGACTAAGCCCTCGTTCTCTCACACGTTCTTTGAGAGCGAGAGCAGCAACAAGGTGGTGAAGAGCAGTGATTTGATGCTCACGGGCAAGAGCCTTGCCGGAGCCAACTTCATGCCACAGGCAGGTTCTCCGCTGCTCAGTGCGGCATCGTTTGTCAATCCCCTGCTCGGCATCGGCTTCGAGCAAGTGGGCTTCATCGGCGCGTTTGGCACGGGCAGCAACTGGTTAGACGGTTGGACTGAGTTTGACCCGCAAAACGCTAAATATTGATTAAGATTAGTTCGTTCCCGCCTTTTAGAGCGTTTTTTGGATAGGATTGAAATGAATTCAAGACGGGTATAAAAAACTTCATCTTCTCAATCATAGAGCCATTTGTCAGTGATGATCGATCGGCTCTTTTCTCTGTACTTATAAATACTGATTGCGTGAAGTGCATGAGCAGAGAGGCGTGTTTCCCTCTCGGTGCCCGCACTTCACTCTTTTGTCGATCGCCGGCTCGCTCTTGGCGGTGAAAAAACAAAAAAAAAGAGGCCAATAAGCCTCGTGCAGGCGGCATGTAGCCGGTGGCCAACTTGCAATTTGAAACCTGTGGGAAAAGGGAAAAAATTATAGGGCTGGATTGGTCGTCCAGCCCTATAATTCTCGTGTTTTCACCGATAATCTTCAGGCTATTCGTTTCGGTTTATTTTGTTTAGTTAGCAATCCATCGACAAAGATATAACAATTTTCCCAATCGTGCAAACGATTGATGAAATTATCCAATATTGTCCTAAACGTTTAGGACAATATTGGCAAAAAACAGGAAAAACAGGAATAAAAGGCGGGCAAGTTGGGCTTTGGGACTCCCGCTTGCAGCGCTCCTGGCGTGGCGAGTGCTTGTGAGGGCATTTTCATGTCGTGGGTGTCCTGCTATTATAATTAAGGTGTAATCTTCCCGCAGGATTTGGCCATAGGGGAGAGGGAGTTTCAGAAAAGGAAAAACAATAGGATAATGTGAGATTTTAGTGATATTGCTTGTTTTTCTCAACGATAATGTCTAAATTCGCTACCGAGTGAATCACTAACCAATCAAACTTGCGCACATGAATCAAATCGCCCAATTCCTGCAATACATTCGCTACGAGCGCAATCTTTCGCCATTGACGGTGAAAGCCTATGGGGGGGACCTTGCGCAGTGGGCTCAGTTCCTCACCGAGGGCAAGGAGGAGGTCGACGTGAAATCCATCACGACGGGCGATGTGCGCGCCTGGATGGTTCACTTAGCCACACAGGGGCATGGGTCGCGCGCCATCCGGCGCAAAATCCAGGCAGTGCGCGCCCTCTACAAGTGGCTCATGAAGCGCGGGGAGGTGAAAGCCAATCCTGCCGCTGACTTGGAACTGGCCAAGTTGCCCAAGCGCTTGCCCCACTACGTGCGCCCGGCAACGATGGACACCGTGCTTGACCAGCGTGTCGAGGCAGCCGACTATGAGGCCGTGCGCGACCGCCTGATTGTGATGATGCTCTATGAGACGGGGATGCGCCGAGCCGAGCTCATCGGCCTGCAAGACGCAGCCGTCGACACTGCCGGATGTCAAGTGACGGTGTGCGGCAAGCGCGACAAGGAGCGCATCATCCCCTTCGGGAACGAGCTGAAAGCCGCAATCGAGGCGTTCCGGGAGCTGCGCGCCCAGCAAGTGGGGGGCGGCAACGGAGAGTTTTTCCTCACCGCGCGTGGCGGCCCGCTCTATCCGTCGCTCGTGTGGCGCGTGGTGCACGATGCCCTGCTGCAAGCCGGAGCCACGGGCAAGGCGAGCCCGCACGTGCTGCGCCACAGCTTTGCGAGCGCGATGCTCAACGGTGGCGCGCAGTTGGGCAGCGTGAAGGAGCTGCTGGGGCATGAGTCGCTGGCGGCAACACAAGTGTACACACATATCACGTTCAGTGAATTAAAAAATAATTACAAACTCGCCCATCCCAGGGCACTAAAAAAAGGAGGGTAACATGGAAATTAAAATTAAAGCCATCCATTTCGACGCTACCGAGAGACTCGAGCAATTTATCAACAAGAAAATCGAGAAGCTCATGAAGCACAATGAGGAGATTACGAGTGTAGAGGTTAATCTCAAGGTTGTCAAGCCTGAGACCGCCAAGAACAAGGAGGCCGCTGTGAAACTGCTGGTCCCGCAGCACGACGACTTGTTCGCAAGCAAGGTGGCCGACACGTTTGAGGAGGCTATCGACCTGGCTTGCGACGCCTTGAAGAAGCAATTGGAAAAAACGAAAAGAGACAGATAGACCCCCCAGTGACCCCTTGCCGCCGCATGGCTGGCAATGAGGTCACGCGCACGCACATAGGCTGCCGAAGCGTCGCTGCTCGGGCAGCCTTTGCGCTGCCAAAAGCATTTTTTTTCAAAAAATCGTGTGGATTATTTGTCATTTCAAAAATAATGCGTAACTTTGCAACCGCTTTCACAAGTAGTCTCGCGATGTCGTGACCCGGGAAAGCCCCCGACGCCTCTTTAGCTCAGTTGGCCAGAGCACGTGATTTGTAATCTCGGGGTCGTTGGTTCGAATCCGACAAGAGGCTCGCTAAAATGGCTTGGGTAGATTCCAGAGTGGCCAAATGGGGCAGACTGTAAATCTGCTGCTTTATAGCTTCGGTGGTTCGAATCCATCTCTACCCACGGTTTTTTAAATTGCGGAAGTAGCTCAGTTGATAGAGCATCAGCCTTCCAAGCTGAGGGTCGCGAGTTTGAGCCTCGTCTTCCGCTCAAAAAGAAATATTGCCTGTGTAGCTCAGAGGTAGAGCACTTCCTTGGTAAGGAAGAGGTCGCGGGTTCAATTCCCGCCACCGGCTCAAAAAACGTTAGTGTGATTTCTTCGCCTCTCGATGCGATTGGTAGCCATTGAGGTGGCGAAGTGATGCACGTGAACAGGAACGGTAAGAGAATTTATATCAAAAAAATATTTTAAGTTATGGCAAAAGAGAAATTCGTAAGAACCAAACCGCATGTGAACATCGGTACTATTGGTCACGTTGATCACGGTAAAACTACCCTCACCGCTGCTATCACCAAGGTGCTTTCAGAGCAAGGTTACTCCAGTGAAGGAGTCCGCTCGTTCGACTCTATCGACAACGCACCCGAGGAGAAAGAGCGCGGTATAACCATCAACACCTCTCACGTTGAATATGAAACAGAAAACCGCCACTACGCACACGTTGACTGCCCTGGACACGCCGACTATGTGAAGAACATGGTTACTGGTGCTGCTCAGATGGATGGCGCAATCGTGGTGATCGCTGCCACCGATGGTGTGATGCCGCAGACTCGTGAGCACATCCTGCTTGCTCGCCAAGTGAATGTGCCACGCCTGGTTATCTTCCTGAACAAGTGCGACTCTCCCGATGTTGACGATGAGATGGTTGAGCTCGTCGAGATGGACGTTCGCGAACTTCTTTCGGAATATGAATATGACGGTGACGAGACACCTATCATCAAGGGCTCTGCTCTTGGTGCCTTGAACGGCGAGAAAAAATGGGTCGACACTGTGCTCGAGCTCATGAAAGCTGTCGATGAATGGATTCCACTGCCTCCACGCGATATCGACAAGCCATTCCTGATGCCTGTAGAGGACGTGTTCTCGATCACAGGCCGTGGTACGGTAGCTACCGGGCGTGTTGAGACGGGTGTCGTGAAAGTGGGCGATGCTGTCCAAATCATGGGTCTTGGCGCCGACTTGAAGTCGACCGTTACCGGTGTGGAGATGTTCCGCAAGATTCTCGATGAGGGTGAGGCTGGTGACAACGTGGGTCTGCTTCTCCGTGGTATCGACAAGAACGAGATCAAGCGCGGTATGGTGATTTGCCATCCAGGACTTGTGACGCCTCATGCTGAATTCTCGGCTTCAATCTACGTGTTGAAGAAAGAGGAAGGCGGCCGTCACACGGCATTCCGCACGCATTACCGCCCGCAGTTCTACATTCGCACACTCGACGTGACGGGTGAAATCACCTTGCCCGAGGGTGTTGAGATGGTGATGCCTGGCGATAACGTGGAAATCAAGGTGAAGCTCATCGAGCCGGTGGCTTGCAGCGAGGGACTTCGCTTCGCAATCCGCGAGGGTGGCCGCACCGTTGGCTCTGGCCAAATCACGAAGATTCTTGATTGATCTTTAATTAAGACGATAAAATCCAGTCGGTCTCGCTGAAGCGATGAGGCGAGACCGATTAAACACGGGAATAGTTCAGTTGGTAGAACGACGGTCTCCAAAACCGTAGGTCGTGAGTTCGAGTCTTACTTCCCGTGCTATTTTTCTCAAAAAACATAATGGCAAGAAATAAAATACTTACGGATTTAGAGGAATCTTATAACGAGCTCGTTCATAAGGTTTCGTGGCCTTCCAAGACCGATCTGGCCAACAGCACCGTTATTGTCATGGTCGCTTCCATTCTCATGGCAGTCGTGATTTGGTGCGTTGACTGGGTCATGAATAATGTCATGCACTTGATTTACAGCATCGGGGGCTAATTACTTCCCGGGCGCTCTTCTCCAGTCACATTTAGCGCCTGTAGCCCGCGGTTGCCCGTCGAGCAACGCTGAAGTTATTCGATATAGTTTATTCACTCTTTAATCGCTCATCAGCTGAGCAACGCTTAGGTTTTTACAATGACTGAAGGAAACAAAAAATGGTACGTTGTGCGTGCCATATCAGGCAAAGAGGCAAAAGTCAAGGAAATACTTGACGCTGCCTGCAAGAATGTCGAAAGCTTGGGAAGTCATCTTTATCAAGTGTTGGTTCCTACAGAGAAAGTGTACACGACACGCGGCGGGAAAAAGGTCTTGAAAGAAAGGAACCTCTTCTCGGGCTACGTGTTCATCCAAGCTGACCTTACTGGTGAGGTTGAAGAGCTCATCCGCAACACTTCCAACGTGATCGATTTCGTTCGTGGACGTGACTCCGCGCACAAGCCGGAGGCCATCCGCGAGACCGAAATCGCGCGCATGCTGGGGGCTGCCCAGGCCGATGAGGGCGCCGAAGACAATGAGGTGTCAAGCGACTTTATCGTGGGAGAGACCGTGAAAGTGAACTATGGGCCGTTTAACGGCTTCATAGGGCGCGTCGACGAGGTTTACCGCGAGAAACGCAAGCTCAAGGTGATGGTGAAGGTGTTCGGGCGTGAAACTCCTCTTGAGTTGGATAATTCGCAAGTAGAGCGAGAGTAGTCGAGTTAGAAATGTTACGTGGCGCGACTGCTCAAGCACGTTTTTAAACTCAATAAAAACAATTAGAACAATGGCTAAAGAAATTGCTGGACAGCTAAAATTACAGATTAAGGGTGGAGCGGCTAATCCTTCACCACCAGTGGGTCCCGCTTTGGGCTCCAAGGGTATTAATATCATGGAGTTTTGCAAGCAATTCAACGCCCGCACTCAAGCCAAGGCCGGGAAAGTGTTGCCTGTGGTCATCACTTACTACACCGACAAGAGTTTTGACTTTGTGATCAAGACTTCTCCCGCCGCTGTGCAAATCTTGGAAGCTGCCAAGGTCAAGAGTGGCTCGGGCGAGCCTAACCGCAACAAAGTGGGTTCAATCACTTGGGAGCAGGTGAAGGCGATTGCTGAAGACAAAATGCCAGATTTGAACTGTTTTACTGTAGCCTCGGCGATGAAAATGGTTGCCGGAACAGCAAGAAGTATGGGTATCACAGTAAAGGGTACATTCCCCGATAACGTTTAAAAAACTTCAATTGACAATGAGTAAACTTACAAAAAATCAAAAGTTAGCCGCAGAGAAGATTGAAGCCGGGAAAGCCTACACCCTTGCCGAAGCAGCTGCTCTGTTGAAAGAAATCACTTTCACAAAGTTTGACGCCTCGGCCGATATCGACGTGCGTCTTGGTGTAGACCCCCGCAAGGCTGACCAAAATGTCCGTGGCGTGGTATCATTGCCAAACGGAACGGGCAAGGTTGTCCGCGTGCTTGTACTCTGTACAGCCGACAAGGAAGCCGAAGCCAAAGAAGCCGGTGCCGACTACGTGGGCCTTGATGAGTACATCGACAAGATTAAATCGGGTTGGACCGATGTGGATGTCATCATCACGCAACCTCAGAATATGGGTAAAATCGGCCCTCTCGGGCGCATCCTGGGCCCTCGCGGCCTGATGCCTAACCCCAAGAGCGGCACGGTGACCCAAGATGTCGCTAAGGCTGTCAAGGAGGTAAAGCAAGGTAAAATCGACTTTAAGGTCGACAAGAAGGGTATAGTTCATGCCTCAATTGGCAAGGTTTCGTTCACGCCTGAACAGATTTGCGAAAACGCCCAGGTGTTTATCAGCACGCTGGTCAAGCTGAGACCAAACACGGCCAAAGGCACCTATATCAAGAGCATTTATCTTTCAAGTACGATGAGTATGGGTATCAAGGTTGATACGAAATCAGTTGATGCTTAATTTTTAAATCAAGAAAACAAAATGAGAAAGGAAGATAAAGCCACTATCATTGAACAAATCAAGGACACCATCTCGCAATACAGCTGCGTGTATCTCACCGAGACCACTGGGCTGAATGCCGAGAAAACGGTAGAATTGCGCCGCGCCGCTTTCAAAGCGGACGTGAAGTTGGTGGTCGTCAAGAACACCTTGCTGAAGAAGGCTATGGAGCAACTCGACGTTGACTATTCAGGCCTTTATCCCGCTCTGGCAGGAAGCACTACCCTCATGCTCAGCAACACGGGTAATGCCCCCGCTAAACTCATTAAAGGATTCCGCAAGAAGAAAGAAGAACTGCCGGCGCTCAAGGCCGCCTATGTGGAAGAGACCGTCTACATGGGGGCTGACCAGCTCGACATTCTCACTACAATCAAGAGCAAGAACGAACTGATTGCCGACGTTGTGGCATTGCTGCAAGCACCGGCTAAGAACGTGATCAGCGCGCTCCAAAGTGGCGGCAACAAGCTCCACGGAATCCTGGAAACATTATCTAACAAAGAAGAAAAATAATCAAAAACAACAATTAAATCATACAAAAAATGGCAGATTTAAAAGCTTTTGCAGAGCAATTAGTTAATCTTTCAGTGAAGGAAGTAAACGAACTCGCTCAAATTCTCAAAGATGAATATGGTATTGAACCCGCCGCCGCTGCTGTAGCAGTCGCTGCCGGCCCTGCTGCCGGCGCTGCTGCCGCCGAGGAAGAGAAATCCTCATTCGACGTGATTCTCAAAGCTCACGGCGCCGAGAAGCTTAAAGTGATTAAGCTCGTGAAGGAACTCACTGGCCTTGGCTTGAAGGATGCTAAGGACCTCGTCGACAAGGCTCCGTCACCTGTGAAAGAAGGTTTGGCCAAGGCTGAAGCCGAAGGAATCAAAAAGCAACTCGAAGAGCTCGGAGCTGAAGTTGAACTTAAATAATAACGCCTGAATATCAGGTGTATAGGTTAAGAATCCTCAGAACCTGTCGATTCTTAACCTTTTTGTGTCATCATAAAAATTTGAGTTCACTTAATTACTTTTTCAATGTCAGTTTCCAAACAACCACGCGTTAATTTCGCACGGGTCAAGAATCCATATCCATTCCCTGATTTCCTTGAAGTGCAATTACAGTCATTCAGAGATTTTCTGCAATTAGACACACCAACTGAAAAACGAAAAAACGAGGGACTCTATAAGGTATTCTCCGAGAATTTCCCCATTCAGGACACTCGGAATAACTTTGTACTTGAATTCCTTGACTATTTTATCGACCCGCCTCGCTATTCCATCGAGGAGTGCCTCGACCGCGGCCTCACCTACAGTGTGCCGCTCAAGGCTAAACTCAAGCTCTTCTGCACCGACCCCGACCACGAGGATTTTGCCACCGAGGTGCAGGATGTGTACTTGGGCGCAATCCCTTACATGACCGAAAAGGGAACATTTGTCATCAACGGTGCCGAGCGTGTTGTCGTTTCACAGTTGCACCGTTCACCAGGCGTGTTCTTCGGGCAGAGCGTTCACGCCAACGGCACAAAACTTTACTCGGCACGCATCATCCCATTCCGCGGGTCGTGGATAGAATTTGCAACCGACATTAACAACGTGATGTATGCCTACATCGACCGCAAAAAGAAGTTGCCCGTGACGACTTTGCTGCGTGCCATAGGTCTCGAGACCGATAACGACATCATTAAAATTTTCGGGTTAGCCGAAGAACTCAAAGTCAACAAAACCAATCTTAAAAAGGCTGTGGGGCGCAAGCTCGCAGCGCGAATCGTGAAATCCTGGAGTGAGGACTTTGTCGACGAGGACACGGGCGAGGTCGTCTCCATCGAGCGTAACGAGGTGATCTTTGACCGCGACACCGTCATCGAGGAGGACAACATGCAGGAAATCCTGTCCTCGGGTGTCCAAACGATCCTGGTGCACAAGGAAGACGTGAGCACCGGCGATTATCAGATTATCTTCAACACGCTGCAAAAAGATACTTGCAACTCCGAGAAGGAGGCTGTGAACTACATTTACAGGCAATTGCGCAACGCCGAGCCACCCGACGACACCAGCGCCCGCGAGGTGATTCAAAATCTCTTCTTTAGCGAGAAACGGTATGACTTGGGCGATGTGGGGCGTTTCCGCATCAACAAGAAACTGGGCCTTGCCACCCCCGACGACGTGCGTGTGCTCACCAAGGAGGACATTATCGAGATTATCAAGTATCTCATTGCCCTGATTAACAGCAAGACCGATGTGGATGACATTGACCACCTGAGCAACCGCCGCGTGCGCACGGTGGGCGAGCAGCTCTACAATCAGTTTGGCGTGGGGCTCGCTCGCATGGCACGCACCATTCGCGAGCGCATGAACGTGCGCGACAACGAGGTGTTCACCCCCATCGACCTGATCAATGCCAAGACCATCTCGTCGGTAATCAACACGTTCTTTGGCACCAATGCCTTGTCGCAATTCATGGACCAGACCAACCCGCTGGCCGAAATCACCCACAAGCGCCGCATGTCGGCTCTGGGCCCCGGCGGTCTCTCGCGCGAGCGCGCCGGTTTCGAGGTGCGAGACGTTCACTACACGCATTACGGCCGCCTCTGTCCAATCGAGACTCCCGAGGGGCCTAACATTGGCTTGATTTCTTCACTTTGCATCTATGCCAAAATCAACAAGCTCGGTTTTATCGAAACCCCGTATCGCAAGATTGAGGAGGGCAAGGTGAATCTCAATAACGATGAAATCGTCTACCTCACCGCCGAGAGCGAGGAGGGCAAAGTCATTGCGCAGGGCAATGCCCCTGTGAATGATGATGGCACGTTCCAAGACAACAAGATTAAGGCTCGTTTAGAGGCCGATTTCCCTGTTGTGGGGCCCGAGAGCGTCAAGCTCATGGACGTTTCACCACAGCAAATCGCGTCGGTGGCTGCTGCCATGATTCCGTTCCTGGAGCATGACGATGCTAACCGCGCCCTGATGGGCGCCAACATGATGCGCCAGGCCGTGCCGCTGTTGCGCAGCGAGGCCCCGATTGTGGGCACGGGCATCGAGGAGCGCTTGGCCTACGACAGCCGCACCCAAATTCAGGCCACTGCCGCGGGCGTGGTAGAGTATGTCGATGCCGACGTGATTCGCATTCGCTACGACCAGACCGCGGACGAGGCATTTGTCTCGTTCGATGAGCCAGTGGTTGAATATCACTTGCCCAAGTTCCGCAAGACCAACCAGAGCACCACGATTGACCTGAGACCCATTTGCGACCGGGGGCAACGCGTGGAAAAGGGCGACATCCTCACCGAGGGCTATTCGACCCAGGATGGCGAGCTTGCGCTGGGCCGTAACCTGAAAGTGGCCTACATGCCCTGGAAAGGCTATAACTATGAGGATGCCATCGTGCTCAACGAGCGCATGGTGCGTGAGGATATCCTCACCAGCGTCCATGTCGACGAGTACACGCTCGAAGTGCGAGAAACCAAGCGCGGCATGGAGGAGCTGACTAACGACATTCCCAACGTGAGTGAGGATGCCACCAAGGATTTGGACGAGCGAGGCATCATCCGCGTGGGCGCGCACATCATTCCTGGCGACATCCTCATCGGCAAAATCACGCCCAAAGGCGAGAGCGACCCCACACCCGAGGAGAAACTGCTGCGCGCCATCTTTGGCGACAAGGCCGGCGATGTGAAGGATGCTTCCCTCAAAGCCAACCCGTCGCTCAAGGGAGTCATCATCAACACACGCCTCTTTGCCCGCGCCATGAAGAAAAAGCGCACCAAGGGCGGCGACCCTGAAATCGAGAAACTCGATGCAGAGTATGGCCAGATGCAGGATGAGCTCAAGAAGCAGCTCATCTCCAAGCTGCTCACGCTCACCGAGGGGAAGCAATCGCAAGGCGTGAAAGACTTCCTCGATGTCGAGGCTGTGCCTAAGGGCACTCGATTCAGCGAGGCCATTCTGAATAGCATCAACTACGAGAGCGTGAACTTGAGCCGGTGGACCAACGATGACCACAAGAATGACATGATACGCACCTGTGTGATGAACTATCTGCGCAAGAGCAAATCGATTAAAACCGAGTTGAGCCGCAGGAAATTCGACCACCAGATTGGCGATGAGCTGCCATCGGGCATCATGCAGATGGCAAAGGTGTATGTGGCCAAGAAACGCAAGATTGGCGTGGGTGACAAGATGGCCGGCCGGCACGGCAACAAGGGCATCGTTTCCCGTGTTGTCCGTCAAGAGGACATGCCATTCCTGGCCGACGGAACCCCCGTTGACTTGGTGCTCAACCCGCTGGGTGTGCCCTCGCGCATGAACCTCGGCCAGATTTTCGAGGCTGTTCTCGGTTGGGCAGGACGCGAGTTGGATGTGAAATTTGCCACACCCATCTTCGATGGCGCCTCGCTCGACGACTTGGACACGTGGACTGACAAGGCCGGCCTGCCGCGTGCCGGCCGTTGCCAGCTCTATGATGGCGCTACGGGCGAGCCATTCGACCAAATGGCCACCGTGGGCGTGACCTACTTCTTGAAACTCGGCCACATGGTCGAGGACAAGATGCACGCGCGCTCGATTGGCCCCTACTCGCTCATCACGCAGCAGCCGCTCGGTGGCAAGGCTCAATTCGGCGGCCAGCGATTTGGCGAAATGGAGGTCTGGGCCATCGAGGCTTTTGGCGCTTCGCATGTGCTCCAGGAAATCCTCACCATCAAGAGTGACGATGTCGTGGGTCGCAGCAAGGCCTACGAGGCCATTGTCAAAGGCGACCCCATCCCCACTCCTGGCATCCCTGAATCGCTCAATGTGCTGCTGCACGAGTTGCGCGGCCTGTGCTTGAGTGTGAAACTTGAATAATAACGTCTCTTTAATACATTCTCACTAATGGCTTTTAGAAAAGATAACAAGATAAAGAGTGCTTTCTCTAAGATTTCCATCTCGCTGGCTTCGCCCGATGAAATCCTTGAGAATTCGTTTGGCGAGGTTCTCAAACCCGAGACCATCAACTACCGTACCTACAAGCCCGAGCGCGACGGCCTCTTTTGCGAGCGCATCTTCGGCCCGGTCAAGGACTACGAGTGCCATTGCGGCAAGTACAAGCGCATTCGCTACAAGGGAATTGTGTGCGACCGTTGCGGTGTCGAGGTCACCGAGAAGAAAGTGCGCCGCGAGCGCAGCGGCCACATCCAGTTGGTGGTGCCGGTTGCCCACATTTGGTACTTCCGCTCGCTGCCCAACAAGATTGGCTACCTGCTGGGCTTGCCCACCAAGAAACTCGACTCGGTGATTTACTATGAGCGCTACATCGTCATCAATCCTGGGGGCGTGAAGCGCGTGGTGAACGGCAACGAGGAAGAAGTGCAGAAATTAGACCTTCTCAACGAAGACGAGTATTTGGAAATCGTTGAGAAACTGCCCGCCGGCAACAACCAGCTTGAGGACAGTGACCCCAATAAGTTTATCGCCAAGATGGGTGCCGAGGCCATCTACGACTTGCTGATGCAACTCGACCTCGACTCGCTCTCCTACGAGCTGCGTGACCGCGCCAGCCACGAGAATTCCCAGCAGCGCAAGACCGAGGCGTTGAAGCGCCTGCATGTGGTGGAGTCGTTCCGCGCCAGCAAGCAGGTCAACCGCCCCGAGTGGATGATTCTCAAGGTGATTCCGGTGATTCCTCCCGAGTTGCGCCCACTCGTGCCGCTCGATGGCGGCCGTTTCGCAACCAGCGACTTGAATGACCTGTATCGCCGCGTGATTATTCGCAACAACCGCTTGAAGCGCCTTGTCGAAATCAAGGCTCCTGAGGTCATCCTCCGCAACGAGAAGCGCATGCTGCAAGAGGCCGTTGACTCCCTGCTTGACAACTCGCGCAAGTCGAGTGCAGTGAAAAGCGATGCCAATCGTCCTCTCAAGTCGTTGAGCGACAGCCTTAAAGGAAAACAAGGGCGTTTCCGCCAGAACTTGCTTGGCAAGCGTGTCGACTACTCGGCCCGCTCGGTCATCGTTGTGGGTCCCGAGTTGAAAATGGGCGAGTGCGGCATTCCAAAGGACATGGCCGCCGAGCTTTACAAGCCATTCGTCATCCGCAAGCTCATCGAGCGTGGTATTGTGAAAACGGTGAAGAGCGCCAAGAAAATTGTGGATCGCAAGGAGCCGGTCGTTTGGGACATTCTTGAGAATGTGATGAAAGGGCATCCGGTCATGCTTAACCGCGCCCCCACCTTGCACCGCTTGGGCATCCAGGCCTTTCAGCCCATCCTCATTGAGGGGAAGGCCATCCAGTTGCACCCGCTTGCCTGCACGCCATTCAATGCCGACTTCGACGGCGACCAGATGGCTGTGCACCTGCCGTTGGGCAACGAGGCGGTGGTCGAGGCGCAATTGCTCATGCTCATGCCTCACAACATTTTGAATCCTGCCAACGGCGAGCCCATCACAGTGCCTTCGCAAGACATGGTACTGGGCTTGTACTATATCACCAAGCTGCGCCCGGGACAAAAGGGCGAGGGACTGGTTCTCTACGGTCCCGAGGAGGCTCACATTGCCTACAACGAGGGTCGCCTCGCGATGAATGCCATCATCTCGGTACAAGTCGATGATGTTGACGAGCAGGGCAATCACGTGAAACGCATCGTGAAGGACACTTGCTACGGCCGTGTCATGTTCAACGACTGCGTTCCCAGCGAGTTGGGCTATGTCAACGAGCTCATTTCCAAGAAATCGCTCAAGAAAATCATCACCAAGGTGATCCGCAACTGCGGTGTGCCACGCTCGGCCAAGTTCCTCGACGATGTGAAGAACATGGGCTACTACATGGCTTTCAAGGGTGGCCTGTCGTTCAATTTGAACGATGTGATCGTCCCCTCGGAGAAAGAGCGTTTTATTGCCGAGGGTGACTCTCATGTCGAGGAGGTGATGAACAACTATAACATGGGCTTTATCACCAACAATGAGCGCTACAATCAAGTGATCGACATTTGGACCCACGCCAATGCCAACATCACCGATGCGCTGATGAAGCAAATCAGCGCCGACCAGCAAGGTTTCAACTCGGTCTACATGATGCTTGACTCGGGCGCTCGTGGAAGCAAGGACCAGATTCGCCAGCTTTCGGGTATGCGCGGCCTGATGGCCAAGCCCCAGAAATCGGGTGTCGAGGGCGGTCACCAAATCATCGAGAACCCCATTCTCGCTAACTTTAAGGAGGGATTGAGCGTGCTGGAGTACTTTATCTCGACGCACGGCGCTCGCAAGGGTCTTGCCGATACCGCCTTGAAGACGGCCGATGCCGGTTACTTGACGCGCCGCCTTGTCGATGTGGCTCACGATGTGGTGGTCACCGAGGAGGACTGCGGTACCCTGCGTGGCTTAGTGTGCCGCGAGGTGAAGAATAACGACGATGTGGTCGCCACGCTGGGCGAGCGCATTGTGGGACGTGTCTCGGTGCACGATGTGGTCGACCCCACCACGGGCGAGGTTATTGTGAAAGCGGGCGAGGAAATCTCCGATGCCGCCGCCGAGCGCATCAACGCGTCACCCATTGAGTCGGTTGAAATCCGCTCGGTGCTCACGTGTGAGGCCAAGCATGGCGTTTGCGCCAAGTGCTACGGCCGCAACTTGGCATCCCACCGCATGGTGCAGAAAGGCGAGGCCGTCGGCGTGATTGCGGCTCAGTCCATTGGCGAGCCGGGCACACAGTTGACGCTGCGTACATTCCACGTCGGTGGTGTGGCGAGCAATATTGCTGCCGTGAGCAACATGATTTCAAAGTACGACGGTCGTCTCGTCATCGACGAGTTGCGTACCGTGAAGGATAAGGATGGTGTCGATGTGGTCATCGGGCGCATGGCCGAAATGCAAATCATCGACCCCAACACCAACATGGTCTTGACCAGCGCCAACATCATCTACGGCTCGCGCTTGTTCCACAAGAGTGGCGACATGCTCAAGAAAGGCGACAAGATTTGCGAGTGGGACCCCTTCAACGCTGTCATCGTGAGCGAAGTGAGCGGTACACTCAAGTTCGTCAGCCTCACCGAGGGCGTGACCTATCGCAACGAGGTTGATGAGACATCGGGAAACAGTGAGAAAATCGTCATCGAGTCGAAAGACAAGACCAAGATTCCCGAGGCTCAGCTTTATGACAAGAATGGCGAGCTGGTGAAAAACTACTCGCTGCCAGTGGGTGCTCACCTCATGAAGGACGAGGGCGAGGAAATCCTTGCTGGCGAGGTGTTCGTGAAAATCCCGCGTGCCACCAGTGGCGGTGCAGGCGACATCACGGGCGGTCTGCCACGAGTGACTGAGCTTTTCGAGGCGCGCAATCCAAGCAATCCCGCTGTGGTGAGCGAAATCGACGGCGAGGTCACCTTTGGCAAAATCAAGCGCGGTAATCGTGAAATCGTTGTGACCAACAAGCGCATTGGCGACGAGAAGAAGTATCTCGTGCCACTGTCAAAGCAAATCTTGGTCCAGGAGAACGATTTTGTCCGTGCGGGAACACCGCTGTCCGATGGTGCCATCACGCCTGCCGACATCTTGCGCATTATGGGCCCGACGGCCGTTCAAGACTATATCGTGAACGAGGTGCAAGACGTTTATCGCCTGCAAGGTGTGAAAATCAACGATAAGCACTTCGAGGTCATCGTGCGCCAAATGATGCGCAAGGTCAATATCCTCGATCCCGGCGACACGCGCTTCCTGGAGCAGCAAGTCGTCGACAAGCGCAACTTCATGGACGAGAACGACCGCATTTGGGGCAAGAAAGTGGTGACCGATGCTGGTGACAGCCCCGATGTGCAGCCTGGCCAGATCATCACGGCCCGCAAGTTGCGCGACATCAACTCAGCGCTCAAGCGCCGCGACAGGAAACTGGTCAACGTGCGCGATGCAGTGCCTGCCACCAGCGAGCAAATCCTGCAAGGCATCACGCGTGCCGCATTGCAGACGTCGAGCTTCATGAGTGCCGCCTCTTTCCAGGAGACGACCAAGGTGCTCAACGAGGCCGCTATCAATGGCAAGGTCGACTACCTTGAGGGCATGAAAGAGAATGTGATTTGCGGCCATTTGATTCCTGCCGGTACCGGATTGCGGGAGTATCAGACCCTCCTGGTTGGCAACAAGGAAGAGTTTGCTCGCGCCGGACTCAGCGATGATTTTCACAATGACGATGTGGTGCCGAGCGCAGTCGGGTTCACCCGCCAGAGGTAAAGTTTTGCCAATAAGTATGTGAATTTGATATGTAGGGTGTGTCTCAGCGGAATGGCTCGACACACCCTTTCTCTTCTAAAAAAGAACTGGTGTCTGCAACTGCCGGTTCACTTGTAGGTACGCTGCCTTCGGTTGCCCGTCAAGAGCGATAGTGTGCGTGGCATGAATCGCTTGAGGAAGTGATAGGCAGCGATGTCGATGAGTATGATAGCAGTGGGGACAAACATGAAATGGATGAATTGTACCCATGGGCTGATTTCAGGATGAAACAGGTGGTCATTGATCTTGTTCAAGAAGTGGGACAGAGGTAGGCTGCGGTGCATGGCATAAACAAAAAATGCGCATAATGCTAACAGAGGATTCACTTTTGTCCAGCCATTTTTGAGTAAGGTTGAGACGATAACAATAGCCGATGGGGCAGCCAAGACGATGAGTATGGATAGCAAGAAATCACGAAGTGTGCCCCAATAGCCATTGCTGAAAAGCAAAAAAGTGAAAATCAAGATTGATAGGGGTAAAAAATACCATTGATAAGCGGTAAACTCCACCACAGTATTCTTGTGATTAATCGAAAAATAGGCTCCAAAGGTGAAGAAGCAAAACGCCATGAATCTGAGTGCTGGCACTTGCGGCACTATATCGGCAACAAAGATAGCGCACAACAGCGCGACGCCCCAAAACTTGAGCTTTTTCACAACCCAGTGGCTGACAGGTGCCAGCAGGCAAGCAAAGAACAAGTCACGCAAAAACCACAATGGGTCGTTTGCTGGGGTGTGTATCCATGCGTTGAAACCCATCCAGTTGGTAGGGTTTCCAAAATGGTTGATGTCCCAGTAGGCGTGCAGCCATGGATAGGTTGTGATGTAAGTGATGAATTCGGTCGTCGATTGGCACTTGAAGCCCTGCGCTACGAGTTGCGCGGCTACGGTGATGGTGTTCCACAGCAAGTAGGGAACAGCCAGAGTGCCGATGCGCTTCTTTACTTTTGCAATATAGGTGTTCTTGTCCCACGCTCCTTTCTTGAAGAACAGGTAGCCCGAGATGAAGAAAAATATGGGGACTCCTATACTGGCCAGCAATCCACCTATGGCGTATTCTAAATAGTAGAAAAATCCATTGGCGTCATAGATGTTTTTATAGGAAAAATGATGAAAAATGATGAATGCGATCAGCGGGAATCGCACCCAGTCAAAAGTTTTGGATTGTAGCGTCTCGGCAGTCTCGTCCATATGTGTATAGGCAGGAGTTATGCGGGGTCAATCCAGTCGCCATTGGCTTTGATGAGCGCCACCAGGCGAGGGATGGCATCTTCCTCGGGAATGTTTTTCTCGATGCACGTTTTGTTTTTGTAGAGGCTGATGCGGTGCCGGGCCGCGCCCACGTAGCCGTAGTCGGCATCGGCCATCTCGCCCGGGCCGTTCACGATGCACCCCATCACGCCAATTTTGAGGTGGGTGAGGTGGGCGGTGGTGGCCTTCACTTTCTCGACAGTGGTCATGAGGTCAAACATTGTGCGCCCGCAACTGGGGCAGGAAATGAACTCCGTCTTGCTGGTGCGCACGCGAGCGGCTTGCAGGATGGCAAATGCCCATGCCACCACCTGGCTCTGGTCGGGGAAGTTGGGGGCATCGAGCCAAATGCCGTCGACAAGCCTGTTGAGGCACAGCGTGCCCAAGTCGGCTCCCGCTTTCACTTGCAGCCACTCGGCATCGGCATCGTCGTAGCGGCAGTGCGCGATCACCGGGGCCGTGATGCCTGCATCGGTCAGGCGGTGGATGAAGGCTTGGAGGCTGCCCGTCACGTTCACATGGGCAGGAGTGACGAGCAATGCCACATCGTTTCGGCCTTTGATAGCGTCGAGAGCCGAGATGGGCGTGTTGGCCTGTAGTTCAACAAACAGCTTGGGGTCAAGCTGGCCAGCGAGGTAGTCAGGCTTGAATGTGCCGCTGCTGCTGTTCCCAATCACAACAGGCACATTTCTTCCCCCGATGTCGCCCACCTCTTGGGTTGTGCGGCGATGGGGCTGCAAGGGGTCATACCCCTTGCTCAGGCCGCCAGCGATGGGCTCATGCCCCTTGCGGCTCGTGATGTACTGCACCAGTTTTTGTGCCACGGGAATCTCGGCGGCAGGGGCTTCGCTCAGCGACACCCTGATGGTGTCGCCTAACCCCTCGGCCATGAGGCAGCCGATGCCCACAGCGCTCTTGATGCGCCCGTCCTCGCCAAAGCCAGCCTCGGTCACGCCCAAGTGCAGGGGGAAGTGCATGCCCTCGTCGTCCATGGCGGCAACAAGCCGCCGCACAGCCTCGACCATGACGACTACATTGCTGGCTTTCATGGAGATCACCACATTGTAGAAGTGCTCTTTCACAAACACGCGCAAGAATTCCATCACGCTCTCGACCATGCCCGTAGCGGTGTTGCCATAGCGGCTCATGATGCGGTCGCTCAGGCTGCCGTGATTCACGCCCAGGCGCACGGCGGTGTGGTGCTTGCGGCACAGCTCAATGAAAGGGATGAGCGCGTCGTAGATGTGCTGTAGTTCGGCGCGGTATTCCTCGTCGGTATAGGTCAGGCTCTTGAACGTGCGGGCGGGGTCGACGAAGTTGCCAGGGTTGATGCGCACCTTGTCGGTCACTGCGGCGGCGGCGTAGGCCGCGCGTGGGTTGAAGTGAATGTCGGCCACGAGCGGCACATGGCAGCCCTCGGCGTGCAGTCTTTCGCGGATCAGCCCAATGCTTTCGGCCTCGCGCACGCCCTGCGCCGTGAGGCGCACCAGCTCGCCGCCAGCGCGGGCAATGCTTTGGCATTGCCTGGCGCTGGCCTCGATGTCGTTGGTGTCAGTGTTGGTCATCGACTGCACCCTCACCGGCCAGTCGCTGCCCATTTTCAATCCGCCCACGTCGACGGTGACCGTTTTGCGTCGTTGGTAGTTAAACGTCATGGCAGCTGCTTGTTGTTGTCTGTGTCATTGAGGCGTGGGGAGTGTCAATTGGTCTTGTAGTTATATTTCACTTCGGCAAGGTCGCGGTTGGCTTTTTCGATTTTAGAGCCGAGTGTGGCTTTGTAGCTGGCCACTTTCTTGGCAATCGCCTCATCGCCTATAGCCATCATCTCGGCGGCCAGGATGGCGGCGTTCTGCGCGCCGTTCACGCCCACGGTGGCTACGGGGATGCCGGGGGGCATCTGGATGATGCTCAGCATGGCGTCGAGCCCGTCGAGCATCCCCTTGATGGGCACGCCAATCACGGGCAGGGTCGTCGATGCGGCAATCACGCCCGGCAGGGCGGCGGCCATGCCAGCGCCAGCAATGATCACCTTGATGCCACGCCCCTGGGCCTCGCTGGCGAAGCGCTCCACGGCGTCGGGGGTGCGGTGTGCCGAGAGGGCATTCACCTCAAAGGGTATTTCCATTTCATCCAGCCATTTGCAGGCTTTCTCCATCACGGGCAAATCGCTTGTGCTGCCCATAATAATACTCACTAATGCGTTCATGTTTTTTTTAGCGTTTAGAAATTAAACATTGCGAAATTCATTTATCCGAAGAGCGTCATCATCAGTTTCACGCCAAAGTAGCCCACGAGCGCGCCTGCCAGCACCTGGTACACGTCGTGCCGCTTGAGCACGATGCGCGCCGTGCCCAAAAGGCCGGCCAGCAGGATGCTGACGATGAACACCCACTTCATGTTGAAAGCCTCCAGCATTTGGATGTGCATGGTGTAGATCAGCGCCACGATGCCGCCGATGCCTGCCATGTGGGCGCTGATTTTCCACTTGAGGTTGATGATAAACACGATGAGCAAAGCCGCGGTGCCGCCTATGGTGAACATGATGAACCACCTGGGCGAGTGCACGCGGGCCAAGTAGAGGCATGCGCCCACGTAGCACAGCAAGGAAAACAGGTAGGGGTAAAACCGCTCCTGTCGCTGCGTGAGGCGCTTGTCGCTCACCAGGCGCAAGTGCTGCAAGGCCGAGATGAAGAACATGGGCAAGATGCAGGTGATGCCAAAAATGACAATAAGCACCGTCGCACGGCTGCCCACTTCCTGCGCGCTCAGGAAAGAGCCCCACAGCACAAGAAACACGCCGTAGGATGGCATGAGCAGGGGGCTGAGTACAGTTGACAGGAACCGCGACAGCCCCACGATGAGGCGAGAGCTCTTGATGTCGTTATCGTTCATAATGTTGCTTTTTTTTGAGGGGGCAGCAAGAAAGCCAGGAAGGCTTCTCGCTCCTGCTCACCTTGTTTCCTTGTTAGCCACCTGCTTTCTCAATCGCGCCACGGGTATCTCCAGCTGGTTGCGGTACTTGGCCACCGTGCGCCGTTGCACCTCAAAGCCCGCTTGCTGGAGCGTGCTGCACAGCTTGTCGTCGCTCAGCGGCTTGCACTTGTCCTCCTCGTCGATCAGTTTCTTGAGGGCATTCTTAATCGTGCGGGTCGAAACGTCGCCCAGCCCCTCTGAGAAGAAGTGCTTGAGCGAGAAGATTCCCCAGGGCGTGGTCACATATTTGTTTTGGGTCGACCGTGAGATGGTCGAGACGTCATAGCCGGTGTCGTCGGCAATCTCCTTGAGCACCATCGGGCGCAGGGCGGTGTCGTCGCCCGTGAGGAAAAACTCCTTTTGGCGGTTCACGATGGCGCTCATGGTCTTGAATAGCCGTTGCTGGCGCATCTTGATGAACATCATGAAGTCGCTGGCGCGGCGGTAGTTGGTGCGCACGTTGGCCATCACCTCCTCCTCGTTGGCGTTTTTGGCTTTTTTGCCGCTGTACTGCTCGTTGAGGGCGAGGTAGGTTTTCGAGATTTGCAGCTCGGGCATTCGGTTGAGCAGGCTCACGGTGATGTGGCTGTCATCATCCACCTCCACTTCAAAGTCGGGAGTGATTTGCTGAGTCACGATGTCGCTGCTGCCGCCCGAGTAGGCGCTTCCTGGCTTGGGATTCACTTTTTTGACGATGTTGTTCATCGCCTCCAGCGTGCCGCTGTCGATCTCCATCAAGGCGCATATTTTGTCGTAATGGTGATTGGCATACTCGTTGAAGTGCTTTTCAATCATCACGATGGCCAAGTCGTTGAGCCTGCTCGGCTTGTTTCGCTTGAGTTGCAGCAAGATGCAGTCGCTCAAGTCGGTGGCGGCGATGCCGGCGGGATCGAGTTGGCGTATTTCGTTGAGTACCTTGTCTACCTCTTCCCGCTCTACCTCAAAGCCGGCGTTGAAGGTGATGTCGTCGGCAATGGCCTGGGAGTTGCGCTGCAAGTAGCCGTTGTCGTCTAAGTTGCCCACAATGTACTCGGCCACTCTCAGCTGGTCGCTGCCCAGCTGCCGCTCGCGCATTTGGCTCATGAGGTATTCGCTCAGCGAGGTCTCGCTCACGGCCGTCGGGCCCGTCCACTCGCTGTTGCCACTGCGGTTGCTGGCATGGTAAGTGGGGCGCTCGTCCTCGTCGCCGTAGTCGTTTTTCTGCAAGTCCTCGGCGCTTTCTTTGTAGGTCTCGCCGTCTTCGGTGGCTTGCGTACTTTCTTCAGCGTGGTCATCCTTTCTTTCCAAGGCAGGATTCTCCACGAGTTCCTGGTTGGCTCTGTCGGCCATTTCGGCCTCGTTTTTCTCCAAGAGGTTTCCCAGGATCACCACCATTTGCGGGGTGAGCTTGAGGGCTTGCTCTTGGGTGATGCCAGATTTTTGTTTTGCAGCCATGGTTGCTTGTGGATTAGGAAAATCGTAACAACAGTATTTTTTTGATGTACAAAGATAATAGAAAGAAAGGGAAAAAGCAAATGCT
The DNA here is from genome assembly GCA_902489275.1 of uncultured Porphyromonadaceae bacterium. Lineage (GTDB taxonomy): Bacteria > Bacteroidota > Bacteroidia > Bacteroidales > Muribaculaceae > Sodaliphilus. The sequence continues at coordinate 52,275 of CABTZK010000005.1, forward strand.
TTCCTCGCCCTTTACAAGTACTCTTGCTCAATCTTCTCCAAGATGCCGTCAAGCTCGTCGCGGGTCTTGGCGCGAAGCATGGCGATGCGTGTCTCGCGGAAGTTGGGAATCCCCTTGAACAGCGGCGTGGCGGCCAAGTGGCGGCGAATGTGCAGGATGCCGCGGTACTCGTCGATGCGCTCGATGCTCTCGTCGATTTGCCGCCGCAAGAGCGCCATTTTCTCCTGTTGGGTGATGGCGGGCACCTCGCCCGTGAGCATGTACTGCTTCATCGCTCTGAAAATCCACGGGCAGCCGATAGCGGCGCGGCCCACCATGATGCCGTCCACGCCGTAGCGGTCAAAGCGCTCCTTGAGTTTTTGGGGCGTGTTGATGTCGCCGTTTCCAATGATGGGAATCCTCATGCGAGGGTTGCGCTTCACCTCGCCAATGAGCGTCCAGTCGGCCTCGCCGCTGTAGAGTTGCGACCGCGTGCGCCCGTGGATGGTGAGCGCTTGGATGCCGCAGTCTTGCAGCTGCTCGGCCAGTTCGACAATGATTTTGCTGTTGCAGTCCCAGCCCAGGCGCGTCTTGGCAGTCACTGGCACTTGCACGGCATTCACCACCGCGCGGGTAATGGCGAGCATCAGGGGCACGTTGCGCAGCAGACCGGCGCCAGCGCCCTTGCCCGCCACTTTCTTCACCGGGCAGCCAAAGTTGAGGTCAATCACATCGGGGCGCGCCTGCTCGCAAATCCTGGCGGCCTCGACCATCGGATCGACCTCGCGCCCGTAGATCTGGATCGCGGCGGGACGCTCGGCGGGCGAGATGTTGAGCTTGCGCATCGTGGGCTTGATGTTGCGAATGAGCGCATCGGCCGAGACAAACTCGGTGTAAACCATGTCGGCGCCCTGCTCGCGGCACATTTGGCGAAACGAGAGGTCGGTCACGTCCTCCATCGGCGCGAGCATCACCGGGCGCTCGCCCAAGTCAATGTTTCCTATCTTCATGTTGCAAAATCACTCTTTTGGGTCTTGGTCTAAGCTGTAGCACTCTCTTGCGTCGTCGCGAGAGATTGGGCGGGCTGATGCCTACCGTTTCTGCAAAATTACAGAAAAAGTTCGTAAAAACGCCATTTTGGGAGGCGGGAAGTTGCGTTTTTCCTGGAGCGTGCGTTGATTTCTTGCCGCATGAGCCGCCAGATTCCGCACTGTGTGTTAATGAGTGATAACGTGTGGTGATTTTTGGTTAAAATTTTGGTAATCATGTGCGGTTACTGTAATTTTGCCCATTCATGTGAGAAAGAGACGATGATTGACCCCATTCTTAACGAAGCCGCCATAGCGGAGCTCAAGCGCCTCATCGACGATGCCCAGCACATCGTCATCACTTGCCACCTCTCGCCCGATGGCGACGCGGTGGGCTCGACACTGGCTTTGTGCCAGGTGCTGCGCGCGCTGGGCAAGGATGCCCAGGTGGTGACACCCGACCAAGTACCCAAGTCGCTATCGTTCATCCCCCATTACAGCGACATTGCCGTCTACACCCTGCACGAGGCGCGTTGCCGCTATCTCGTGAGCCATGCGCAACTCGTGTTCTGTCTCGACTTCAACACACTCAAGCGCATCGACAAGCTCGGCGAGGTCATCGAGCAGTCCCATGCGCCCAAAGTGCTCATCGACCATCACTTGAACCCTGACGACATCTTTGAGGTGTCTTTCTCTTTCCCCTTGTTGTCGTCAACGTGCGAGGTGGTGTACCGCGTGCTGATGCAGTTGGGCATGAGCCACTTGATTGATGTGCCCACGGCTCAGTGCCTCTACACGGGCATGCTCACCGACACGGGCAATTTCACCTACAGCAGCGACTATCCCGAAATCTACGAGATTGTGGCCGACCTGGTGAGCCGGCGCATCGACAAGGAGTGGCTCTACAACAGGGCCATGAACACCTTCAGCGCCGACTGCCTGCGCCTGCAGGGCTACGCCATCGACCAGAAGATGCAAGTCTGCGCTGCCCAGCACGCCGCGCTCATTGTCCTCACGCGCGAGGAGCTGGCGCGCTACAACTACCGCAAGGGCGACACCGAGGGGCTGGTGAACAAGCCGCTTGCCATCCCGGGCGTGGACTGGTCGATGTTCATGCGCGAGGACTCTGACTACATCAAGATTTCCTGCCGCTCGCGAGGCAATTTCTCGGTGAGTGGCATTTGCAACAAGTATTTCGGCGGAGGCGGTCACAAGAACGCCGCGGGTGGTGAGTTCCACGGGACGATAGACGAGGCTGTGGAGTTGTATTTTAAAATACTCGAAGACATCGGCCAGCAGCCCGAGCACCCATGAAACGCCAGTGATTCTACTCAAAAAAACAAAAAAAGATATGAAAATTTTCAAATTCTTGTCGATTGTATATGCGCTGGCCATGGCACTTGGCCTGAGCTCATGCCACGACACGCAAAGCTATGCCGACCTCTTAGAGGAGGAGCGTTTTGCCTGCAACGCTTTCCTGTCGAACTTCAGGATTGTGAGCGACATCCCGGCCGACACCGTGTTTGAAACGGGCAGCGACGCGCCATTCTACCGCCTTGACCCCGATGGCAACGTGTACATGCAAGTGCTTGACCCCGGCGACCGCGCCCACGACAAGGCTCGCCCCTCGCAAGCCATCTATTTCCGCTACACGCGCTACAATCTCGTCAACTGGTATAAGAACGACCGCTACTGGGTTGGAGAGGGCAATGCCGATGACATGGGCCAGGCGGCGACCTCGTTCTCCTATGGCAACTACACGCTGCCGAGCTCAGCCCAGTGGGGCTTTGGGCTGCAAGCGCCTCTCAACTACTTGGGAGTGAATTGCGAGGTGAACTTGGTCATCAAGTCACAAGCGGGCTTGAGCGCCGAGACACGTTACGTCCAGCCTTTCATGTATCACGTGCGCTATTTCCACAGCAAGATCTGAATTCCCCTTGTTTCCACGTTACTAAAAAATATTCATCATGGCATTAATTAAATCTATTTCAGGCATTAGGGGCACGATTGGCGGCGCTGCTGGCGAGGGCTTGACGCCCCTCGACATCGTGAAGTTCACCAGCGCATACGCCACTTTCATTCGTCGCCACACCAAGCAGTCGTCAAATGTGATCGTGGTGGGTCGTGACGCTCGTCTTTCGGGACAGATGGTGCTCAACATCGTCATGGGCACCCTCATGGGAGCAGGCTTCGACGTGGTGAATATCGGGCTGGCCACAACCCCCACCACCGAGTTGGCTGTGACGTGGGAAAAAGCCTGTGGCGGTATCATCATCACAGCCAGCCACAACCCCAAGCAGTGGAACGCCCTCAAGTTGCTCAACGACCAGGGCGAGTTCCTCACCGATGCGCAAGGCCGGGAGGTGCTGCGCATGGCAGAGGCTGGGGATTTTGACTATGCCGGTGTGGATCGCTTGGGCCGCGAGTTGAAAAACGACACCTGCCTGCGCCGCCACATTGATGCCGTGCTGGGGCTTGACTTGGTGGACGCGCAAGCCATAGGCCAGGCCAACTTCACCGTGGCAGTCGATGCCGTGAACTCGGTGGGGGGCATTGCCATCCCCATGCTGCTCAAGGCACTGGGCGTGAAAAACGTGGTTGAGCTCTTTTGCGAGCCCACGGGCAACTTTGGCCACACGCCCGAGCCCATCCCCCAGAACTTGACTGCGGTGAGCGACTACATGAGGCAGGGAAAGGCCGATGTGGCGTTTGTGGTGGATCCCGATGTCGACCGCTTGGCCATCATCATGGAAAATGGCGAGTTCTTTGTAGAGGAATACACGCTCGTCGCGGTAGCCGACTACGTGCTGAGCCACACCCCAGGCGCGACGGTGAGCAACTTGAGCTCAAGCCGCGCCTTGCGCGACGTGACTGTGAAGCACGGCTGCTCCTACACGGCCGCCGCCGTGGGCGAGGTGAACGTGACCACCGAGATGCGCCGCACGGGAGCCGTGATTGGCGGCGAGGGCAACGGTGGAGTCATCTATCCCGAGTTGCACTATGGCCGCGATGCCTTAGTGGGCGTGGCCTTGTTTTTGACCCTGCTGGCCAAGAGCGGCAAGAAAGTGAGCGAGCTCAAGAAAACCTATCCCCAATATGAGATTGCCAAGACCAAATTGCAGCTCACACCCGGAATGGATGTCGATGCCATCCTCAAAGCCGTCGAGGAGCATTACAAGGACGAGAAGCTCACCACGGTCGATGGCGTGAAAATCGACTTCGAGCAGGGCTGGGCGCATCTGCGCAAGAGCAATACCGAACCCATCATCCGCATCTATAGCGAGGCGCACACCATGGTTCAGGCCGAGAAACTTGCCAGCGAGGTGAAAGCCATCGTGGAAAGCCTCATCTAATCTCACGCCTGCAGTGCCACCAGTTTTCATCAGCGCTGGGCAGCCCCCACCATGGGCAGCCCAGCGCTGATGTGAAAAAAGCTTGGGAAAAACGGAAAGTTTTGCTAATTTTGTGAGATTTAACTTGACAGACGATGAATACAAGAACAATCCTACTGTCGCTGGCAGCGGCCCTCGCCACGCTCATCGCGCAAGCAGGCGTGAGCGATTGGCGCGTCGAAGTCGAGCGGCTGATGGACCAGGGCGAGTTTGCCCGAGCCGAGCAAGTGATGAGAAAACTGCCCAAGCCTGTGCGCTTGCGCCAGGCCGTGACCCTCGACTCGCTCCGCCAGATCATGGAGCGCATCCGCAAGGATTTCGCCATGACACCTGCCGAGGGCGCAAAACGCATCAGAGAGAAATATCCACAAGTGACCGATGAAAAAATCGCTCATTGGAAACAAGCACATGCCCTCGAGACCATGGTCATCGACGGGCAGGAATGGTGGTTTCGCAAGAGCGTGCGCAACCTGTGGCTCCTGGGCGAGGAATTTGCCGAGCAAAACCGCGCCGCTGGGCAAGAGACAGCCCAGGCAAGGTTGAGATACTTTCGCGAGGCGATGCAATCCCCGCCAGCCGGGGATGGAACGCGCGACTGGCGGCAAGTCAACATCACGTTCTCCCTCGATGTGCAGCCCGATGCCGTGCCAGCCGGCGAGAACCTGCGTGTGTGGATGCCATTCCCCTATGAGAACACGCGCCAGCGAAACATCACGCTCTTGAACAGCAATCGCCCCGTGACAATGAGCAAGGGCAGCAAGCACCACACGGTGTACATGGAAGCGCGAGCCGAAAAGGGGAAAAAGACCCATTTTGAGTACACGTTCAGCTACGACGTGGCCGAGCGGCACGTGAGCCAGCAAGAGCTTGTGGCACTGGCGAGACCTTACCAGCGCACAGCCGAGTACGAGGCGTTCACTGCTGGCCAAGCGCCCCACATTGTGCTTTGTGCCAAAATGCGCGACCTGGCTCGAGAAATTGTGGGGCAGGAGATGAATCCTGTTCTTCAAGCCTCACGCATTTATCACTGGATAGCCCAGCGCTTCCCGTGGGCTGGCGCGCGCGAGTACAGCACGATCAGGAATATCCCAGAGTATGTGCTGGCTAACGGCCATGGCGACTGCGGGCAAGTGACCTTGCTCTACATCACCCTGTGCCGCGCCGCTGGCATTCCCGCCCGCTGGGAAAGCGGCTACATGTTGCACCCTGGCGAGGTGAACTACCACGACTGGGCCGAGACCTACTTTGAGGGCGTTGGCTGGGTGCCCACCGATGTGTCGTTCGGGCGCACGGTGGAGGGTACGCCGCTCAACGACTACTATGCCACAGGCATCGACGTGTATCGCCTGGCGACCAACGAGGGCATTGGCGACGCTTTGAGCCCGGCCAAGAAGTACATCCGCAGCGAGACAGTCGATTTCCAGCCTGGCGAGGTGGAGTGGAGGAAAGGAAACCTTTACTACGACAAGTGGGACTCTCACCTGGAGGTGAATTCAATTCATAATAAATAGAACCATTGATGAAAAAGATTTTTTTGATAGCGATAGCATGGGCTGCTGCCATGAGCATGGCGGCGCAGCCTGTTGCCGCGTGTGTGCTCGACAGCTTGAAAGCCCGCATCGCTCCTGACCGGCGCACCGCCATTTGGGAGGTGAGCGCCACGACCCAGCAGGACGACCTCGTGATCTACGGCACGGTAGGCCTTGAAGAGCAAAAGCAGGCCATCGGCCAGGAATTGCGCTCAAAGGGGATAACCCAGTTCCAGAACAACGTGATTGTGCTGGAGGATGAAATCGCACAAGAACAGCGCTGGGGCTTGATTAAACTGTCGATTGCCACTCTTCGCTGCGAGGGTCGCCATGCTGCCGAAATGGCCACACAGGGCATCATGGGGATGCCCGTGAAAGTGATTCAGCTCGCTGGCGAGTGGGCGCGTGTGCAAACGCCCGACCATTACATCTCCTTCTGCCCCAGGAGCAGCATCGCCTTCAAGAGCGCTACCCAGATGGCCGCCTGGCGCGGCGCGCGGCGCTACATCGTCACGACCTACGGCAGCCAGCTTGTGGCAGCGCCTGCCAGCGACGAGACCGTGAGCGATCTCGTGCTGGGCAACATCCTGGAATTCAAGGGCAAGAAAGGAGGGTGGCTGCAATTGGCCACCCCCGATGGCCGATTGGGCTGGGTGGAAGAAAAAGACGTTGAGGAACTGGCGAAATGGGCGCAGCAGGAGTTTAACCCAGGCCTGATTGAGAAGACTGCCAGGCGCATGATGGGATCGAGCTACCTGTGGGGCGGCACAAGCACCAAGGTGACCGATTGCTCCGGGCTGACCAAGGTGAGCTACTTTGCCAACGGCATCATCTTGCAGCGCGACGCCTCTCAACAAGCTCTCACCGGTCAGAAGATGGCGGGCGACGAGTGGGAAAGGTGCCAGCAGGGCGACCTGCTGTTTTTTGGCGACCACGCAACGGGCCGCGTGACGCACGTGGGGCTTTACCTGCACGACGGTCAGTATATCCACTGCTCGGGACAGGTGAAAATCAACTCCCTGAAGAAAGGCGACGCGCTCTATCTCTACGATGCCCTCTCGGCGAGCCGCATCAATGGCATGGTGGGCACCGCGGGCATCGCCTGGGTGAGATCCCACCCCTGGTATTTTTAGAAAATCAAGTTAGACATCACACAATAGAAAAAGCATGGCTATGAATCGCAGAAAATTCATTATTGGGGCTGGAATGGGGCTTATTGCCGCCGCTTCGCCCGTCTCGCTCTCGGCAGCGGGAGAACCCACCCGAAAAGTGGCAAAAACCGGACGGCTCAACCTGTCGTTCATGCCTTATGAGTTAAAGTTGCGCCACGCCTTCAATTTAGCGCGCTACAGCCGCACGACCACCCCCGACGTGCAGGTGCAAATCGAGTATGACGGCATCATCGGCTACGGCGAGTGCTCCATGCCACCCTACTTGGGCGAGAGCGTGGAGAGCGTGACAAAATTCTTGGGGAAACTCGACTTGAGCCAGTTCAGCGACCCCTTTCGCACCGAGGATATCTTGGCCTACGTCGATGGCGTGGAGGAGAATAACCGCGCCGCCAAAGCTGGCGTGGACATTGCCCTGCACGACTTGCTGGGCAAAATCATGGGGCAGCCTTGGTACAAGATTTGGGGGCTGAACCCCGACAAGACCCCCAATACCAGCTTCACCATTGGCATCGACACCGAGGAGGTGGTGCGCCAGAAGGTGCGCGAGGCCATGCCCTATCGGGTCATCAAGGTGAAAATGGGACTTGACAAGGACCAGGAAACCATTAACATCATCCGCGAGATGATGCCCGATGTGCCCATCTGTGTGGACGTGAACCAGGGATGGAAAAGCAAGGAGCATGGCTTGGAAATGTGCCACTGGCTCAAGGAGCGCAACTGCCTCTTTGTGGAGCAGCCCTTTGACAAGACCTGGATCGACGAGACGGCCTGGCTGCGTGAGCGCTCGCCGCTGCCCATTATCGCCGATGAGGCTTTCCAGCGCCTGCCCGACATCGTGAAATTCAAAGGCGTGTATGACGGCATCAACATCAAGTTGATGAAAAGCACGGGGATGCGCGAGGCGCACAAGATGGTCACGCTGGCTCGCGCCCTCGGCATGAAGGTGATGATGGGCTGCATGACCGAAACCTCATGTGCCGTGACGGCAGCTGCCAACCTGTCGCCGCTGGTGGACTTTGCCGACTTAGACGGCAACCTGCTCATTGCCAACGACCGCTTCGAGGGCATGACGGTGGAGCACGGGAAAATCACACTGCACGACATCCCTGGCATCGGCGTCAGGCTTATCCCGGGAAAGTGAGCCAAGCCACTGGCCGCTCGTGGCGGCCTGCGGCGTTCAAAAGGGCCTGACGGTTGCCACTGGCTGGCGACGGTCAGCCTTCTTTTTTGAGCCTTGCAAGTGCTTGTCGACGAAATGGCTTCCCTTTCAGCCTGCGCTCTTTTTGCGGCTGAAATCGTCCACCGTGAATGGTTTCCTGCTCTTTTTAGCGTTTTTTGAGTGAAATTTTGGTGGAATGATGGAAAAGTAGTAATTTAGTGCGCTGATTCGAGAAAATCATTCAATTAAACTAATTATACTAAATCACGAATAACCTAAGATTTAATGATTAAGATTCTTTCTATCGAAGACTTGAAGAAACTCAGGAGCCAGGCTCAAGTGGCTATGCGGCTGCGTGAAGAGAGTTCCACAAGCACCAGCAAGTCATGCTGTGGACTGGACACCGGCGCCAAGCACATCCAGCTGCTATGCTGCGGTGGCACGGGTTGCAAGGCATCCAACAGCCACAAGATTGTAGACTGCCTCAAGGCCTCCCTGGAACAGCATGGTGTGGCCGACAAGGTAGAGGTCATCACAACAGGGTGCTTCGGTTTCTGCGAAAAAGGCCCCATTGTGAAAGTCATTCCCGACAACACGTTCTACACCCAGGTGAAGCCCGAGGATGCCGAGGAGATTGTCAAGGAGCATGTCATCGGCGGTCGTTGTGTGGAGCGCTTGCTCTATGTCGACCCGAAGAGCAAAACTACGGTAAGCGACAGCAAGCACATGGACTTTTATCGCAAGCAACTGCGCATTGCCCTGCGCAACTGTGGCGTGATCGACCCCGAGAACATCGACGACTACATCGCGCGCGATGGCTATGCCGCACTGGCCAATGCCTTGTTTAACCAGACTCCTGAAGAGGTGATTGACATCATCACTCGTTCAGGCCTGCGCGGGCGTGGTGGGGCTGGCTTCTCAACTGGCAAGAAATGGCAGCATGGCCGAGCAGTGACGGCTGAGCACAAATATGTGGTCTGCAATGCCGATGAGGGCGACCCAGGCGCATTTATGGATCGCTCCATCATGGAGGGCGACCCCAACTCGGTGCTCGAGGCCATGGCACTCTGTGGCTATGCCATCGGGGCTAACCATGGCTTGATTTACATCCGCGCCGAGTATCCGCTTGCCGTGAGCCGTCTGCGCATCGCCATTGCACAAGCCTGTGAGTACGGCCTGATTGGCGACAACATCATGGGCACGGGCTTCAACTTCGACGTTGAGATTCGCTATGGCGCTGGCGCATTTGTGTGCGGCGAGGCTACTGCACTCGTTCACTCGATGGAAGGCAAGCGTGGCGAGCCACGCATGAAACCCCCTCACTTGACCGACTACGGCTACATGGGCTATCCTACCAACGTCAACAATGTGGAAACGCTGGCCAACGTGCCTATCATCATGACCAAGGGGGCAGAGTGGTTCTCCTCGATTGGCACCGAGAAGAGCAAGGGTACCAAGGTGTTTGCCTTGGCCGGTAAAATCAACAATGTGGGCTTGATCGAAGTACCCATGGGTACTACCTTGCGCGAAATCATCTACGACATTGGCGGTGGCGTGAAAGGCGGCAAGAAGTTCAAGGCCGTTCAAACGGGAGGCCCGTCAGGCGGTTGCTTGACCGAGAAGCATCTCGACATCCCCATTGACTATGAGAGCCTCACAGCGGCCGGCTCGATGATGGGCTCTGGCGGTATGATTGTGATGGACGAGGACGACTGCATGGTCTCGGTGGCCAAGTTCTACTTAGAGTTCACCGTCGACGAGTCCTGCGGCAAGTGCACCCCATGCCGCATTGGCAACAAGCGCCTGCTCGAAATCCTCACGCGCATCACCAATGGCGAGGGTACCGCGCAAGACCTCGACATGCTCAAGAAACTGAGCGAGGTCATCAAGGAAACCTCATTGTGCGGTCTGGGACAGTCGTCACCCAATCCCGTGTTGTCGACCCTGAGTAATTTCTATGACGAGTATGTGGAGCACGTGAAGAAGCACACCTGCCGCGCCAAGCAGTGCAAGGCGTTGCTCACCTTTACCATCGACCCCAACAAGTGCGTGGGTTGTGGCCTGTGCAAGCGCAAGTGCCCTGCCGAGGCCATTATGGGCGAAGTGCGCCGGCCTCACGTGATTAATCCTTATAAATGTATTCATTGCGGCATGTGCAAGACCAATTGTCGCTTCGGTGCAATAACAGTATTTTAGACCTCAATAGAAATGGAAGATAAAATGATTAAACTCACCATCGACCGTCATACGGTCGAGGTGCCTAACAATACGACAATTCTGGAAGCCGCCAAGTCGGTCAATGTTGACATCCCCACCCTGTGCCACATGGATTTGGAAGGCACTTGTGTGAAAAGCAATCCCGCCTCGTGTCGCTTGTGCGTGGTTGAGGTTGACGGACGAGGCAACTTGGCTCCAGCCTGTGCCACCCAGTGCCGCGAGGGCATGGTTGTGTACACCAGCTCGCCACGTGTGCTGCGCGCCCGCAAGACGGTGGCCGAGCTCATTTTGAGCGACCACCCCAACGATTGCCTCACCTGCGCAAAGTGCAACGACTGTGAGCTGCAAGTGCTGGTGCGTCGCTTGAACTTCAGGGAGATTCCTTTTGCCGATGGCGAGCGTGCCACGCGCAAGAGCGAACTCACGCCAGCCATTAAGCGCGACATGAGCAAGTGCATCTATTGCCGCCGCTGCGAGAGCGTGTGCAACGAGGTGCAAAGCGTTGGCTCACTGGGCGCTATTGGCCGTGGCTTTACGACATGTATCGACCCTGCGTTTGGCAAGAACCTGAGCGAGACCAACTGCACCTATTGCGGCCAATGCGTGGCCGTGTGTCCCGTGGGCGCGCTCACCGAGCGTGACTATGCCGAGGAACTGATTGCCGACATCACCAATCCCGATAAAGTCGTGATTGCCCAGCCTGCCCCATCGGTGCGCTACGCACTGGGCGAGGAGTTTGGCCTGCCAGCGGGTACGACCGTGACGGGCAAGTTGCCAACGGCTCTGCGCGACATGGGCTTTGACTATGTGTTTGACACCGACTTTGGCGCCGACATGACGATTATGGAGGAGGCCGCTGAAATCGTGGACCGCCTCAAGCGCTTCCAGGCTGGCGACAAGGAGGTGAAACTGCCCATCACCACATCGTGCTGCCCGGCGTGGGTGAGATTCTTCGAGCACGAGTTCCCCGACTTGCTCGACTACCCGTCGACCGCCAAGAGCCCTGCACAGATGTTTGGCGCTATTGCCAAGAGTTACTGGGCACAGAAGATGGGCATCCCTCGTGAGAAATTAGTTGTCGTGTCGATTATGCCTTGCTTAGCCAAGAAAAGTGAATGCTCGCGCGACGAGTTCAAGGTCAATGGAAATCCCGATGTGGACTATAGCATCAGCACGCGCGAGTTGGCAGCCCTGATCAAGCGCTCCAATATCGACTTCCTGAGCCTGCCCGATAGCGACTTCGACCACCCGTTGGGCGAGTCGACAGGCGCTGGAGCCATCTTTGGCGTGACCGGCGGCGTGATGGAGGCTGCATTGCGCACCGTCTATGAGTCCTATATGGGCCAGACCCTGCCACACATCGATTTTAAGGACGTGCGTGGTCTCGAAGGCATTCGTGATGCTGTGATTGACTTGAACGGCTTCAAGCTCAAGGTGTGTGTGGTCAACACGCTGGGCAATGCTCGCAAGATGATGGAGAAACTGCGTGCTGGCGAACTCGACTATCATGTGGTTGAAGTGATGGCTTGCCCCGGTGGCTGCATTGGCGGCGCCGGCCAGCCCTACCATCACGGCAACATCGAGGTTATCAAAGCTCGCCGCGATGCCGTGTATCGCGAGGACGCCGGGAAGAAGTTGCGCAAGAGCCACGAGAACCCCGATATCCAGAAAGTTTACAAGGAATTCCTGGGCGCGCCCCTCAGCGAGAAGGCCGAAGAGTTGCTGCACACGCATTTCTTTGACAGATCAATTCGTTAATGACCAGTAAAAACAACTATCACACATGAAGAAGAAACAAGAAATAAAATTGGCTTGCAACGTGATTCAACAGGTGGAGCAAATCTGCGACAAGCATGGCAACAAACCTGGTGAACTCATCAATATCTTGCATGAGGCTCAGACGATGCACGGCTACCTGCCCGAGGAAATGCAGCGCGTGATTGCCCGCAAACTGAATATCCCTGTTTCAAAAGTGAATGGTGTCGTCACGTTCTACTCGTTCTTCACCATGACCCCCAAGGGACGCCACCCCATCTCGGTGTGCTTGGGCACGGCTTGCTACGTGCGTGGCAGCGAGCGGTTGCTCGACGAAATCAAGCGTGTGCTTAGCATTGAGGTGGGCGAGACTACGCCCGATGGCAAGTTCTCGCTCGATTGCCTGCGTTGTGTGGGAGCCTGCGGATTAGCGCCTGTGATGACCATAGGCGATAAAGTCTACGGCCGCATCGAACCCCAGGAAATTAGCAAAATTCTTGGGAGCTACGCCGACTAACGCTTTCGTCAGATCGTCGTAGACCCTCCCTGCCAAGAATAAACAGTCAGAATAGCGTGTACCCAAAAGTGGTGTGCGCTATTTTGCGTTACGGTGATATGCGCTTTGCCCGTGCTGGTGCATTGCGCGACCGGGAATGAGCCGCATCGCCACCCTGCACCAGGGGCGATGCGGCTTGCATGTGGGGTGTGGGGTTGCCCCGACTTTTCGAGGTAGTAGGACCAGCAGGCAATGCTGGTGGGCTTGCACTCGGCAAGCGAGGCATCAAAAACGGCTTGCGTGATGTTTCCGTTCATGCTCCACATGAGGGCTGGTCGCTTCTTGATGAGTTTTGGGGGATGCCGTAGGTCGACTCCTCGTGATCGGAGCGTTGCCCGTCATCGTAGAACGTGAGTGTGTTGCTGTTTAATGCGGCATAGGCTTCGATAGGCTGTTGGGCACCTGCTTGCAGACCTGGAATTGATGCCGCAAAGGCGATAATCACTGGAAGTAGTTTCTTCTTCATGGTTTCTTGTTTTAGTATGAGTTAATGAATAAAAAAGAACTGATGATTAATCTCGTCTAAAAATATACTCAAAAATCGCTTCTCACGATGGGCTGGTTTCACGGTTGGCTCAAAAGAAACTTGCTCTTGCCGGGCTTTGGCTTCTTTGCTCGCTCACCTGAGCGCCCTCATGAATCTCGATGCAAAAGTAAGCACAAAACAAGGGGGGTGTTCCAGTGAAATTTCAGCCTTACAGCATCTTTACAGGTTGAGCCGATGCGCAAGGGGAAGGGGGCGGGCGTGCTCACGCTCACCGTTCGGCAGGCTTGGAAATGTGCATGCTTCACAGGGTTTCTAAAAAGGGTGTAACCGCTGCAATCAAGATGTTTTGCCCTTGAAATTCTTTTTGATAGCCTTGTTGAGCTGGGCTGGGGTGAGGTCGGCCGGGTACTCGCTAAAAGGCAGCACGGTGTGGCATCCCTTGTCCCACTCGCTGCAGCCGTAGGCGCTTTTCCCTTTCACGATATGCCCCTTGCCGCACGTTGGGCATGCCACTTGCTCCAGTTTAGTCAGGCGTTTGGCTCGTGGCTTCTTGCCGCCAGCTTCCTTTCCTCCTGGCGAGGTCGTGGGCGGCTTGGGGCTTTCCTGGCTCGTGATGATGCTGGAGCCGCTGTTGTCGCGCAGCACGTTAAGCACGAGTTGCTCGACCATGCTTTTCAGCGCTGTGATAAATTCCTGGGCGGTGTATTCGCCATGCTCGATTTTGCGCAGCTTGTTTTCCCACACGCCCGTCAGCTTGGCGCTTTTGAGCAGCTCCTCTTGAATCGTGTCGATGAGTTGGCAGCCGGCTGGGGTCGCCACAATCGACTTGCGTTGCCGGGCGATGTAGTGGCGCTTGAGCAGGGTCTCGATGATAGCCGCGCGGGTCGATGGCCGGCCGATGCCATTGGCTTTCATCGCCTCGCGCAAGTCCTCGTCGTCGACCCACTTGCCTGCCGTTTCCATGGCGCGTAGTAGGGTGCCCTCGTTGTAGTTCTTGGGAGGCTGTGTGCTTTTTTTGAGCAGCGAGGGCTCGTGAGGGTCTTGCTCGCCTTGCTTAAAGTCGGGCAGCACGCCGTTGTCGCCCTCGTCCTTGCTGGTGCTGTCGGCTGGGGTGGCTTCCTTGGCATAGATGGCACGCCATCCCTCTTTCAGCATCTGCTTGCCCGTGGCTTTGAGCGTGTAGCCGCTCACGTCGGCCATCACCTGGGTGGTGGCAAACTCGCAATCGGGGTAGAACACGGCGATAAAACGCTTGGCCACGATGTCGTAGACACGTTTCTCGTCGAGCGTGAGCATCGCTTTGCGCACGTCTTGGTTGGTGGGGATGATGGCATGGTGGTCGGTCACCTTGGCGTTGTTAAACACTTTCTTGCTCTTGGGTAGCTTGCCCGTGGCAAGAATGGGTTGTGTGAGTAGCGCGTAGGGGGTCATGGCTTGCATGATGCCAGGCACTTGAGGGTAGATGTCGTCGCTCAGATAGGTGGTGTCGACACGCGGATAGGTGGTCACCTTTTTCTCGTAGAGCGATTGGATGAGGCGCAGCGTCATGTCGGCGCTGTAGCTGAATTTCTTGTTGCATTCCACTTGCAGGCTGGTGAGGTCAAACAGGTGTGGAGGCGCTTCCTTCCCCTTTTTCTTCTCGATCGCGGTGATGGTGAGCAGATGCTGCTTGATGTCCTCAATCACCTTGCTGGCATCGTCCTCGGTCTTGAAACGCCCGCGGGTGGAGTTGAATGTGGTGTCGCGGTACAAGGTCTTGATTTCCCAGTAGTCCTCGGGCACAAAATGCTCAATCTCGCGCTGCCGGGCCACAATCATCGCCAGGGTGGGCGTTTGCACACGTCCCGCCGAGAGCACGTTCTTGCCGCTTCCCTGGCCGTACTTGAGCGTGTAGAGCCGCGTGGCGTTGATGCCCAGCACCCAGTCGCCGATGGCGCGCGAAAGACCCGCAAAATACAGGTTATCGAAGTCGCTGGCAGGCTTGAGCGCTTTGAAGCCCTCGCGGATGCTCTCGTCGGTGAGCGATGAAATCCACAATCGTTTCACGGGTATCTTGCAGCCAGCCTTCTGGTACACCCAGCGCTGAATGAGTTCGCCCTCTTGGCCGGCGTCGCCGCAGTTGATGAGTTCGTCGCTCTCGCCAATGAGCCGCTCGATACAGTTGAATTGCTTTCTCACGCCCTCGTCGTCTTTGAGTTTGATGCCAAAGCGCTCGGGAATCATGGGCAGGCGGCTCAAAGTCCAGGGCTTCCACAAGGGGGTGTAGTCATCGGGAGCTTTGAGCTCGCACAAGTGACCGTAAGTCCACGACACCCGATAGCCATTACCCTCGTAATAGCCCTCGCGGCGGTCGGTGGCGCCCAGAATCCTGGCCACGTCGCCAGCCACACTCGGCTTCTCGGTCACGCACAGAATCATTCGCCCAGATGCTGCTTCTTGGCCTCGTTCCACAAGGCCTCCTGCTCGTCGAGGGGCATCTCGTTGAGGCGCTTGCCCTGCTGTTTTGCCTTTTGCTCCATGTAGTTGAACCGTCCGATGAATTTCAGGTTGGTCTTCTCCAATGCGTTGTCGGGGCGCACGCCGTAGAGGCGCGCCGCGTTGACCACCGCAAAGAGCAGGTCGCCAAACTCCTTTTCGCGGTCAAGCTCGTGGCCGGCCTTGAGTTCGGCCTCCACCTCGTTCATCTCCTCGCGTACTTTCTCCCACACGTCCTCGCGCTTTTCCCAGTCAAATCCCACGTTGGAGGCCTTTTCCTGGATGCGGTCGGCCTTGATGAGTGGCGGTAGCGCGCGGGGAACGCCGCTCAAAACGCTCTTGTTGCCGTCTTTCTCTTTCATTTTGATGGCTTCCCAGTTGTGGAGCACGTCGGTTACATTGTCGGCATGTTCGTTGCCGTAGATGTGGGGGTGGCGGAAGATGAGCTTTTCCCGCAGCGAGTCACACACGTCGGCAATGTCAAACTCGCCTTTCTCGTCGCCGAATTTGGCATAGAATAGCACGTGTAGCAGCACGTCACCCAGTTCCTTGCGTATGTTCTTGTCGTCTTTGGCGATAATAGCCTCGGCCAGTTCCATCACTTCTTCAATCGTGTTGGGGCGGATGCTCTCGTTGGTCTGCACCGAGTCCCAGGGACACTTTTCCCGCAGCGTGTCGACCACGTCGAGCAGCTCGCCAAAGGCTTTCAATTTCTCTTCTTTACTGTGTTGTGGCATAATGAGAGCAAAATTACAAAACTTTCTCCAAAATGCCAAATGGGCCGCAAGGGGTCGGCTTCGGCAATTTCACGCCCAAAGAGGAGGGAAAAGTGAGGTTTTTGTTCTATATTTGCACATCAATCAAGTTGAAGAAAGCACAGGATCATGCCCATTTCAAGGAAACGATTCACATTATTGATTGCGGTCGCCGTCATCGCATTGGCTGCCGTGAGCTTTATCGGCTTTAATTTTTGCAGCCGTCAGCAAGAAAGCACCCGCCAGCTTGAGCTTGTCACTCGCCATGAGTTCAAGCACAACAAGTATCCAGAGGCGTTCCATCATGCCCAAAAGGTGATGGAACTGGCTCGAAACGAGGGCGATGAGGACAGCTTCTTCGAGGCAGCGGTCTACGCGGCCATGGTCTATGACATGATGGGCAAGAAAGAGGACTGCTACAAATTGATCAAGTCACTCCCCTACAGGGAAACCAAGTCCCCACAGGGCTATGCCTCGCAATACTATTGCCGCCTCATGGCCAATTACGCCGCTCGCATCGACAACGACATCAGCAGGTCGATCAAGTGGACGAAGAAAGCCATCGAGCTTGACTGGCGTCTTTACCCCAAGGATACGGCCTATTACTATGCCGACCTCTCTAACTTAGCCGAGACCTACATGCTTGCGGGCGACACGGCGAATGCCTGGAAAACCGTTTCTCAACTTGAGAGCAGCAAGCCCCTGGAAGATCAGTTGTACTTGACCGAGGTCTATTATGTCCACAGCCAGTTGGCCTTTGACCAGGGAGACTACGACACCGCCTACCGCTATGCGCAAAAGGCATATGAGTTGTCGGTTTCTTACTCTGCGGCCTACGAGAACGCGTTGTTTGTTTTAGGCATCATGAGCAAGATCGACAGCATCCGTGGCGATGACCATGGCAGCATGAAGCATCACCTGGCGCTTGACCAGGCGCGGGAGCGCATACGAGGCAGCGAGATGGCCTATCAGCTGGCTTTTCTTGAGGGGCAAAATAAGCTTGAGATAGCCAAGAAGGATGCCGAGCGCAAGCAGCTCACGCTCTTTTTCTCCATTGCACTGATGGTGCTCATTATCGCGGTTCTGGGCCTGTTCATCTATTTCCTCCGCAAGGACAGCCGTAACCGAGAGATGATGTCGATGCTGGAGATGCAGGAACTCGATGCCACCCTTGAGCGTGAGAAGATGCGCAACCAGTTGCTCAAGTTCAAGGTGGAGCGAGACCAGCAGCAACTGAGCCAGGCCCAGCAGGATAATGCCTCGATGCGCTTGCGCTTGCTGGAGAAAGAGCAGGACAGTGAGCACTCGACCGAGAGCGTGAAAGACTTGGAGAGCGTGTTCCGCTCCCAAAACATGGAGCTCATCGCCAAGATTGAGGAGCAGTTCCCCAAACTCACCAATAGCGAGATTCGCCTCATTGGATTCATCAAGATGGGTATCTCGTCGCCCACCATCGCCCAGGCGATGAACATCACTTTGAGCAGCCTCAATACCTCCCGCTACCGATTGAAGAAAAAAATGGGACTTGATAGCAAAACTGACCTCAACGCATTCATTCGAAGCCTGTAGGCCACGATTTTAACACATTTGTTCAACATTTGTCTATGACCATGATTTGATACTTGCGCACGAAATGAGTAATTTTGCAACCGCCAAATGCGATTAACTCACCGAATGTAAATTCATGCTTATGAAGAAAATTCTATTCCTAACGACAATGCTCCTGATGTCGATGCCCGCCATGAGGGCAGGATGGACACCCAGTGACACCGATTTCCGTATTGTGGGCCAAGATAGCGTTTACGGCCAAACGGGAATCAAGTCAATCAAGACCCCCGATGGCAATACCATCATCACGTGGCTCATCAGTAAAAATGAGACTTTTAACCTGTACATGCAGATTTTTGACTCCGACGGCCATGAGAAATTGCCCAAAGAGGGCATCCTCGTGTGCGACCAGCCCACCATGTCATGGGTCACCGACTATGGCATGGCATTGGCGAGCAATGGCGACCTCGTGATTGCTTACAATGATGCCCGCAATGATGCCCGCCGACAGACCACCGAGGCCTATGTTTACCGCTACAACCAGCAGGGACAGCCCGTGTGGCCCAAGGATGGCATTCGCTTCCAAGCGCTCCAAACCCATGCCAATGCTCAAACTTGCTCCTCGCTGGCGCCGCAAGTGAGTGTCAGCGGCGACAACATCTATGTGGGTGTGTCTCACACTGAGCTCTACACCGAGAAAGCCGACAGCACCAATTGGGAGCCCACTCCGTGGAATCCGGAAATGCCCGATTCGGTGAGCATTGAGTATCGCGATTTCCAAGTGCAGTTGCTGCGTGACAATGGGACTTTCTCCTGGGAGCAAGCCAGCAGGTTTGACTTCTCGGTAGCCTGGCTTTCGCCAGCCCCTGGTGGCAATACCTACGTCGTCTACGGGAGCGCTGGCATGGGGCTTGATGCCGTGATGGTTGGCCCTGACGGTCGTAACCAGTGGGGAGGCGTGGCGCATATCGAGTCCAATCCGCTCAGCAGCAGCGCATTTGTGCCCACGCCTGTTATCGAGAGCGATGGGCAAGGCGGTCTCATGTTGGTCTATCGCCGCTTGACGGCGACGACGGGCTACATCGTGATGAACCGTTTGCAGCCCGATGGCTCCGTCTATGACGAGGCCGTGAACTGCAACGGCACGACCGATGGCGATGCCCAAAAAACAGTTCTCGGCGCTTGCGGCGGCAAGGCGTTGGTGATGTGGAACTACGAGGACAAGCAAGGCGTGAAGAACCTCATGGTCAACCAGTTGGGAATCGACGGCAGTTACGCCTGGAGCGGTGACAGCCTGTTGGGCTACAGCCTTGGGCAAAACGACACATGGGGCTTTAACCCCGTGAAAGTGATTCCTCAAGAAGATGGCTGGGTGCTGCTCTACGGCAATGTGCAAAGTTGGGACGGCGCTAACTTCGTGTGTGAGAAACTCGACCGCAACGGCAGCAAGCTGTGGAGCCGCCAGCTGCTCGAAGACAATTGCAAGACCGAAGCCCTCAACGTTTGCTACGACCAAGAAAATGCCTACATTTTCTACACGTGCAGCCAGGAGATAGACGACACCTGGGAACCCATCCCTGGCCCAGGCGGGTTGCGCCTGCTTGTGGTGAAAATTGGAGAGGGGCAAAATCCAAGCGGCATGGGCGACCTGAACATGACCCATGGCGAGAAAATCATCTACAACGTGCAGGGCATGCGTGTCGGCAATATGGCCACACCTGGCATCTACATCGTCAAAACCAGCGAGGGCGTCAAGAAAGTGCTCGTGAGATAGTGAGCGTTTCGTTGGGCAGCATGGGCTGACTCAAGGCATGGGCATCGTCGAGTTTATGCTCATGCAGGTGTAGTCTTGGCTGCATCTTTACGGAAAAAGATAACAATTCTCTAATATCCTAAAAAAACGAATCAAGATGAAAAAAAGATTATTCTACTTTTTGATGGTGTCAACCATGACATTCAGCACGGCTTATGCATGGGAAGATGATGTGTCAAAGAACACGCAGGTGACCCCTAATGGGCTGACCTACATAGACACTGACATCAGGACCAGCACCGGGGGAAAAACATTCGTGTTTATTCTCGGAGCGGGTTTCCCAGTGTCGATGCGCCTTCAAGTCCTTGATGCCGAGGGCAACAAGATGCTTGCGCGTGGCGGGCAGATCATCTCGCAAGAGCCCAACAGCTCGTGGTTTGGATATAACCAGTATCTGGAGTTTGACAAAGAGGGCAACGCCTTTGTGGGCGTGCAGGACTACCGGGCACATCCGGCCGAGCAGTTGGCGACCTATTCCATCTACAAGTACACGCCACAAGGCGAGAAGCTGATCGACGGGACGATTCTTAACGATGGAAAAGGTGGAAAACTGCTGTCGGGCTTGTCGATGCGCGCCTGCGACGACGGTGGTGTGATATGCGCATTTAACTGCACATCCGAAAAAGATAATGCCGATTTTTTGATGGTCGAGAAACTTGACAAGGATGGCCAGTCGATGTGGATCAAGACACTGATGACCACCAATGCGCTCAGCTGCGCGTTTCCTTTCCTCACTGAAGCCGCCGATGGCCGCACGATGGTGTTCATTGCTGTGAACGGGCAAATCAAAGAAAACATGATCGGTGCCGATGGGGCGCTGGAATGGACCGACTTCAAAACCGTCTATACCGCGGGAATGGCCTCTCCCAGGCTATGGGAAATCATGAGCATTGACGAGTTGCCGGGAGAAAAGACGGCATTCTCGATCGTGGATAGCGACAGGCAAGGGCGACTGCTCGTGATCAACGGCGATGGATCAATCGGCCTTGACGGGAGCGACCAAGGCGTGAAACTCAACAACGACCCCGCCTACTCTTCCGACAAGCCGGCCGTGGTCTATCACCAGGGCGACGGCACGTTTACCTGCGTTTACAAGATTAAGGACGACAATGTAAGCGCCGCCTACACGTCATTTCGGGTGCAGCGCCTCAATCCTGATGGCACTCTGGCATGGAGTGCGCCCAAGGAGTTGATGCCTTTCGACGAGAATGTCTGGTACGGTCAATACATGGCGCGCGATGCCGGGAATGGATGTGTCGCGCTGTTCCACTTGCAAATGAATACCAATAACTACAATGACGTGAAGGGCTACATGAACCTTATCGGTAGCGATGGCACGCTTGACGGCGAACCCAAGCTCTTCGCTTCTTCGGAGGTCAACAAGAAAAATCTCCGGGTGTCTGCGCTCATTGGGGGGCAGTTCATTGCAGCATGGGACGAGAAGCGCACTGAACAGATTTCGCTCTTCATGCAGAGCATCAAGCCCCAAGGCGGTTCGGGCATCAGCGTCGTGGAAGCTGACAACACGGGAGCTGATGGAAAGAAAGAATATTTCACACTCGACGGCGTGAGGCTCCTCAAGCCACGCAAGGGCTTTAACATTGTCAAGGCAGGAAGCCGGGCATATAAGATATTTGTAAAATAACAAAAAACACTGACAAACGATGAAAAAGATAATCTTGCTCATGATGGCGTGCGTAGCGCTGACGGCAATCTCGGAGACGAGAGAAATCACTCTCGACAAGGCCGGGACACTGGCTGAAAAGATTTCAGCTACAGAGAAATACAGTATAACCGATCTTAAAGTCAACGGTCCAATCAATGGCACTGACGTGATCCTGTTGCGCGACATGGCTGGCACTAACCTCGACCATGCCCAAACCGATGGGAAACTTGAGACGCTTGACTTGCAGAGCGCCCGCATTGAGGAAGGCGGAGAGTCCTTTTACAGCGACTACAACACGTCGACCGACTATTACACCACAACCGACGAGGTGAGCGACATGATGTTTTGCGGCTGCGGCGCGCTCGTCAAGGTGATCATGCCTTCGGGCGCTAAGGCAATTGGCTCCAAGGCGTTCAAGGACTGCCGCTCGTTAGCATCCATCACCTTGCCCTCGGCGCTTGAGGAGATACGCTCCGAAGCCTTTGCCGGTACAGCGCTCACCGAGTTTGCGTTTCCCGATAACGTCATGCCGTCTGAAGGCATTTTCGACGGCTGTTCGGCGCTCACTGTCGTGACGCTGCCTCAAAACCTCCAAGTCATACCGATGGCGGCATTCCGGGGAACGGGGCTTACGGCGATCAGCCTGCCATCAACCGTTGAGAAAATCGGAGAGGAGGCTTTCAGTGGCGTTCCGCTCACCGAGGTCGTGACTCCTGCCTCGTTAAAAGAGATTGACGACATGGCTTTCATGATGTGTGGTGCGCTTGCCCAGGTGACGCTGAACGATGGCTTAGTGTCCATTGGGTTATCAGCTTTCAGCTCATGCGGCAGTCTCGCCGCGATACACATCCCCAACAGCGTGACGACGATAGGATCCAGCGCCTTTTCCACCTGCAATGCCCTGGCCGAGGCTCACTTGCCCGAGGGACTTGTCGAGATCCCGTCGGGGCTGTTCGACCGCTGTGGCTCACTCGCCTCGGTCAACTCGCCAGCCAGTCTGGCCACTATCGGCTCCCTGGCATTTCAAAACAACACCAGCCTCACGCAGTTCACGTTTCCCGAGACGGTGACGGCGATTGGCCAAAACGCATTCAAAAGCACGGCACTCAGCGAAATCGTGTTGCCCGAGAATCTGAAGGAAATCGGCAAAAGAGCCTTTTATAGTTGCGAAAAAGCTGTCAAAATCACCCTTCCTAAAGCGGTCACGGCGATACCCGATAACGCTTTCAGCTACTGTAGCGCTGTCGAGAAAATCGAGGTGAATGAGGGCGTGGAAAGCATTGGCCGGATGGCTTTCTCCGGATGCTCGTCGCTGAAGAAACTCATCTTGCCAGCATCGCTCAAAAATCTTGCTGCCGTGGCGTTTGCAGAAGACGACAGCCTTCTGGAAGTGCACTGTAGAGGCGCAGTTCCACCGACATGCGCAAACTCAGTCTTCAAAACCGAGGAGGATGACGAAGTGCCTGAAGCCTGCACGCTATATGTCCCCAAGGGGGCTAAATCGGCCTATGAAAATGCCGACACCTGGAAATTGTTCACAAAAATTGCGGAAGAGGACTTCTCTGGCATCAACAGTGTCACCAGTACAGCGAAAAAAACGGGAATCAGGCGCTATGACCTTGCGGGACGGCAAATCAACGCTCCGAAGCCAGGAATCAACGTCATTGTTTACACTGACGGAAGCGTCATGAAGGAACTCGTGCGGTAGCGCGTCTTGTCACGACCCCTATCGTGCCAGGGAGAAATCAAAGGTAGCTATGGGCGTGTCCCGTGGCTACCTTTTCATCATGAGAGCCGACATAGCACAACAGCCAATCCTTTGATTGCTCAAGTGATTGGCTGTTGTTGGTCGAGGTCACTAGCGGAGTCGAACCGCTCTAACTGGTTTTGCAGACCAGTGACTAAACCGCTCATCCAAGTGACCAGGTTTTTGATTGATGGGTACAAAAGTAGTGCTTTTTTCCCACACCTGCAACTTTTAAGTGAGTTTTTTAAGTTTTCACGCCCGATTCTCGCTCCGATTTTGTTCTTGCGGTGTGATTTGCTTCGATTTTGGGGTCAACTGCACGCCCTTGCGGCAGCAGGAGGGGGGCTTTATGTCGTGGGAACGGCAGTCCAGTGCATCGGGATGAGGTGAGCGGCACGCTCGGCGAGCGCGGCGTCGCGGCTCCATGGCTTGGGGGCTATCACCATCTTGTCGTCGTTTCGGTTGAGCCATGCGGCCCACCAGCTCAGCAGCGTGTTGGCGATCACGTGGTGCTTGGCATGAATGAGGTAGGGCAGCAGCGAGGTCTCTTTATCGGCGGGATACTCCACGTAGTCGACGGGCGCGTCCTGAAACTCCAAGTGCGTTTTTGCCCACGCTACACTTGTGGAGAACACGTAGAAGTGCGCCTTTTCAATCGACTGGAGAATGCTGGCAATCGACCAGTTGTAGTAGTCGGTGCTCAACGCGCCTTTCCCCTCTGGCTCGTGGATGTGCAAGACTACCGTTTGCCCGTGGCCGAGCTGGGCAATCATGCTTTGAGCCTGGCGGGGCAGCGCGCTGGCATCGACCGTGAAAGTGTCTCTCACGGCATCGGCGACTTGCGCAAAGTAGCGGGGGTCGAGCCACAAGCCCTCAAAGTAAGTGTCGGTTTGATGAAAAACGGTGCCGTCGAATGGACCGTTTTCTTCGACGACGCTGCCCTCGGGGCGCTTGAAAAAAGACTTGGCCCGCGCCATGGCGCTGCCCTTGCCGAAGTGCCCCAAGTCGTCAGGGGTGGCCAGCATGAAGTGCGGCAGCCGAAAACGCTCCCTCAGCCACTTGCCGCGAGGCGCGTGCAGCCTTGCGTCAGGGTCATGTTGGCACAACGCAAGATAAAAGGCGTATTGAAACATTTGCTGGGCGGTCGAGCCGCCAATTTTGACAATATTCATTGTTCTTAGAGGTTAGGTGTGGAGACACTGGCGGGTTAGAACCACAAGAAGAAATGCTCGACATTGAGTTTAGGGTTGGCAACGATAATGCCTATTTTCTCGTTGGTGAAGCTCTGCCCGTGAGGCATGCGCTGCTCGCACAAGCGCCACAGTTGGCTCGTGTCTCTGTTCTGGTCCAAGTGGGTCATGATGACGACACCGGTGTGCTCAATCACGTCGAACAAGAACGGTTTAAGTTGCTCCTCGTCATCGGCATCGCCCGGTAGCTCATTGAGCAACAAGAAAGGCGCTTCCCCATGGCCGACTGCGGCACGATAGCTGCTCAGCGCGGTCGCCAAGTCGCTGAAGCAATCGGTTGCTCCGCGAAAAGGCTCAATCAATTCCTCGGCGATGCGCTTGCCGGAAAGGCGTGGCTCGTAGAGGTAAAGATGGCTTTGCGATGACACGGCCATCATGCTGGCTACCGAGATTCCATGACGTGTACCCGTCACCAGCAGGTGGCTGGGGTTGAAATAGTTAGCGATGCGAAACAGCATTTTCGCGTCTTTCTTGGATATGAGCGGCTCCTGGCGGTGTTTCGTCGCTTTCACCGCCTGGTGTAGCCGAGCGATGTTGTCATACTCGTAGTAGGGCAAGCGCTCGCGCAGCACGCCACGCACGAAGTTGAAGGCAAATGGCGAGTGAATGCCAAAGCCGGCGCTACGATGGTGCCGGCTCAGGGCAGTTCTGTATCGGTGGATGCGACCCATGGCGAGTTGTCGGTGTGCGCGCCTCCTTATTCTTGCTGGCCCTTGGGCGTTGACGGTTTTCTCCTGGGCAAGAATGGCATGGCGATGGCGGCGAGCACCAGCACAAAGATCACGATGATAGCACCCTTGGCCATGCGGTCGGTCTGGCTCACCTCGTCGGGCTTAAAGGTCATCACAATGGTGTGGTTGCCGGCAGGCACCCGCAAGGCGCGCAAGACATAGTTCACTCGGCCAAGAGGAACTGGCTTGCCGTCGATGGTGGCTTTCCAGCCCCAGGGGAAGTAAATCTCGCTAAACACGGCTAAGCCGCCCTTGGCGCTATGGCTGCTGAACTTGAGCTCGTTATCCGCGTAGCTGGTCTCGTAGATGGTGTCGCCAGGCGACTTCGCCGCGGGCGTGCCCAATGGCTCCTTGAACGCTTGGCTGGCCACCGCGACGTGTGCCGGGTCGAAGTCGTCAAGGAATTTCATCTCCTCGTCGGCGCTTGCCACGTAGGCAATGGAGTCGACAAACCAGGCGTTGCCTAATGCCGCCGGGTTTTGAATCACCTGGTTTCCTGCAATGAAATACTTGGTATTCATCATGTTCCAGACTGGCATCTGGTCAAAGTGCAATTGCCCGGTCACCGTGTCGATGGGCAGGTTCAACTGCCCGCCCTTCGTGAGCTGGCGCTCAATCAGGTCGTTGTAGCGGCTCAACTTGGCAGGGTGGTAGCCACCCACGGCCTTGTGGAAGTAGGAGGGGTAGTTCGACATGAATTGTTGCAAGTCGGCCACGCGATAGTTCATGGCGGTGTCTTTGAGAATTTGCAGGTCGGCGGCGCTGGGCGTGAATTTAGCCTCTTTTACATCATATTTCGAGACAAACGAGTTTTGGTCGACATAGCGCTTGTTCACGGCATACAGGTCGCACAAGACCACGGCGGCAAGGATGAGCGTGACAGGCATCGCTCCAAGTTTGAGCCAGCCTTTCAGCCATGCGAACACGATCGAGAAGCCCACGACAATGACCAGCAGCGAGCGCCAGGCGTCGCTGCTCACCAGCGAGAGGCGAATGCTGTCGATGGTCATCCGCAGCGAGGCGGGTTCTTGCTGGGTCTGTGCCACAATCTGGTTCATCGTGTTTTGGTCTTGTTCTGAGAAATTATGGAACAGGCTGGGCATGAGCGCAAACAGCAAGCAGAAGAATGCGCACACGCCAAACGAGAGGTAAAGCGCCTTGCGGTGCTTCTTGAGGGAATCTTCCTCGGTAAACAACTTGTGAACGGCCAGGACTGCCAGCAAAGGCATGGTGAACTCGGCAATGACGAGCGCGCTCGCTGGAGCGCGGAACTTGTTGTAGAGCGGGAAATAGTTCACAAATAGGTCGGTGAAGCCCGTGAAATTACCGCCCCACGAGAGCAGAATCGAGAGCACGGTCACAGCGATCAGCGCCCACTTGACAGGGCCTTTCACGATGATGCAGCCCAGCAGGAACAGGGCGCAGATGAGCGCGCCCACGTAGACGGGGCCGTTGGTGCCTGGCTGGTCGCCAAAATATTGCGTGAAGTAGGGCATGACTTGCCCGTCGGTGGGGCTCAGCTCGCCCTTGTTCATCATTTCCTCGTATTTCTTGGTCTGGTCAAGGGTCACGCCCACCGTCGTGATGCGGCTGGGGTCTTGCTCGCTCTTTGTGGGTTTCATCGAGGCACCGCCTTTCACGTTAGGGATCAGCAGCGTGAAAGTCTCCCCCTTGCCATAGCTCCACATGTTGATGTAGTCTTTGTCAAGCCCGCCCTTGTTGCTGGTCTCGTGCGGCTCGCTCTTGGGCTCGCCCTCGGCTTTGAGCGGCGTGAGCTCGCTGTGCCCGCCACGCATGGTTTCCTGGGCATACTTGCTGCTCAGGTACAGGTTGGGAGCGTTGGCGGCAATCGCCAGCCCGCCAGCTGCTGTCAAGCAGGCTGTGGCAATGAGCCATTGGGCCATCTTCTTCTCGGCCATTGCCTTGCACAAGAATGCGATGACAAGGGCGGCGATGATAAAGGCCGAGTAATAGGTCATCTGCACGTGGTTCGACAGCAACTGCAAGGCTGCAAAAATGGCCGTCAGCGCTGCTCCGGCAAGGTACTTGCCGCGGTAGCAAAGCACGATGCCCGCAATGGTGGGCGGAATGTAGCACAGCACCAGCAGTTTCCAGATGTGCCCCGCGCCCATGATAATGAAGAAGTAGCTGGAGAACGCGTAGCCCACAGCGCCCAGCACAGCATAGTACCACTTCAAGTCAAATGCCAGTGCCAAGATGAAGAAGCCCAGCATGAGCATGAACAGCCAGCTCACGGGCTCGGGCGTGCCCAAGAAGCGAAGCGAGTAGACCTTGGACACCCACTTCAGCATCGAGCTGCTCTCGTAGGTGGGGTTGATTTGAAACGTTGGCATTCCGCCAAACAGGGCATTAGTCCAGCGGCTCACCTCGCCATCGTGGCGCTGAGCGTGATCCGCGCCTTCTTGCCCCAGCGCCACGCCTTGCATCACGTCGCCCTGCTGCATCACGTCACCGTTCACGTCATTGGGATAAAAGTATATCCACGAAACGGCGATAAAAACGAGTACCGAAATCGCAAAGGTGATCACCGAAGCCACCCGGGCGTTGCCTAAACGGCTTTTCTTGTCTTGACTTTCCATGCTGAAAAATGATATTGTTCTAAATTTGCCCCAAAATTACACAAAATCCAAAAACTATGCAAAATAACCCTTGCCGTAGATTCAACACCAAAATGCAACTACGTCTTCAAAGATAGGAAAAACTCTTCTTTCGGAGATTTGAAGTTGAGTTTTTTCTTGGTCTTTCATTGATTTGGTATTGTGATTTTTTTAATTTTCTCATCGTCAAAGTCGTTGAAGTCAGCCTTTTTTGGTATATATTACCCCAGTTCAGGTTAAGCCCGTTCCTGTTTTTGACAAGTTAGGCGTAACGTTCCTTGTTAGAGTCATGTGCATGATATAATATATCCCACTCTATCATGAATGGGATAAGACTTAGATAAAAAATGTTGCTTAAAACAATGCCAACTGTTAAGTGTCTTCTATGCAATATCCCTGGAGGGCTTCAGGCTTGTCTTCAAAGAAGCAGCCCCTAAGGCAGGGACTGGCTGTCGCAAGACTGTGACGCTCCGTTGAACGGGCTTTATAACCTGAATGGCAGCTACTTTGCTCCTGCTGTTGCGATTAACCGCAGGCTCTATTTCACCAATAGCCTCGCAAGTGCCATTTCTCTGGCTACTTGCGGGGTTGCTGGTGGAATGATGGATGAGGTTGGCTGTTAGAACTCGGTGAAACTCAGGGGCATGAGCGCTTTGACGCTTTCAAGGCGATACACTTGGTCGCGCCCGGCCAGCAGGACCTCGATGTCGTGCTTGCCCTTGGTTTCAAACTCCAGCAGCGCCTGGCGGCAAATGCCGCATGGGGGCACTGGGTTGGGCACAAAATCGCCGTGCTGGAACGCGGAGATGGCCAGTTTCATGATGCGAGCGCCGGGATAGTTGGCGCCAGCATTGAAGCAGGCGCTTCGTTCGGCACATATACCCGCCTGAAAAGCAGCGTTTTCTTGATTTGACCCTTGAATTTTGATGCCATTATCCAATAAAATAGCCGCTCCCACGTTAAAATGACTGTAGGGTGTATAGCTGTTCTTGGTAGCTTCCCTCGCAAGGGTCACAAGCTCCCGGTCTTCTGGAGAGAGTTCCTGGAGCGATAAGACTTGAATCTTTGTAACGATATTTTTTTCTGTCATGACGTTTACGATGATATGTAAGAATAATCTCAAGCGCAAATATATTGATAATTTTTCAGATAGTCACCTGAAAATCGCATTTTGCTTCGTTTTTGTGGCTATTTGCGGCTTTGCGACGGCCTCACAGCGCCTTTCGACCCGCTTTTTGAAATATATCGACACCTACAAGGACATTGCCATCAGCGAGGCGCAGGAATATGGCGTGCCGGCTTGCATCACCCTGGCGCAGGGACTGCTTGAGAGCGGCGCCGGGCAAAGTTACCTGGCGCGCGTGGGGCGCAACCACTTTGGCATCAAGTGCCACAAGAGCTGGAAAGGCGACCGGGTGACGGTGGGCGACGAGGCCAACAGCATCAGCTACCGCCAGTACAAGCGAGTGAGCGACTCCTACTTGGACCATGCCCGCTTTTTGCAGTCGCCACGCTACAAGAAACTCTATGACCTTGACATCACCGACTACAAGGGCTGGGCGCGCGGCTTGCAGCAGTGCGGCTACGCCGAGGACCCCAACTATGCCTCGCAGCTCATCAGCCTGATCGAGCAGTATTGCCTCATCCAGTATGACCAGGGGCAGCCCGTGGTGGCCTATCGCCACCATCTTGCCCCCGACTCGACCCTCGACCCCGAGCTTGACGAGAAAGCGCGCAAGGCCATGCTCAAGAAAGTGGAGTTCTTGCACGCCGTGCACCGCAAGTGGAACTTGCACTACATCATTGCCATGAAAGGCGACACCTACGAGAGCATTGCGTTAGAGTTCAACTTGAAGCCCGACCGGGTGATGGCTTTCAACGACATTGAAGATGCGCATGCCGTTCCCGCCATTGGCGACTGGGTGTGGGTGGAGAGAAAGGCGAAGAGCGCCCCCGAGAATTTCGACCTTTACACCGTGCGCGAGGGCGAGAGCCTGTGGGTGATAGCGCAAATGTTTGGAATCCGCCTGAATAGCCTGCTCAAATTAAACGACATGAAAAAAGACGCCGAGGTGGAGGAGGGTCAGCAAATCCGCTTGCGCTGACGCGCAGGGCTTTTTCACTCCGTCCCTGTGTTTGCGCGAGGCTGCATGGCTTGCAGGCGAGGGCTTCACGGACACATGCCGGCGCAAAGCCCGTTGGTTAATGTTTTTTAACGCCATGGGGAGGGGCAAATGGGCACTTTCTCAGTAACTTTGTTGGTTAATAGCGAAAACCAGGAAACATGAAAAAAATACTTTGGATGATTGCAGCGGCACTCTTGGCCGTGACCATGGGGCTAACGGCTTGTGGCGGCAAGAGCAAGCTTGAGCAAGCGGTCAAGGAAGCGCTGGTGAGCGGTGACACGACCGAGGCACAGTTCAACAATATTTGCGCAATCGTGAAAGCGAATCCCGAAAAATACAGCAAATATATTGACGAAAGCGGCGAAATCAACATGGATGCGCTGGGAAAATACATCAATCAAGTGGGCGCCAAGCTCAAGCCCCCCGTGTCGTGGAACGTTGCCGTCTACGGCTTGAACGACTTGACCCTGACGGTGTATTTCGAGCGCAGCGGATCGATGGTGCCTTACGACTCGCCATCGGGGGGCGGCCAACTCAAGAAGGCCGTGAACGACCTCGTCAACTTTTTCCCCAGCAAGCGCAACGTGAGCATCAACATCGTGAATGATAATATCTACCCCTATCGGGGCACGATTGACTCTTTCTTGCAAGACCGTAACATCTACGAGACGACCAAAGGGATGGGCAATGCCCAATACACCGACTTCAAGCTGATTTTTGACAAAATCTTTCAAGCCCAGAAGCCCAACAATGTGAGCGTTCTCGTGACCGACATGATTTACTCGCCACAGAACACCGCCGGCGTGAGCGTCGAGAAGATTTTTAACGAGGAAAACAGCTTGGCCACCAGCATCTTCAAGCAGTATCGGGGCAAGAGCATGATTGTGAGCCAGCTTGCAGGCGACTTCGACGGCATGTACTATCCCTATAGCGGCGTTCCCTTTCAATACAAGGGGAAGCGACCGTTTTACGTCATTATCATTGCCAACACCGGCGTGATAGACCGCATGGCCACCGACCGGCAATTTGCTGGCTTCTTGAAGTTGGATGGCGTGCTGAACAGTTACCGCTTCAACCAGGCGCAAGCCGAGTTTGACTACAAGGTGCTGCCCAAGTGGAAAGACGATGCCGGCCGCTTCCGTCCCAGCCGCAAGGAGAAGGGCCTCGTCAGCGATTGCGAGGGCGACAAGGAAACGGGTAGGCTTTGCTTCTCGGTCGCCGTTAATTTCAGCGGCTTGCAAAAGGACGATGTGTTTCTTTCCAACGTGCAGAACTACACGGTGCAGTCGCGCAATGGCTTTGCAATCAAGGTGAGACGCATCTTGCCCGAGGAAGTGACGGGCAACAACAAGCGTTACCTCGACGGCATGAGCCACATCATCACTTTCACGGGCAAGCTCGGCACGCGCCGCGACGAAATCAAGCTCAGCCTGCGCAACGACTTCCCGCAATGGATCGCCGCTTCCACGAGCCGTGACGACTCCAGTGTGGCTGGCAACTTTGCCCAGAGCACCTTTGGCTTAGAGCGTTTCCTGCGCGGCATCTACGACGCGTTCTCGGGTGGCGAGAATGCCTACGGACATCTCGACCTCAAGTTAGAGGAATAAGAATACAACGGTTAGCAACCAGACCATAAAGACATCAAAAACGCAATGGATAAAAAAGGAATTTACCTCATAGTGGGCCTTGTCGTGACAGCACTCTACATCGCATTGAGCGCCGGCATCTACGACGGCTTATTCTATGACAACGAGTTTAGCCCCGAGATGAGAGACAACAGCGTGTATCTCTATGTGAGCCTGACCACAGTAGCCATTACCTGGGGCATGGCTGCCATCTACTACTATGTGATTAACTCGGTGAAGTTCGACCGCTGGTATCACTGGCTGGTCGTGTTAGGAGTTGTGGCGGTGGCGACACCCGTGGTGTGCTACGGCATCAACGATGCCGTCTTTGCCGCCAGCGACTTGGAATATGGCAACCAAATGGTGTCGTTCGAGCTGGTCAACATGGTTGTGGTGGCTATCATGTTTGTGGTGGCCTCGTTCTCCATGCGCTGGTGGAGCAGTAATTGCCGTCACACGCCCATCCCGCAATAGGGCATTGGCCAGCAGGCGGCAACATTCAAGACTTTCATTGCAAACTGCAAACTTAAAACCGCAAAACTCAACGACATGAGACTTTTTCTATTTGCCATTGGCGGCACAGGGTCGAGGGTACTCAAATCCCTCATCATGCTTTCGGCAGCCGGAGTGCGGCCGATGGACGAGAACGGCCAGCCCATCAAGAACTTTGAGCTGGTACCCATCATCATTGACCCCCATAAGAGCAACGAGGACTTGAAACGCACCGAGAAGATGCTCGCCGAGTATTGCCTTGTGCGCCAGAAGCTCTATGGAAACGAGGTCAATGGCGACGGATTCTTTGCCAACAGGATTTCGACCTTGCGCGAAATCATGGGCATGGGTGGCACGCGTGTCAACGACTCCTTCGTCTTCGACATGGAGGCTGTGGGTCAAAGCAAGTTCCGCCAGTACATTGGCTATGACACCATGAACGAGCCGAATCAAGCGCTCACCTCCCTGCTCTTTGCCAACTACCAATTAGAGAACAGGATGAACATTGGCTTTGTGGGCTCGCCCAACATTGGCAGTGTGGCACTCAACATGATTAAGGATAGCGAGGAGTTCAAGGCCTTTGCCAACGTGTTTAACGATGGCGACCGCATTTTCTTCATCAGCAGCATCTTTGGCGGCACGGGCGCTGCCGGCTTCCCCATCCTGGTGAAAAACATTCGCCAGGCCGAGAATCTCAATGTGAGCAACAAGAGTTTTCTGCGCAATGCCCCCATTGGGGGGCTCACCGTGCTTCCTTATTTTAACCTCAACAACAGCCAGGGAAAGAGCATCGACAAGGCCGATTTTGTGGTCAAGACCCAAAGTGCCTTGCAATACTACAACGAGACGCTCACGGGCGAGGGCGACCGTAACGTGAATGTGATTTTCTACGTGGGTGACCAGACGAACTCCATCCCCTACGACTACGACCCCGGCGACGTGGCCGACCAGCACGACCCCGCCCACTTGGTGGAGATGGTGAGCGCCATGGCCCCGCTCAAGTTTGCTGGCATGAGCGATGACCAGTTCTATCAGCCAGGAGGTGGTTTCCAGAAGACCAAGGCTTTTGAGTACGGGCTTGAGAAAGACTTGCTTGACGTGAATTTCGCCACGTTCGGCAGCGAGACGCGCAGGCTCATCTATCGCCCTATGGTGAAGTTCCACATGCTCTTTATCTACTTGCGGACTGCTTTCAAGGACATGATAGGCCAGGGCTATACCCAAGACGATCCCAAGATACGCAGCGAGTTCACCTCCACGCAATTCTACCGCACGCTCACGGGCAGCTTCTTTGACTACTACACCGAGTGGCTCACCGAGATGTACAACAACGTGCGCCACGTGCAACTCTTCAATGCAGGCGAGAGTAATTTGAGCAACATCATCAATGGCGTGGTCACTCGCAAAGGCTTTTTTGGCCGCAAGAGTGTGGATGCCAGCACGCTCAACTCAATGCTCAACAAACTGAGCCGCAACAACAAGAAGTTTACCGACCGCACGGTGGAGTACAAGCTGCTCGACCTCTTTGGCGCGGCGGCAGAGGTGGTGCTGGATGAAAAATACGAGAATATCAATTAGCGGTTGAGTGGCGCAAGGAGGAGCGATGGGCGCCAAGACGCAATTGCCCGTGCCATTGAGCCGCAAGCCACAAATTGTGAAAAAAACTCTAAATTGAATATGAGCAACATACTTTCATATAGCAATAAGACGACGAAGACCAGTGCCGAGGACTGGATTCCTGTAGACCCCTACCAGGACGATGACATCAGGCAAATCAAGGACCCCAATGGCGGGTTGTCGCGCGACCCGCGCACGGCGATTCCCAGCCCCTTTGCCCAGCTCGACTTGGTGAAAAACGCATTCGATCACTTGCAGGCGGGAAGCGATCGCATGAACGGCATCGTGAGCGAGCTCATCATGGTGAGCAACGCGCTTGATGTTGCCCAACTCTTTTTTGAGTACGAGAATCACCGTGACTACTTGCACATTGTGCGGTGGAACCGGGCGACAGAAATCGAGCGCCTTAAAAGCGCCCCCGAGCACCGGCTCTACGGCGAGACGCTTGAACTCTTCTTGCAGAGCGACAAGGTTTACAACTTTGAGCGCCTGAGCGACTGGTACATTATCCTGCTGCACAATCAGGTGCTGGGCGCTACCTCGCCCGCCTCGTTCACGATGGCTGCGCCAAGCGTGACGACCGTCGAGAGCGTGAATGTGGAGCCCAACGTGAAACTGTTTGGGACGATTCGCGACTTGTGGGAGCGTGACGATGAGTTTGTGTACTACATGTTTTTGCTGTTCAATGCCTATACCAGCTTGCGGCACACGTTGGGAAACGTCTATGGCTACATGACTCGCAACCTCCCGCTCATCCAGCGCCACAAGCCACAGCTCTACGGGCGCATCACCGCTATGATTCCCAACCCCATCGCCTTGCAGCAAGATTGCGAGGGAAGTGTGCGGCAGGCGCTTGACCGGCAGTTTTCGCCATTTGCAGGCGAGAATGCCGTGAGCGTGCTCGATGCGCCGCTTTACCACAAGAAGAGCGTCGACATACGCGGCATGGCGGCCGAGAGCGACTTCGTGATTGCCCCAACCCGCAAGCAGCCAGGCGATGAGCCTTTGCCGCTGGTGCTGCGCAACAACTTCAACGGCAGCATCGACCACTATACCTACGTGAACCGTGAGTGGGACAGCGCGACGCAAGTCTACACAGGCGGCTTGGCGCTGGCCGACCGCAAGTTGCCCGACACTGCGATACAATACCCGTTCTTGACGGTCAGTGATTTCTTGAGCGAGAACATCATCAAGTTGGGCGGCGCCATTGACAGCGATCACTACTTCGATGGCAATATCGCCCGCAGCAGCGTGGGGTCTAACTCCAGTTACTTGCTGCCCATCAAGCCCGAGTTTTTCAAATATTTCAATGCCAGCGACTTGAAAAGCCGCATTGGGGGACGCAATTTCATTGACATCGTTGAGGTGGGCGACGGCACCGTGACAGTGAGCCTTCGCATCCCAGTCAAGAAACGCTACATGGAGTTGAGCCGCACCTATGTGCCCATTGTCGACCCCTCGTGGACTTTCGACGAGCAGTTGGCCACGGGGCGCATCATTCAAGACGTGCAGCTGTCGACGGCGATTTTCCCCTTTGTGCGCACGGGGTGCAACGACAGCTACAAAGTGCAGCTTTTCACCTATATCGCCGATGGCGGCGGCAGCCTGCGTTTCCTCAGCGACGACACGAGCGCGCCCAATCTCAACGTGGGCGAGAAACTGCGCACCAAGGCCAGTTACCGCACAACCTACTACGACGTGCAAGGCACGTTTGACTATATCGAGGCCACGGTGCGCAACGACTTGGGCTCTTTTAGCGGCGTGATTCTCCCCCTGTGGAAGCCATACACTCCCAGTAGCAAGGAACTGATATTCGCTGTTGATTTTGGAACGACCAACAGCCATGTTGAGTGGGCCGAGCGCAGCCAGGAGTCGCAACCGCTCACTTTTGCCGACGGCAAAGACCAGGTGCTCATCGCCTCGCTGCTCAAAAAAGACAGCTTGCTCATTGCCGAGCAGTTGCAACGCATTGAGTTCTTGCCGAGTGAAATCGACGACACCTACGGATTCCCATTGCGCAGCGCCTTAGCCAGCAACAGCGTCAACACAGGCGGACACACGCTGTTTAGCGACATCAACATCCCGTTTCTCTATGAGCGCCAGTATTTTGATGGCTATCAGGTCACGACCAACCTCAAGTGGATGGGCGACAACATGCTCTCTAAGGAATTCCTTCGTGAGCTTGTGCTGCTCATCAGGGCCAAGGCACTGCTGGAAAATGCCGACCTTGACAAGGTGCGCATGGTCTACTTCTACCCAGTGAGCATGGGCGGCGGCGACCGTGGCAAGCTGCAACAGGCCTGGGAGGATCTTTACAAGACCTACATTGGCGGCAGTATTGAGAACAACCTGCACGCCTATCCCGAGTCGATTGCGCCGGCATTCTACTACAAGAGTGCCGATGTGGCGGGCAGCAGCTATGTGTCGATTGACATTGGCGGCGGCACCAGCGACACGGTGATTTACCAAACGAGCGCCGACCAGCAAAAGACGGTTCCAGTGGCCATCTCGTCGTTCCGCTTTGCAGGCGATGCGATCTTTGGTGACGCTTTCACCAAAAACGATGCCGACAACAACCCGCTGCTCAAGCACTACACCGAGTACTTCCGTAAGCTCGTGAGCCGCAATCCCGATGTGACCTATCTCAACAGCATCATGAACACTATCATGGCTGGCAAGCGAAGCGAGGACATCAATGCTTTCTTGTTCTCGATTGAGCACGTGGAGCAACTGCGCAACATGCCCAAAATGGACTTGAACATGTTCAGCTACAATACGCTGCTGCGCAACGACGACCAGCGCAAACTCGTGTTTATGTACTTCTATGCCGCGTTGATTTACTACATCGCCGCGTCGATGAAGCATCGTGCCTACATGAAGCCCAAGCAAATCTACTTCTCGGGCACGGGCAGCAAAATCCTCAATATTTTGGGTAGCAAGGAGCAAATCAACGAGTTCACCCAAATGATACTGGAGCGTGTCTTCGGCGAGAAGTACACCGAGACTTTCACCATCAAGATTGAGAGCGAGCAGCCCAAGCAAATCACGTGCCGTGGCGGCGTGAGGCTGGAAAACCAGCGGCTCGACAGCAATGCCTCGCCCGAGATGCAGTCGCTCCTCGAAATGATGCGCCCACGCAACATCAACGCCATGAAGTATTGCTACTCGATGATTGACAAGGAAAATATGACCATGGCCGAGGTGAACGACCTCGATGTGCGCAACGCGCTTGTCGAAAAAGTGCAGGAGTTCAACCAGTTCTTTATTGGGCTGTGCGATGCTGTGACGCGCGACGAGTTTGGCATTGACCCCAAGGTGTTCTCCTTGTTCTGTAAGGTTCTTGGCGAGAATATCCCCAACTATCTCATTGCCGGCATCAGCAGCTACCTCATGGGTCGCTACGAGGAAAATGCGGTGATTGAGGATGTTCCGTTCTTCTATCCCATCATTGGCATCATTCGTTACAATCTGTTGAAGAACCTTTGCAACGAAAAGCTTGCATGAAATGATGCTTTGGTAATTCGTAAAAATCGCAAATTGACATAATAACGATGAAAGAGATATTCCCAATCTTGTTAAGCGTGGTGGGCCTTGCTTGCTGCTGGGCACAAAATCCGGCCATGCCTATCGACAGTTCTTCCGGCAGCGCTTCAGCAGCCACGGCTGTGCAGCAAGGGCAAGCGGCAGGTTTGGATGAGGGGAACGCGGCGATGAGTCAAATCGACTCGGCTCAGCAAGCGCAACCCCAAGCATTGCCAGCCACTGGCGAACGCGTGCCGCCGGCCGACAGTGGCCGCGCGGTGCAGCTCCTGGTCAGTGCGCTGTTGCTCATCATTGCCGTGGCAGGGCTTGTCGTGGCTCTCATGGCTAAAAAGAGCGCGGCAGCCGCCCGCCAATCAGGACGCGAGGAGATGAACGCGCTCAAGACGGCCATGAAAAAGCGGGCCAGCGACTTGGAAAACGCCCTGCAACTCATGGAGCAGCGGCTCTCCTGCATGGAGCGGGCCGCGTGGCGAGACCATGCGCCGGCAGCGCCAGTGCCCAGCAGCCGGCCACAGGACAGCCACCACAAGAAGCAGCCGCAAAAGCTGTACCTAACCCGTCCCGACAGGCGTGGCTATTTCATGGCGGAAAGTGCCCAATTTGAGCGTGGCAATAGCATCTACGAACTCATCACAGCCGATGGTGTGAACGGCACCTTCCAAGTGATTGACAATGACGAGGTGCACCAGTTGGCGCTCATGATGCCCACCGAGAACATCACGGGGGCTTGCACGGGCAGCAACATCCAGATGTCGGGCGGCGCTCGGCGCATTGTGACCGATGCCCCAGGCACTGCCCGCAAGGAAAACGGCCAATGGCGCATTGTGACCATGGCGACGATTCACTATGAAGCCTAACTGCCCATGCTGTGCACGTGTCCAAAATGTGGCCAAGAGCGCGAACTCTCGCCAGGCGAGTTGCGAGCACTGAAAGGGAGCGTGGTGTGCCCTCGCTGCCTTGCGGTGTACCAAGTGGACAGCCCGAAAGTGGATAGCGGCGATGCGGCCGACACACCACCCCCCGTGCCTCCTCGCCGCAAGCCACAATCCTCGCGCAAGCCTGCAATGCCAGCAGCCGCGCGTCCTGAAACGGTCAATGCCTATTGTAACTACTGCGGCGCCCTTATTCCAGCGGGACGCTCCAATTGCGCCCACTGCGGCGCGCCGGTCACCTGTGCGCCAGCAAGGGATCACTACTCAACAACAACGATGTCATCACGCCAGCAACAACGCAACCCCATTTCATTTGTAGACTCGAATCAGCCTGCCATTCAATCCAGCCGTGGGCAACAGCCATCCCGCAAACCCAGCAGGAAGCGTAAAAAGAGAAAAACGGCGGGAAAAGGACTCACCTACTGGGGATGCGCCGCCTACACGGCACTATTCACGGCCATTTTGTTAGTGCTTTACTACATTTTGGGAAATTTATTGAGCTAACTGATTGAACGAACAATGAAAAAGTATATTTGCCCCAAGTGTCAACACCAGATATTGCTTGACCCATCGGCCATCGAGGCCACGGGCAATGTCACCATTTGCCCCGAGTGCCAAAGCACGCTCACCATCATTGGCGACTATGCCTACATCCCCTTGCCCGACCAGCCCCTTGCCCAGGAAACACCGCCGCCTTTTTCTCCTGACGAGGCTCAAGACGAGCCCTATTATCCGTCGATTGCCGAGGTCACCGGAGCCGAGCACGACCCGCTCTACAACGATGCCATCGGCTATGTGCGCACGTGCAGCGCCATCTCAGTGCCCATGTTGGCCAGGTATTTCAATATCCCCATCGAGCGTGCGAGCCATCTCATGAGCGACTTGGAAAAAGGGGGCATTGTGGGCCCCTACAACCAGGGCGGCCCGCGGGAAATACGCATTGAGCACAGCGGCAACCTGCCGAGCGGCCAGCGACGCACCTTTGACCAGGATCAGAAAATGAAGGACTTCATCGAGCAATACAAGCAGGCGAACAATGGGCAGGAGCCTAAAGTGCGCACGGTCTCGTGCAGTTGCTCGCTGCTCATCCTTTTGCTCATCCTCATCATGTTTTTGTCCTATTTCCTCACCCGGTAAACTTTGAGAGCGATCGACGACATCGGTCAGGTACAGGAGCGCTATCGCGTGTACTTGCAAGTGGAAAAGGGGCTGAGCGCCAACACGGCCGCCAGTTATGGCAGCGATGTGGAAAAACTCACGGCCTACGTGGCTCACACGGGCAAAGGTGTGGAATTCCTTTCGGGCGATGACTTGGAAAATTTTGTGTGCACGTTGCAGGACTTGGGCATCGGCGCGCGCTCGCAAGCCCGCATCATCTCTGGCATCAAAAGTTTCTATAAGTTTCTGAAAATGGAGGGATTTGTCGACAGAAACCCCTCTCAGTTGCTCGAAACGCCCAAAATCGGCCGCCACCTGCCCACGGTGCTCACCCTCGACGAGATTGACCGCATGATTGACTGCATCGACATGAGCGCGCCTCATGGGCAGCGCAATCGCGCCATCATTGAGACGGCCTATGGTTGTGGGCTGCGGGTTTCGGAGGTCACGGGGTTGCGGCTGTCGCACGTTTTCTTCGACGAGGAGTATATCATCGTCGAGGGAAAAGGCAGCAAGCAGCGCCTTGTGCCCATTGGCCAAGTGGCTTTAGAGCAAATCAGAACTTACCTCAAGGAAAACCGCTCTCGCCAAGTGGTCAAGCCTGGATGCGACGACATCTTGTTCCTCAACAACCGTGGCTCGGGCTTGTCGAGAGTCATGGTGTTCTATATCATCAAAGACTTGTGCGAGCGAGCCGGAATACGCAAGCAGGTGAGTCCGCACACGCTGCGCCACTCTTTTGCCACTCACTTGCTCGAGGGCGGCGCCAACTTGCGGGCCATCCAGCAGATGCTGGGGCACGAAAGCATCACAACCACCGAAATCTATCTGCACATCGACCGTAGCCACTTGCGCCAAGAGATTCTCGCTCACCACCCCCGCAACAAGCCTAAAACCGCTCGAAACGGCTAATCGCCTCGCTGGATGCCGGTGCCCCGATGCGCATCGGCTCGTTTCGCGATGCGTTAAGCCACCAGGCGCAAAAAAACGGTTTCCCTCAAAAAAAGTTTA
Organism: uncultured Porphyromonadaceae bacterium; assembly: GCA_902489275.1. Taxonomy (GTDB): domain Bacteria; phylum Bacteroidota; class Bacteroidia; order Bacteroidales; family Muribaculaceae; genus Sodaliphilus. The sequence goes on from CABTZK010000005.1 coordinate 92,656, forward strand.
TTCCTCGCTCTATAATCTGTTGTCTTCTTCGTATCTTTGCAACAAAGAAAAATAGACAAAGGTACATCGACATGAATAAAGTATTGATTATCGGGTGCGGTGGTGTAGGTACCGTGTGTGCCTTCAAGTGCGCACAGAATCCCGACATTTTCAACGAGATTGTAATGGCGTCACGCCACAAGGAGAAATGCGATCGCGTGGCCGCCGACATCAAGGCGCGCTTAGGAAAAGCCAATATCCTGACCGACGAGGTAGATGCCGACGAGGTTCCGCAACTGGTGTCGCTGCTCAAGAAACACCAGCCCCAACTCGTCATCAACCTGGCGCTCCCTTATCAGGATCTCAGCATCATGGAGGCTTGCTTGGAGTGTGGGGTGAGCTACTTGGATACGGCCAACTATGAGCCCAAAGACGAGGCTCACTTTGAGTACAGCTGGCAGTGGGCCTATCGCGAGCGCTTCGAGCAGGCTGGGTTGACCGCTATTCTGGGTTGCGGATTCGACCCTGGGGTGAGCGGCGTTTACACCGCCCATGCCGCCAAGCATCATTTCAAGGAGATTCACTGCCTCGATATTGTGGATTGCAATGCTGGCAATCACGGCAAGGCTTTCGCCACCAACTTCAATCCCGAAATCAATATCCGCGAGATTACCCAGAAAGGCCGTTACTATCAAGATGGCAAGTGGATAGAGACAGAGCCTCTCGAAATTCACAAGCCTCTCACATACCCGGAGATTGGCCCTCGCGAGAGTTACTTGATGTATCACGAGGAACTGGAGTCGCTGGTTCAGAATTTCCCGACCATCAGGCGCGCCCGCTTTTGGATGACTTTCGGGCAGGAATATCTCACCCACTTGCGCGTGATTCAGAACATCGGCATGGCTCGTATTGACCCCGTGGTCTATAACGGTCAGGAAATCATCCCCTTGCAATTCCTCAAAGCGGTGCTGCCCAACCCCAAAGACTTGGGAGAGCACTACACGGGGCACACCTCAATAGGCTGCCGCATGAGTGGCATCGGCAAGGATGGCCAGCCACTGACCTATTACATCTATAACAATTGCGATCACCATGCGGCGTTTCAGGAAACAGGTATGCAGGCCGTGAGTTACACCACGGGTGTGCCAGCCATGACCGGCGCGATGATGTTCTTGAAGGGCTTGTGGAAGAAGCCTGGCGTGTACAACGTGGAGGAATTTGATCCCGACCCCTTCCTGGAGCAGGTGGCCAAGAGCGGCCTGCCCTGGCATGAGCAGTTGAACATCGACCTTGAAGTGTGACAAGCCTGCACGCGTTTTTTCAGACGGACGAAATAAAGGCACACCCATGCTGGCTTAACAACATTTAGCACATTTTGCTTGGTGTTGATGCCAGTGTGGGTGTACCTTTGCAGACTGAAAAAATTTTTTAATAACCTGGTGGAAAAATTTGGCTGCTTGCAACCACTTGAAAAAATGCTAAAACTGCGAAATTAAGTCCTATACACGCATTTCAACAGCACACTTAGCATTTTTTCCACCGCAAAATGATGGAAAAAATGAATTACTTGTTCACATCGGAATCCGTATCCGAAGGCCATCCCGACAAAGTGGCCGACCAGATTAGCGACGCTATCCTGGACCAGTTTTTGGCTTTTGACCCGCATTCAAAAGTCGCGTGTGAAACTCTTGTGACCACGGGTCAAGTGGTCATTTCGGGCGAGGTGAAGTCGAAAACCTACATCGACTTGCAAGAAGTTACCCGAGAGGTGATCAGGCGCATTGGCTACACCAAGAGCGAGTATCAGTTTGATGCCGACGCTTGCGGTGTGCTATCGGCGCTGCACGAGCAGAGCGAGGACATCAACCGTGGCGTGGAGCGTGCCGATGAGGCCGACCAGGGCGCTGGCGACCAGGGCATGATGTTCGGCTATGCCTGCAACGAGACCTCCAGCTACATGCCGCTCACCCTCGAACTGGCGCACGTGCTGCTGCTTGAGCTCGCCAAGTTGCGCCGCAATCAGCAGATGCCGTATCTGCGCCCCGACTCCAAGAGCCAGGTCACGGTGGAGTATGACAGCGAGACGCGTCGCCCCGTACGTGTGCACACCATCGTGGTGAGTACCCAGCACGATGATTTCATCAAGCCCGAAAAGGAGGGAATCACCCAGGCCGAGGCCGACGAGCGCATGCTCTCGCGCATCGGCGACGACGTGAAAAAAATCTTGTTGCCTCGTGTGATTGCGAAACTCACCCCCGAGGTTCAGAAACTCTTTGACAACGACCTCATCCTGCACGTGAATCCCACGGGCAAGTTCGTGATTGGCGGCCCTCATGGCGATACCGGCCTGACGGGACGCAAAATTATCGTCGACACCTACGGCGGGCGTGGCGCGCACGGCGGCGGTGCCTTCAGCGGAAAAGACCCCAGCAAGGTTGACCGTAGCGCTGCCTATGCCGCTCGCCACATCGCCAAGAATGCTGTGGCCGCCGGTATTGCCGACGAGATGCTTGTGCAGATCAGCTATGCCATTGGCGTGGCGCGCCCAGTCAGTGTCTACGTGAACACCTATGGCACCAGCCACGTGAAGCAGAGCGATGCCGAGATTGCCAAGACGCTGGACCGGCTCTTCGACTTGCGCCCACACGCCATTGAGGAGTGGCTGAAACTGCGCATGCCCATCTACGCGGAAACCGCGGCCTACGGCCACATGGGGCGCGATCCTCAAGTGGTGACGAAGTGCTTCAAGTCGAAGTACGAGGGCGACCGCACCATGCAGGTGGAGCTCTTCACTTGGGAGAAGCTTGACGATGTTGAAAAACTCAAAAAAGCGTTTTTGAGTTAATTAAACATATTTATCAAAAAAAAAGGGGCGTACCCCCAACAATTTTGCTACTTTTGCCACGATTAAACATGTTAAAAAGCCTACTCTATGGCAAAGAATAAAACCCGTTTTGAGCCATCGGTATGGAGCGCGTTCAAGCACTGGCACCACAGTTTCTGGAGATGGTATAAGGGCATCTTTGTGGGGCGCCCATGGTATATTAAAATGATGTCGGCAGTGGGTACACTTCTGGTGTGCCTTCTGCTGTTTGTTGTTGCTGTCGATATCAATTTCCTGTGGCTCTTTGGCAAGTCGCCCTCGCTCAATAGCGTGATGCACCCCAAGACCAACAATGCCAGCTATGTGTACAGCGCCGATGGCAAGCTGCTGTGCAAGTACTTTGACGAGAATCGCACTCCCGTGACCTATGGGGAAATCAACCCCATGTTTTTCAAGGCATTGATTGATACCGAAGACGAGCGCTTCTACAGCCGTCCCCGCGGTATGGCCGTGGACTTCCTGGGCATTTTCTCGGCTGTCAAGGATGCCATGTTTCACAGCCGGGCGCGCGGGGCGAGTACCATCTCGCAACAGTTGGCCAAAAACATGTTTAAGGTGCGCTCCAACAATCGCGGCCTGCTGTGCAAGATACCCGGCTTGGGCATACTCATCAGCAAAACCAAGGAGTGGACACTGGCTACCAAGCTGGAGATTTTCAACAACAAGGAGAACATCCTCACCATGTATGCCAACACGGTTGACTTTGGCAACAACTCCTACGGCATCAAGACAGCGGCCCGCACCTACTACAACACCACCCCCGACAGCCTCACCGTCGACCAGTGCGCGGTGCTGGTGGGCTTGCTCAAAGCCACATCGAGCTATAATCCCCGCAGCAATCCCGAGCGGAGCATGCAGCGGCGCAACGTGGTGCTGCTGAACATGGTCAGGCATGGAGACCTCTCGCGTGACGACTACGAGCGGTTGAGCAAGCAAGCCACCCCCTTGAACCTGCATGTCGAGACGGCCGACCAGGGACTTGCCCTCTATTTCCGCAATGCAGTGAACGACGAGATGGCGGCATGGTGTGAGGAAAACGATGTGGATTTCTTCACCGATGGACTCAAGATTTACACCACAATCGACACGCGGATGCAGGAATATGCCGAGCAAGCCGTGATGGAGCAAATGTATGAGATTCAGCGCTTGTTTGACCGCCGCTGGGGCGATGACGACTGCTGGGTGGACGAGAATGAGGACGTGCTGCCCAACTTTGCCGAGCAAACGGCCGAAAAGTGCGACTTCTACAAGCAACTCAAGACCAAATATCCCCATAACCCCGACTCGGTGAGTTACTACATGAATCAGCCGCGCGAGATGCGCATCTTCGAGTACAAGCGCGATGGCGGCAAGGTCGTGCCGAGCTACAGCATGAAGGTGATGAGCCCGATCGACTCGGTGAGGCACATGCTGCACTACATGCACGCCGGGTTTGTGGCCATGGATCCAAAATCGGGATTTGTCAAGGCTTGGGTGGGCGACATCGACTACAAGACATGGAAATACGACAAGGTGAAGTCGATGCGGCAGCCAGGATCGACTTTCAAGCTGTTTGTCTACGCCGCAGCTATGGAGAAGGGACTCTCGCCATGTGACCGCCGCCTTGACGATTACATCTCCCTTGAGGTCTATAACGAGGAAAAACAAGAAATGGAGCAATACCAGCCACACAACGCACAAGGCTATTTCTCGGGCGAGAACATGACCTTGCGAGAAGCCTTTGCGCGCAGTATCAATAGTGTAGCCGTGAGAGTCGGGACTGAAATTGGCATGAACGACGTGGAGAAAACGGCATACGACTTGGGCATTAAGTCGCCCTTGCGCCCTAAGAGCGCCACTTGTGCCAAGCCGTCGCTGTGCTTGGGCTCCATGGATGTGAACCTGCTCGAAATGACCAACGCCTACAGCACCATCGCCAACTATGGCCGCCAGCACGACCCTGTGCTGGTCAAGCGCATCATGAGGGTTGATCCTGACGGTGGAGAGACCGAGATTTACAACTACGAACGCGAGTTTGAAGAGACCCAGGCTGTGAAAGCCCGCACAGCCTTCCTCATGCAGAAGATGCTGGTGGCTGGCGTGAGCGATGCGGAAGGCACCTCGCAGCGCCTGTCAGACTATGTGGACCCCTATATGGATCAAATTGACTTTGGCGGCAAGACGGGTACCAGCCAGAATCATAGTGATGCCTGGTTTATCGGGGTCACGCCAAATCTCGTGTGTGGCGCGTGGGTGGGTGGCGAGTATCGCTGCATTCACCTCACTTCAAGCATGGGGCAGGGCAGCCGCTCGGCTTTGCCCATTTGTGGCCGCTTTTTCCAAAAGGTACTTGCCGACCGGGAGTTGAGACCTGGAGTCGTCGCCAAGTTTGTGCCCATCGACATCCCTGAAAACGCTTACGAATGTGGCATTTACGACGAACGCGACACCCAGGAGGACAGCCACAGCGACTTGCCGGAATATGATACCGTCTCGGTAGAGGCCGACAACGAAAAAGGGGAGAGTGACGAGTTGCGCCAGCCCATTATGCCTGGTGAGGAAACCGGGATCACGGGAGGCAGCCACAACGCTGTGCCTGTACCGAACAGCCACAACAACGGTGGCGGCAATGAACCCCAGCACGAGAAAGAAAAGGCCAAGGCCGCTCAAGTCAACAACCGCGTGAGCCGCAGCTTCAATTCTCCGAAACGGCCATAGACGCCCGCCGCATCCTCATGCTTAGGCTTTCTTGAAGTAGTAGAGGAAGGAAACAATGCCGCTTAGTGCGGGCTTGCGGTGGTTTTCAATCTCGATGCGAATGTCAATCTCGGTTTTGGCAATGCCACGCAGGTTGGCAATGCTGTGCAGCCAGGCCGCGAGGCGCACGCTGCTGCCTGAACACACAGCATCGCCAAATTTCATTTTGTCGATGCCATAATTCACGAGCATGTCGATGTTGTTCACCTCAACAATTTGGTTCCACAAGTAGGGCAGGAGGCTCAGCGTGAGATAGCCATGGGCAATGGTGCGTTTAAAGGGGCTTTCGGCCTGGGCTCGCTCGGTGTCGACGTGAATCCACTGGTGGTCAAGTGTCGCGTCGGCAAAGGTGTTGATTCTGCCTTGGTCCACAACGAGCCACTCGCTCACGCCTAATTCCTTGCCTTGATAGGCTGCAAATTCCTCAAAAGAGTTAATCACTAATCTTTTCGTCATCTTTTTTCAAATTTACCGTTGATGGGTTTCTTTTAGTGGCAAAGTTACTCATTTTCTTGCGGCAGGCAAGAGGGTAAGTGAGTAAAGATAAAAAGCTGCTTCCCTGAATGGGAAACAGCTTCAAATCCTTTTACAGTTTACTGTACTGCGAATTATTTCACTGCTTATTTAGCAGCCTCGGGAGTTTCAACGGCAGCCTTTGCGCTGTCAGCAACTTGGTTGATAGCAGCGTTTGCGCTATCAGCAACAGCATTCACTGCGCTATCGGCAACTTGGAGAGCGCTATCAACAACAGCAGCCGTGTCAGTAGCAGTGCTGTCAGTAGCAGTAGCATCACCATTGTTAGTCTTCTTGCATGAGAAGAAAGCAACACTCGAAATAACGGCAAGTAATAAAACTAACTTTTTCATTTTCGTAATTTTTTAAAAATAATAAAACAATAATTTTTTTCTCGTTCAATCTAATAACGCTGCAAATTTATAATAAAAATATCACATGCGAACAATTTTTTTGCTTTTTTTTCTTGTGAAAGCGCCAAAAACCTAAGTGTTTAAACTTTATTCACACTGTTTATTTGTTTAAATTATTGCAAATCAGTTGCTTGTGAATAACTCTTTCGGTTTAATCAAGTTGAGTTAATTATTGTAAATAAAAAGATGCTCGTTTAAACCTTGATTGAGCAGCCCACGCTTTGCCAGCCTTAGCGGCTGTAGAGGAAGCGCTTGATGCTGCGCTTGGGGGTCTTCTCAAATTCGCTTGCGCTCAATTCGATGCGTGCGAGACGCTCGTAGGGCGCCACCAGCTTGTTGAGCTCGGTACGCACCTCCTCCATTTTCTCGGGCATTTTGTCGCGGGTGATGCCCTGTGCGTCCATCACCTCATAGTCGGGGTAGACGAGGCCCACGAGTTTCCCGTCGCGCTCCACGACAAGGCTTTCGTTGACGTAGGACATGTTGTTGAGCTTGGCCTCAATCTCTTCGGGGTAGATGTTTTGCCCGTTAGCGCCCAAAAGCATCGTTTTCAGGCGTCCTTTGATGAAAAGGGTGCCATCGGCGCTGATTGTGCCCATGTCGCCCGTGTGCAGCCAGCCGTCTTCATGCAGCACCTTGTCGGTGGCATCGGTGTTGTGGTAGTACCCCATCATCACGTTCTCGCCCTTGACGCATATTTCCCCGGGTTCGTTCTCGGGGTCGTCGCTCAGGATTTTGGCCTCCATGATGCCCGGCAGCACGCGGCCAGCACTGTGCAGCACGAACTCGCGCCACGGGGTGTGGCTCACCAGCGGCGCGCACTCGGTCATGCCGTAGCCCACGGTGAATGGGAACTTGATTTTGTAGAGGAACTCCTCTACCTCGGCATTAAATGGAGCGCCCCCCACAACGACTTCCTCGAAACATCCGCCAAAAGCGTCGATGAGTTTCTTCCTGATTTGCTCGTAGATGCGCTTGTCGAGCATGGGCACTGCCATGGCCCAGCGCAGCATGTTTTTAGAGATCACTGGCACAATCATCTTGGTGTAGATTTTCTCCAGCACCAAGGGCACGGTGATGACCAGCGTGGGTTTCACCTCGTTCATGGCTTTGACAATGATTTTGGGCGAGGGGATGCGGCCCAGCAGGGTGATGTGCCCGCCTGCTGCCAAGTGGGCCAGCATGTCGAAGGCGCATCCGTAGGCATGCGCCAGTGGCAGGAACGAGACGACCCTTGCGCCGCGATAGCACAATTGCGAGTCAATCCCGTAGATGATGTTTCCTGCCAGGTTATTGCCCGTGAGCATCACGCCTTTGCTGAATCCTGTGGTTCCGCTGGTATAGTTGATTTCCATGAGCTCGTTGTTGGAGATCTCGGGGTATTGAACATCGCTCACGTGGAATCCGTCAGGATAGGCTTTCTCGAATAGCGAGTTGATGTTGTTGATGGCTTCCCCAATCGTTTCGCCCTCTTTCTCGGCCATGAGGGTGTTGTCGTCGAGCGAGATGGCCGCCCTCACGTGCTGCAGCGTGTCGAAGTCGAGCGTCTCGAAGATGGCGTGGCTCGACATGAGCAGTTTCGAGTCGCTGTGGTGGATGATGTGTTGGGTATCGTTAGGGTTGAAGTCTTGCAGGATGGGTACAATCACGGCGCCATAGGTGATGGTGGCCATGTAGGTCATCACCCACGAGGGCGTGTTCTTGCCGATGAGGGCAATGTGGTCGCCTCGTTTGATGCCGATGGCTTGATAAAATAGGTGTATCTTGGCAATGCCGCTGGCCAGTTGACCGTAGGTGAGCGTGAGTTTGGAGTTGTAGTCGCTCACGGCGGGCAAGTCCCAGTTTTCCTTGAAACTTTTTTCAAAAATCTTGATTGTATTTTCCTTGACCATAATCGTTCGCATAGATTTTGGACTACAAAGATAGGCATAATTTTTTAAAAAACTGCACATTTTGTACGTGCGTTGTGCGCGCACATGTTGCTGCGTAATATCGATTTTGTGGCTTGTGCCACAATAATTGAGTCCCCAGCCCCCAAGAATAGAAGAAATTTTGTAAATTTGTGGCGCATTTGTGAAATAGCGCCCCCCATAGAGAAAGGAGGCGCATCAAAAACAATGAAGACATGATGAAGATTGTTGTGCTCGACGGGTATGCCGGCAACCCTGGCGACCTGTCTTGGAAAGAGATGGAGGCGCTGGGAGACCTGGTGGTCTACGACCGCACCGCCGCCAGCCAGACGCTGGAACGCATGAGGGGCGCCGATTGCGTGTTGACCAATAAGGTGGTCATCTCGCGGGAAATCATCGAGGCTGCGCCGAGTGTTCGCTACATTGGCGTGATGGCCACGGGTGTGAACGTGGTTGACTTGGATGCCGCCCATGAGCATGGCATCACAGTGACCAATGTGCCAGCCTACAGCACCAACTCGGTGGCTCAAATTGCCTTTGCCCACATCCTGAACATCACCAACCGCATCGGCCACTACACGCGCCAAGTGCGCGACGGCGAGTGGAGCCGCTGCAAGGATTTCTCCTACGCCGACACGCCTGTGATAGAACTCGCCGGCAAGACGCTGGGCATCGTGGGGCTGGGACACATTGGGCAGGCTGTGGCACGCATCGCGCTGGCCTTTGGCATGGCCGTGCAGGCTGTGACCAGCAAGAGGCAGGACGACTTGCCCGAGGGCATCACCAAGGTGGAACTCGACACCTTATTTAAAACAAGCGATGTGGTGACCTTGCACTGTCCCCTCACGCCGGGCAATCGTGGCATGGTGAACCGCGAGCGCTTGCTGATGATGAAGCCCCAAGCCATCTTTGTCAACACCGCTCGTGGCGGGCTTGTGGTCGATGAGGACTTGGCCGCGACACTCCGCGAGGGCAGGCTGCTGGGAGCCGGCATTGAGTCGATGGATCCTGAGCCGCCTTTAATCTCTAACCCTCTTCTTGCCGCTCCGCGGTGCTACTTCACGCCCCACATTGGCTGGGCAAGCAAGGAGGCTCGCATTCGCCTGATGAGCGTTATCACGAGCAACCTCAAGGCCTGGCAAGCAGGCAAGCCTGAAAACAGGGTATAGCGAGAGACGAAAGCAAGACGGTTATTGTGAATTATCCCTCATCGAAATGACATTGAGAAAATTGGCAGGCCTGTTGCTGGCGGCAGTCGTGGGGCTGCTCCTGTGGTCGTGTGCCAGCATTGGCAACCCCGAGGGCGGCCCGCGTGACTACACGCCGCCTGTGCTGGTGAGGTGTCATCCTGCGCATGGCACACTCAACTTCAAGGGCAATAAGGTGAGACTCGACTTCGACGAGATTGTCGTGCTCAAGGACCAGCAGAAAAAGGTGGTGGTCTCGCCAGCGCAAAAGCAGCCGCCCAGCATCAAGGCACTGGGGAAGAGTGTGTACGTCGAGTTCAACGACACGCTGAAGCCGAACACCACCTACACCATCGACTTCAGTGACGCCCTGCAAGATAACAACGAGGGGAACCGATTAGAGAACTTTTACTATACTTTCTCGACGGGCGACTCAATCGACACATTGGAAATATCGGGTATCGTTTTGCGAGCCAGTGATTTAGAACCCATGCAAAGCGTGCTGGTGGGTGCGACCACCAACCTCGACGACTCGGCGTTCACGACCTTGCCGCTCGAGCGCATCTCCAAGACCAACGACAAGGGGCAGTTTACCTTGCGCAATCTCAGGCCCGGGCGCTACCACGTGTTTGCCCTTAACGACCTTGACGGGAATTACCGGATGGGACGCAATGAGAGCTATGCTTTTCTTGACGAGGTGATTGTGCCCAGCGTGACGAGTTACACCTCGCAGGATACCACATTCACCTTTGACCGCCGTGTCGACACGGTGGTCATGGGCACGCACACCGCCTATCTGCCCAACGACATCCTGCTCTCGATGTTCAATGAGCAGTACACCTCGCTCTACTTGAAGAAGGCCAAGCGCGTGGAGCGCCACAAGCTGCACGTGCTCACCTCGGCCCCGAATGCCGAGCTGCCCAGGCTCGACATCATCAGCCCTGCCCAGCACGAGCGAGAATGGTATCGCCTTGAGCGCAACGAGGGTGGTGACTCGCTATATTACTGGCTCACCGACTCGGCGCTCATTAAGAGCGACAGTATTGTGGTGGACCTGCACTATTTCAAGACCGACTCAACGGGCCTGCTTGTTCCTGCCAACGACACTATTGACTTTGTGAGAAACGTGTCGAATGCCGAAATCAAGGCTGCCAAAGAGACCGCCAAGGACATCGAGAGCAAGAAAAAGGAAATGGCGAAGCTCCGTGAGCGACGCAACAAGCTCGCCAGCGAGGGCAAGGAGGTCATGGATATTGATGATGAAATCGAGGCCATCGTGCAATCGCTGAAGGCCAAACGGGAGCGGCTGGAGCTGAAAATGGACAAGAAAAGCGTCTTTGAGGTGACCGACAGCATCTCGTTCACATTCACCACGCCCATCAGGGCTATTCGTCGGGGCTTGATTACGCTTGAGCAAATGAACGAGGACAGCACGTGGACTCGCGTCAGCACGCCACCGCTTCGCCAGGCCAGCGAGTTTGAGTTGATGCGCTACGTGATTCCCATGAGGCTGACGCCCGAGGGCATTTATCGCCTTTCGGTCGACTCGGCGGCTTTTGAAGACATCTACCACCAGGTCAATGACTCCGCGGGGATGAGGTTCGCCGTGCGCTCGCTCGATGAGTATGGGTCGATTTTGCTCAATATCACTCATGCGGGCGATAGCGCCTACGTGGAGTTGCTCAACAGTAGCGGCAACCTTTACCGCACCGCGAAAGTGGCGGATGGCCGCGTGACGTTCGACCATCTCTTGCCCGCGCAGTACTACTTGCGGCTCGTCAAGGACGAGAATGGCAATGGCAAGTGGGACACGGGAAACTATGCCGAGCATCGTCAGCCCGAGGAGGTCTATTACTACCCCTGGGAGAAGCGTATGAAAGTGGCTCGTGCCGGTTGGGCGACCGAAATCAACTGGAACATCTACGAGACGGCGATCGACTTGCAGAAGCCTGAGAAAATCAAGAAAAACTTGCCAGAAAAGAAGGGCGACTCCTTAGAGCAAAGAAAGCGGAAAGTGAAAGACGACCAGGAAGATGAGTTCTCCCCGGGCTTGAGCCGGGGCAACGGCTCGTCGGGCTACAGTGGCAACAAGTATAGCGACTTCCAGAGAAACAGCCGGCAGCGCCAGCGATAGCGTGAGCGCCGAGCGGGCTCACAATTCGAGATTTTTATGTAATTTTGCAGTCAAAACTTAACACAAGACACACTAAAAATGGAGACATTTTACGGCAACCTCAGCCAATGGATTATTTCGTTGTGCGACGTCATCTGCGGCTACCCTTATTTCTTCTTGCTCATCGGGGGCGGCATTTTCCTGTTTCTCTACTCGGGCTGTGTGAGCATCAGGCGGCTGCCATGGAGCGTGAGAGCCTTGCGAGCCCAGCAGGCCAGGCAAGCGGGCAAGGACACGGGGCAAATCAGCTCGTTCCAGGCGCTGATGAGCGCCATTGCCGCCACGGTGGGCATGGGCAACATTGCCGGTGTGGCCATCGCCTTGTCGATAGGCGGGCCTGGTGTGATTTTCTGGATGTGGATGAGCGCCATTTTGGGCATGAGCACCAAGTTTTTCGAGGGCACGCTGGCCATCATGTACAAGGGGCGTGACTCGCGAGGCAACCTCCAGGGCGGGCCCATGTACATGATTAGCGAGGGCTTAGGCAGGAAGTGGCGCCCGATGGCTGTCGCCTTTGCCGTTTTTGGCCTTGTGGGCACGCTGTGCTTCATGCAGGCCAACCAGTTGGTCGAGTCGGTCACGACCGTGTTTACCACGCCCATGGGCGTGGCAAACACGGCATGGTTGCGCTTCGCCATCGGTGTGGCCATCGTGCTCGTGGTAGGGACGGTGATCTTGGGCGGCATCAGCCGCATTGCGCAGGTAGCAGCCCGGATTGTCCCCGCCATGGTGACGTTGTACTTGATGCTGGTCGTGTTTATCATGGTCATGAACTTCAAGCAAATACCAGGCGTGTTTGCCCAGATCATCGATGGCGCGTTCTCGATGAAAGCCGGCTTTGGCGCTTTTGCCGGCATCGCCTTGATAGGCACTCGCCGCGCGGCCATGGTCAACGAGGCTGGGGTGGGCACAGCATCGATGATGCACGGGGCCTCGATGAACACCGAGCCCGTGCGCGAGGGGCTGGTGGCCATGGTCGCCCCCGCCGTTGACTCGGGCATCGTGTGCACCTTGACGGCTATCCCCATTATCATGGCAGGGCAGAGCTTGGGCACAGGCGAGGTGAGTGGCGGCCTCTACATTGCCCTGGGCGCTTTTGGGCAGCTGATACCTCACGTGGGTCAGTATCTGCTCATGGCCATTGTGTTTTGCTTTGCGTTTTCCACGATGTTTACCTATAGCTACTATGGCCAAAAGTGCACCAACTTCCTCTTTGGCGCTCAAAACACCAAGTACTACAACTACTACTACTTGGCGATGATTATCGTGGCTGCCGTCATCAAGCTCGACCTGCTTGTGAGCATCATGGACCTTGCTTTTGCCTTGATGGCTTTGTGTACCATGACCACCTTGATTCTGCTTAGCCCCAGGGTGAAACGCGAAATGAAAAGGTACTTTATGAAAGAAAAACAGCAAAAAAACTTATAGCCAAGTATATTTTTGCACAAAAAACTTGCTTTATTAATATTTTGTGATTATATTTGCAGAAAATATTAATAAGCATTGATTGAAAAACGCATTCGAAAAGTACAGGAAAAAGAATTTTCTCATACTCTAAAAATGTAGGCAGGTTCGATTTTGTGAAAAATCGAACCTGCTGCTTGCTACCCCCAAGCACAAAGCCCCAAAAGCCCCAGTTGAGGTGCGTTCGGCTCGCCCCTTGCAAAAAACATCACCTTGATAGTTGCATTTTTGAGGAAAACCAGTAACTTTGCAACGCGGTTTTACAAGAACCCCAAAGAACTACTCATTAATCAAATATGAAAAAATTAAAAATGAAAATCGCAATGAAGAATAAGTTCTTATCACTCATCGCTATCGTGCTGGCAGTCGCATCGAGCCTTGCGCTCACGGCTTGCGACGACGACGCGCCAGCCGGCGACATGACGGTAACCTACAGTGTTAATTTAGGCGAAGATATGCCGCGTGTGGGCCAGGTGGCCATTCACTATATCGACGAGGCAGGCAAGCCGCAAGTGGATCGCGTCACGGGCACTTCCTGGAGCAAAGCCATCAAGCCCCACCATGGGACGGGGGTCTTTGCCGTGAGAATCGCTGTTGAGCCGAAGAATGACGCGCCCAAGGAGAGCTACAAGTTGGGAGCTGAAAGCCTGATCAAGTACGACGGCGCCAACGGGGCCGGCGCTAACGCCAAGGTCATCGCGCCCATCTCTCAATATGACAAGAGCAAGTTAGAGTTAGTCCTGGCCAGAATCAACAGTGGCTATCATGCCATTAGAATCTCCAACAATGGAGAGCGAGTGGTCACGTCGGACGTAGCTTCCCCATTCGGCAAGTGACGCCCGCGCGGCCTGCTGGCAGCCTGCAATCTTTAAAAGTAAAGACCAATGAAAAAGAAGTTACTCCTATTAGCCGCTCTCGTCTGCACGGCGGTCGCAAGTTTCACGCTCACCTCCTGCAGCGATGACGATGAGCCTGCCGTCGAGGATCAAATGTATTTGATTTATAGCGTGGATCTCTCCTACCAAATTCACAATGTCGCTAACGTCGTGATTGAATATATCGATGGAGACGGCAAGTGCAAGTTTGCCTCCGATCTCGCAGACACGTTTCTGTGGAAAAAGGCGATAGCCCCGGTCAAGGGCAGTGGAGTCTACGGCGTGCGTGTCAGGCTCTCGGGCAGGGGTGAAGACCACTATCTCGACGATTTCTATAATTTGGGCATCAGCACCTCCATTGCGATCAATTCAATCTCGGGCAACTCGTTTGTGAGCAATGGCACGGCCTATACCAGCCCCTGGTTAGTGCCAAAAGCCAATATCGAAAAAGCGATAGCGGAGATCAATAAGAAAGCCCACGTGATTGCCATAGACGGTTACGGAAGCGTTGTAACTCCCGGAAAATCACCTTTCTAATGGATTCCAAGTTAACAAGATGGCGCATTGAGGCAACTGCCTCTCACGCGCGCTCGTTTTAATTCTTTTTAATCATGAGAAATATCTTTTTCACACTCACGCTTGCGGTTGCCATGATGGGACTGGCATCGTGCCTCGACAATGCCGAGCGCGAGCCGGCGCAGACCTGCTCGGCAACCTATTACATTAGCTTTGGCGACGATTTCTTTAAAGCCGCCACCGCAACGGTATACTTCAAGGATGGCGACAAGACCAAGTCGATCGTGTTCGATGACGGCAACGTGCTCGATGATGGTAAAATGTGGAAACGCACCACCAGAGGGACTCTCAATGCCCCCTACGGTTTCCGCATCGTGATTCACCCCAAGAGCGTCAACGAACTTTCGCAGGACAGCTATGACCTCCACACCACAGGGAAAATCGACATGGTTGCGAGTACAGGAAACAAGTTTCACGGCAGCTGGCAGCCCATCGTCGAGGCAGCTGGGCCAGTGGGCAAGTCGCAGACCCCATCGGTGTTGCTGGCAAGCAGTGGCAAGGTGATTGCCTATCAGGTCGACAGCAAGGGCGACTTTGTGGAAAACACCACCCTCTTCGACTGAGTAGCGCCCGCGCCCGCGGCAGGATGAAACACCAAGATGCCGAAAGTCCCGCGGCAGCCGCATAGCCCCCCGCCTATTCCAGTCTATCACACCCATGAGGGCATTTCGCCTTCATGGGTGGGCTGGCAACTGTCCTTGCGCGAGCTACTCATCCTCATCAGCAACGCGCCCATTCGTAGAGCGGCATGGTCAGCGTGATGGTTGACGAGTCCAGCAGCTTGATTGGCATCCTGAAACGGAATTTGGAACGTTGCCACACCGCCTGCTGTCCGAAGTCCGTTTTGGGGTCACGGATGATTTTTCTTATACTTTCTTTCGGAAGTTTGTTGGTTGCTTGAGCGAAAAGTGTTATATTTGCCATAAGGAAGTAAAAGAGGTGGTTCTCTTTGCTAAGGTAGCATATTCTATCTTAGCTTTACTTCCTTTTTTCGTTTTTTTGAAAAACGTTTAGGGCAACATTGGAGCTTAACGTGAAGAATTGGGTGAATATCGCGTGATTCGCTCTAAAAAAGGGTTTATTTGCGCCAATTTAGGTTTTTTCTTTGAAAAAGTTTGCAGACTAAAAAAAATGTAGTATCTTTGCACTCGCAATTGTGAAAAACAATTTTGCAACCTCAATGATGGTGCGTTAGTTCAGCTGGTTAGAATGCCTGCCTGTCACGCAGGAGGTCACCGGTTCGAGTCCGGTACGCACCGCAAGTGGAGAGAGGAGATGAGCAACTTAGTTCTCTTGTAGACGGGTTGCTCATTTTTTTCTGTTTACCACTCATTCCCTTTCAAATTGAAGTGAGAAAAGCCGTTTGGGTGCAAATCAACGTGTAGACTGAAAAAGTTAAAGCCGTTTTTCTATCCGTCACGTTTGCTCTTGCCGTTTTTTTGTTTAATTTTGTGCCGATTAACATTAATCGTCAGGCTACTTTGAGATGCGCTGACGTTTGGATGTTGCCAATAATCAACCTATTAAAAAAACTACACACATGAAGAAAGAACTACTCTCAGTGCTCACCGCCCTCGTGGCGACCATGACTGGCCTGCAGGCCAGTGCCCAGAATCCAGAGGCTTATGCCGTTTTGAGCGACTCGACGCTCACTTTTTATTACGACACACAGCGTGCTGCTCATCAAGGCGCTACAGTCTACACCGTTCCACAGAACTCCTCGTTTTACAGCAAGCCCGAGTGGGCTTACAGCTATGGAATCAAGCGAGCTGTTTTCGATGCCTCGTGTGCCAATTATGAGCCAACCAGCACAGCGTTTTGGTTTTATTTTTTAAGGAAACTGGAATCGGTTGAGGGTCTTCAGTACCTGAATACGGCCAATGTGACCGACATGAGCAATATGTTCTCCACCTGCCACTCCCTGAAGGCGATTGACGTGTCGAACTTCAATACCGCGAACGTTACCAACATGTACAGCCTGTTCTGCAACTGCGAGGCTCTGAAATCGCTCGACCTGTCGAGTTTCAACACCGCCAGCGTAACCGACATGTTCAGCATGTTCTGCAATTGCGTCTCGCTCACCGACATCAACGTGTCGAGTTTCAACACCGCCAGCGTGACCAACATGACCAGCATGTTCAGTGGCTGTGAGGCTTTGGACACGCTCGACCTGTCGAGTTTTGACACCCAGAATGTATCGACCTTGGGCTACATGTTCAGCGGCTGCTTCCGCTTGAAGGCCATCTACAGCAACAAGGACTGGAATCAGGGCGTTGAAAAAAGGTCCAGCGAGATGTTTAGCGGGTGCGAAGTGCTTGAGGGCGCTGTAAAGTATGATGAGGAGCAAGTGGGAATTGAGATGGCTAACCCCGTCACGGGCTACTTCACGGCCAAAGAGGTCACAGCTATCGATGAGATTGCCAGCGGCAACATGCAGCAAAGTGAGACAGGGGCCTACAACCTCAGCGGCCAGCCGGTGAGCAGTGATTACAAGGGCATCGTGATCAAGAGCGGCCAGAAGGTGCTGCAGCGATGAGCCTTTCGCTGGCCATGCCAGCAAGGAAATAATTTTCCCTCAATGCCATATTCTTCAATCCCGCGGGGTGTCACGCCTTGCGGGATTGCTGGCTCTTCCAGCCTTGCGCTCAAGATTGCGCTAAACGTCCTCAAACTCGGCATCGGTGATATGCTCCTCCTCGTCGATTGCTTCAGGCGGTGCCGCGGCTTCGGCCTTGCGCCCATCGTTCACCTCCTCGAAGTCGACATATTCGCCCATATCCTGGGTGTAGACCTTGCGCCGGCGGCCTCTGTGCCAGGCTCGGTTTCCACCTGGGCGGCCGTGCTGCTCCTGCTGGAAGCCCGTCGCGTCGCGGAATCGCTTGCGCACGTTGCGCACGGTCAGCATGAACTTGACCAGTGGCCACAAAAGGAATGCGATCAGGAGGAGAAAGAGTAGCTTGAAAATCATAGACAGTTAAGGATTAAAAGCGGAAACGCGAAAGCGGCAAGAGCCACGCCTCGGGGCCTTATTGCTCCTGCTTGGTGAGGGCCGATAGTGCCACGTAGAGCAAGATGGCGGGAGCCAAGCCTGCCAAGCCCAAGAGCAGGACAAGGGCAAGAAACGCGATGACCAGGAGGTATTGCCTCCATGCCGATTTTGGGCTCAGGCTGTGGAGCTTGAGCGAGAACATGCGCAATCCGCACACCATGAGCAGCGATAGCGCGACAATGGTCGCAAGGGTCGCCCACAAGGGCAGCGCGTGGGGGTGAGTGGCCAAGAAAGCGGTGAAGCCCATCCAGAAGATGGCGTTGGCCGGAATGGGAAGCCCCGTGAACACGGTGCTTTGGCGCGTGTCGATGTTGAAGTTGGCCAGCCGCAGCGCGCCAAAGGCTGGCAGGAGCAGCGCCACGTAGGCCGCCCCTCTGCAGCCGGGATAGACTTGCAGCATCATGTTGTAGAGAATCAGCGCGGGAGCCAAGCCGAAGCTCACCAAGTCGCAGAGCGAGTCGAGCTCCTTGCCCAGCGGCGAGGCCGAGTGCAGCCACCGGGCGGTTAACCCGTCGAAAAAGTCAAATACAGCCGCCAGGGCAATCATCACAAACGCCACTTGGTAGCCCGGCAGGCCCCACCACCACGTGTCGAGGCTGTGGAAAGCGGCGATAATGGCCAGCGTGCCCGCCAGCAGGTTGCAGCACGTGACGCTATTGGGAATGTTACGCTTGATGAGATTCATTGCAATTGCGTTTTTTCAGGCGAGCGACTTGGGTGACACCTCCCATGGTCTTGTCGCCAAGTTTTACCATGACTTCACTATCGAGCGGCAGATAGAGATCAACGCGCGAGCCAAACTTGATGAACCCCATGTGCTGCTCCACGCTCACGCGCTCGCCCGGCTCGACGTAGGTGACAATGCGCCGCGCAATGGCGCCGGCGATTTGCCGCACGAGAATCTCGTGGCCCGTGAGAGTCTCAATCACCACCGCCGAGCGCTCGTTCTCGGTGCTCGATTTGGGCAGGTAGGCGGCCAAGAACCGCCCGTTGTGGTGCTTCACATATTTCACGATGCCCTCGGCAGGAATCCAGTTGGCGTGCACGTTGAAAACGCTCATGAAAACCGAGAGCTGAATCATGTTGCAGTGCAGGTACTCGTCCTCGTAGACCTCTTCGAGCGCCACCACCGTGCCGTCGACACTCGAAACCACCGCATCGCTCAAGTCGCCCTTGAAGTGGCGGCGAGGGGAGCGAAAAAAATTCACCACCAGCAGGAACAAGATGGTCGAGATGAGCATGAAGGCGAGGGGGACTGACTTGTAGTCAATCGTGAGGTAGGCCAGCAAATTCACCACCAGCAGAATGAACAGCAACACGAAAATGATATTTTGTCCCTCTCGGTGTATTTTATAGTTCATGTGTTCCGTAATACGATGTTTCTAACTGGCAAAGATAAGCAATATTTGCCAACTGGGCAAATCAAGCCCCGAAGATAATTTTAACGGTTATTTTTTTCGTGGTTGCGTGGGAATTTTGTATTTTTGTCAAGTTATTTCGCGGGTGTGTGGGCTCGTGAGGGATGAATTGAAAAAGAACGCAGCAAGATGGACTTTCGCACAACGATACGCTCGACCGACAACCTGGGCTTCATGCGTCATCACGATGGCATGATGATGCTCGGCTCGTGTTTTAGCGACAACATTGGCGGCAAGTTGCGCGGCGCCATGATTCATGTCGATGTCAACCCGTTTGGCACGCTCTACAACCCCTTGAGCATCGCGCAAAGCGTGGAGCGCATCATCAGCGGCGAGCCAGAGCGCGGCATCGACCTGTTTAGCGCGGGCGGCGTGTGGAACAGCTACAACTTCCACTCGCGCTTCTCAATGCCCAGCAAGGATGCCACACTGCAGCGGATGAACGGGCGCATCGCCGAGGCGCACGAGCATCTCAAGAGCTGCCAGACGCTCATCGTGACGCTGGGCACGGCCATCGTCTATCGCTTGAAGGAAACGGGTCAGGTGGTGGCCAACTGCCACAAGGTGCCCCAGCACCATTTCACCCGCAAGATGGCGAGCGTGGAAGAGATGACCGAGGCGCTCAGCCACGCCGTGGAGCTGTTGCGCAAGTATAACCCCGCGTTGCGTGTCATTTTCACTGTGAGCCCCATTCGCCACATTGCCGACGGGCTTGAGATGAACTCGCTGAGCAAGGCCGCCTTGCGCGTGACGGTGAATGAGCTGAATCGAGTCTACAAAGACTGCACGAGCTATTTCCCGGCCTATGAAATCATGATGGACGACTTGCGCGACTACCGCTTTTATGCCCCCGACATGGTGCACCCGAGCGAGGTGGCCATCGAGTACATTTGGCAAGTGTTCCGGGCCACTTACTTCGACGATGCCTCCTGCCAGGCGATTGCTCGTTGTGAGCGTGTGTCGAAACGCTTGAATCACAGGCCGATGAGCAGCAACCGTGAAGTCATCGACCGGTTTTATGCCGACACGCGGGCGGTGCTGCGAAACCTGGCGAGGGAATATCCCTATATTAGGAACCTCAAGGAAATTAATCACTTAATTGATGAACAATGAAATATCCTATCACTGAAATTGCTGACGTGCTATGCGTCAAGCCGAGCGAGCTGAACGACCAGGAGGCCGTAGTGAGCCAGTTGCTCACCGACTCGCGATCGCTCAACTATCCCAAGGAGACATTGTTTTTTGCCCTGAAAACCAAGCAAAACGATGGGCACAACTATATCGAGACACTCTATCATCATGGCGTGCGCAATTTTGTGGTCGAGCGTCGCAGCGAGGCCATGCGATTCATGCGCGATGCCAATTTCCTGCTGGTTGACAACACGTTAGAGGCTCTGCAAAACGTAGCCATGAGCCACCGCAAGCGATTTAGCATCCCTGTGATAGGCATCACGGGAAGCCGTGGCAAGACCACCGTGAAGGAGTGGCTTTTCCAGTTGCTCAAAGACGACTATAAGATTGTGCGCTCGCCGCGCAGCTATAACTCGCAAATTGGTGTCCCGCTCTCGTTGTGGGACCTCGACGACAATACCCAGCTCGCCATTATCGAGGCCGGAATCTCGACCACGGGCGAGATGGCTCATTTGCAGGCCATGATCAGGCCCACGGTGGGCATTATCACCAACATCGGCAACGAGCACAACGAGGGATTCTCGTCGATGGCCGAGAAGGCACAGGAAAAGGCGAAAATCCTCAGCAGCTGCGAGTGCATCGTCTATCGCGCCGACGACCAGTTAGTGACCGACACCATCAAGCCACTGCTCGATGTGGATGTGGCGCAAGAAATTGAATGGTCGTCCAAAGACCCCAAGCGCCACCTCTATGTGAGGCAAGTCGTGAAAGGGGAGAGCTCGTCGCGCATCTACTATGTGTACGGGGGCAAGGAATGCAAGCTCGTTGCGCCTTTTACCAGCGACCGCGACTTGGAGAACATTGTCACGTGCCTGGCCGTGATGCTCTACATGGACCTTGACCCCAGCGTGATCGCCCAGCGCATGCGCGGCTTGACCCCTGTGGGCACGCGCATCAATGTGATTGAGGGCATCAACAACTGCACCGTCATTGCCGACGGCTACACCAGCGATTACAACTCGCTCACCCCCGCGCTCGATTTCATGGCGCGCCGCAGCAACCCCCAGCAGAACAATACCGTGATTCTGAGTGACCTCATGCCCGATGCTTTCGGCGCCGATGAGCTCTACATCCGCGTGAGCGAGTTGCTCAAGTCGAAGTACATCAAGCACTTCATTGGCATTGGCCCTGAAATGTGCAAGCATGGGCGCTACTTTACCAGTTTCGATAGCCAGTTCTTTGAGAACACCCAGGAATTTCTTGAGAAAATGTCGCAAAGCGACTTCGACGACGAGACTATTCTCGTGAAAGGCGCGCCCGACTATGAGTTTAACCTCATCATCGACATGCTGGAGGCCAAGCAGCACCAAACGGTAGAGGACATTGACCTGAACGCGCTGGCCCACAACTTCAAGTTCTTCAAATCACTCATTAAGCCCTCTACCAAGACGGTGGGCATGGTCAAGGCCAGCGGATATGGAACGGGCAGCTACGAGATTGCCAAGACGCTCCAGGATCGCGGATGCGACTATCTTGCCGTGGCGGTGCAAGACGAGGGAGTAGACTTGCGCAAGGCGGGTATCACGATGCCCATCATCGTGCTGAACCCCAGCGTGACCAACTACAAGTCGATGTTTGACTACCACTTGGAGCCCGAGGTCTACAGCATGGAAGAGTGCCGGGAACTCATCAAGGAGGGCGCAAAATATGGCGCTCACGGTTTTCCCATTCACCTCAAGATCGACACGGGTATGCACCGCCTTGGATTCTTGAAGGAGCAATTGCGCGGCCTCATCGACTTGCTTCGCGGCCAGGATGTCGTCAAGCCCACTTCCATGTTCTCGCACCTGTGCGTGGCCGACGATCCCAGCCAAGACGAGTACACCAAGATGCAATTTGACTATTTCCAAGCCTGTGTCGACATCATTCAGCCGGCATTTAACCACCACATCATTTGCCACATCCTCAACACGACCGGCATTGTGCGCTTCCCCGAGCGCCAGTACGACATGGTGCGCATCGGCATCGGCCTGTATGGCATCAAGACCCTCTTCAACGGTACCGAGGACTCGCTCAAGCCCGTGAGTGCCTTGCACAGCATCATCATCTCGATCAAGAGCTGGCCAGCTGGCACGACCATTGGCTACGGTCGCCGCGGCGTGCTGGAGCGTGACGCGCGCATCGCCACGGTCACCATCGGCTATGCCGACGGGTTCGACCGCCACTTTGGAAACGGGCGGGTGAAGATGTGGGTCAATGGCACGTTGTGTCCCACGGTGGGCAACGTGTGCATGGACGCGGTGATGATCGATGTGACCGATGCCACCTGCCAAGTGGGCGACTTGGTAGAGATTTTCGGGGAGCATGTGCCGATTGAGACCTTGAGCGAGGTGCGTGGCACGATTCCTTACGAGATTCTCACCAGCGTCTCGCCACGGGTGAAACGCGTGTATTATCGAGAATAACCCCCTGCTGACATGAGACTTTATCATCAAATATTGGCTTTTAGCATCGCTGCCGTTTGCGTCACCGCGGCAACAGCCAGCACATTCTACAGCGGCGGATTGTGGTATCGCCTCACGGGGCGCTCAACCGTGGCGGTCGCGCCAGTGCCCGCCGATGCCGAGCGCAACTACGAGGGTGTCTACATCATTCCCGAGCAGGTGTTCTACGACGGCTATAACTACGAGGTGGCCAGCATCGACGACAATGCCTTCTGCCTCTCGTCGGCAACCGAGGTTCAAATTCCCAACACGGTGCGGCACATTGGCGAGAACGCCTTTGCGCTCGACGAGGCGCTCACGAGCGTCACCTTGCCGCTTCACCTTCAGGCAATCACGGCTGGCATGCTGGCGGGCACGGCCGTCGTCAATGTGGCAGTGCCCGATGGCGTGAAAGTCATCGGGGAGGAGGCCTTCCAGGGGTGTCACCAGTTGCACACCGTCTTGCTCCCTGCCACGCTCCAGGAGATCAACACCAGTTGCCTGGCCGATTGCTACAATCTCTATGAGATTTATTGCGCCACGCGCAAGGTGCCCCGGGCGACGGGCAGAACCCCCTATTTCGACGGCATCGGCGGGGTGGATGTCGTGCTGCCCGACCAATCGGCCGCCGACCTTTATAGCACCGACGCGACTTGGGGCGACGAGTCGGCCTTCACTCTTTTCCCCGATGAGGATTTAGACTGGTCATGGCCCTTTGAACCCGAGGAGTTCAATGCGAGTTACCAGCGCGTGGAGTTGGGCAGAAACCTCGCCTATCGGATTTTCGCCAACGACGAGCTCATCGCGCTCACGGCCGCCGACCATTACTATCTTCCTATCCTCGACCATGATGTGAGTTACACGATTGTCCCGACCACGATGATGGGCGATGCCGAGCCTCAGGACTTTGTGCTGAAGTCGCCAAATTCCACGTCGCAGCATCCCATCGAGGACGATTTGGGCATGACCACGCCCCGCATCTATGCCAAAGACGGTGTGGTCTACATCACGGGCGACAACCACGGAACCTGGACACAGGTGTATGACTGCTATGGCAGGCTCTACTACCAGCGACCCAGCAACGATGGAGAAATCAACGGATTGCCCCGTAATCGCGTCTATATCGTGATTTGCGGCAAAACGGTTAAAAAGGTATTCCTATGATGAACAAGGACGATGAGAAATACATGCGTCAGGCCCTGCTGGAGGCGCAAGAGGCGATGCGGCGCGACGAGGTGCCCATTGGAGCGGTGATCGTGAGCCATGGGCACGTGATAGCCCGTGGCCACAACCTCACCGAGACGCTCACCGATGTCACGGCTCATGCCGAGATGCAGGCCATCACCTCGGCGGCCACCTATCTCGGTGGCAAGTACTTGACCGATTGCACGCTCTACGTCACGGTCGAACCGTGCCTCATGTGCGCCGGCGCGCTGGGCTGGAGTCAAATCGCCCGTGTGGTTTTCGGCTGCCAGGACCCCAAGCGGGGCTTTCACACCTTTTGCGATCACCCTTTCCATAAGCGAACGGTGATTGAGGGGGGCGTGCTGGCCGAGGAGTGCGCTGCATTGATGCAGGATTTTTTTAAGAAAAAGAGATAACGCCCCCCGCATCCTTTCCCGGGGAATCCGCTTTATGGAACTGGACCTGGGGCAAGCGCGAGGAGCAGAAAAACGAAGAAGATGATTAAACGACTGAATTGCCTGTTTCTGGCAACGCTGGCTGTCCTGCTTGGCAGCCCGGTGTGGGCGCAAGGCACCGTGAATAACATTACCACGCAAGTGGCCAAGGTCTACCGCCCCCAAGCCGACACCATCGAGGTGATGAGTGCCAAGATGGGACGTGGCATCAAGAATGTGGTAGTGCTGCCCAAGCAGTACGATGCGGGGCCTCAAGACGAGCGCTACCCCGTGCTCTACTTGCTGCATGGGGCAGGAGGGGACTACAGTAACTGGCCTCAGAAGGCCAATCTTGAGGACAAGGCGACGCAATTTGGTGTCATTATCGTTTGCCCCGATGGCCAGGATAGCTGGTACTTCGACTCGCCCATCGATGCCAAGATGCAATTTGAGACCTATCTGAGCCAAGAGCTTATCGCCTATATCGACAGCCATTACCGCACATTTGCAGTCCCTGCGATGCGTGCCATCACGGGCTTGAGCATGGGCGGGCATGGCGCTTTGTGGCTGGCGCTGCGCCACCCCGAGGTCTACGGCTCTTGCGGCTCGATGAGTGGAGGTGTCGATATTACGCATTTCCCCCACAAGTGGAAACTTGACCAGCGATTAGGCCAGTGGGAGAGCAACGGCGCCCGCTGGGCGCAACACTCGGTCATGAGCCTTGTCCCCCATGCCAAGCCGGGGCAAAACATCATCATCGACGATGGCGTGGATGATATTTTCTACGCCGAGAACTGCGCCTTGCATGACGCGCTGCTCAAAGCCGGGATTCCACATGATTTCACGATTCGCCCGGGCAACCACTCGTGGAGCTACTGGCTCAACAGCCTTGACTATCACTTGCTTTTCTTCTCCAAGGCCTTTGCCCAGTCGTCATTACAAACCAAACAACAGTAAAACGAGAATATGGAAACCAACCGACCCAAAATCTTGATGATCTACACCGGCGGAACGATTGGAATGATTGAGAACCCCGAAACCCGCGCGCTACAGCCGTTCGATTTCTCGCATCTCATCGACAATGTGCCAAAAATCAAGATGCTGGACTACGACATCGACAATATCCAGTTTGAGCCGCCCATCGACAGCAGCAACATGAACCCCAAGCACTGGAGCAACATTGCCCACGCCATCGAGGACAACTACGACAACTACGAGGGATTTGTTGTGCTGCATGGCACCGACACGATGGCCTTCACGGCATCGGCGCTCAGCTTCATGCTCGAAAACCTCAATAAGCCTGTGATTATCACGGGGTCGCAATTGCCCATTGGCGAGGTGCGCACCGATGGCGAGGAAAATCTCATCACCGCCCTGCAAGTGGCGGCCGCGGTCGACAAGCAGGGCAATCCCATGGTGCAGGAGGTGGCCATCCTCTTTGAGAACTTCCTGTGGCGCGGCAACCGCAGCACCAAAGTCAGCGCCAACAACTTTAACGCCTTTGCCAGCAGCAACTATCGCGAGCTGGCGAAAATCGGCCTCGATATCCAGTTTTGCGAGAAGTTCTTGTTCCGCTTGCCCTCGAAGCGGCCACTCAAGGTGCGGTTTAACCTTGACCCCAACGTGATGATTCTCACCCTGCACCCAGGCATGACCGAGGCGACCTTGCGCTACTTGCTGGCCACCCCCGATGTGAAAGGCATCGTGTTGCGCACCTACGGCGCGGGCAACTGCCCGAGCGAGCCATGGTTCATCAAAGCCATTCAGCAGGCCACCGAGCGCGGCATCGTGATTGTCAATGTGACCCAGTGCGTCAGTGGCGGCGTGAACGACAAGCTCTATGAGACGGGCAACCAGCTCAACCAGTGTGGCGTGATCAGTGGTTACGACATCACTTGCGAGGCAGCCGTCACCAAGCTGATGTATCTGTTTGGGCTGGGCCTATCGCCAAAAAATGTGAAAAAATACATGAATTGCGCGCTTTGCGGCGAAGTCACGCTATAGCTTTTCAAGAATCCAGGGGCGGCGAGTGAGTACTTTCATCCTCACGTTGGCATGGATATACTTGAGAAAGTAGGCGGCCGACGCTTTGTCGTCAAATCCTTGAACGACAACGCAGTATTTCCTGTCCTGGTCGCAATAGAGCACATAGGAGCTAAAGCCTTCATTTTGGTGAAGGCGGTCGCGGTAGCTCCTGGCATTAATCACTTGGTCAAACTCTCCCACAATCACGTTGTACCTCTTGGCATCTGCGGCATTGCCATCGGTCACCTTGCAGTAGGAACGCACCAGGCGCACGCTGTCCCCGTTCACGACATCGGTATAGGCGATTTTCTTGGCCATTTCGGCATCGTAGGAACGTTCGCCCTGGTTTTCCTTAGTCTGCTTCACCGCCTTCTCGTAGGCGCGCTTGTAGTTATCCTCACTCGTGTGGCAGCCCGCTAACCCGATTGAGGAAAGCAGGATAATTGACAAGATTGCAATGGGTTTCATCGGTCATTTTTTTTATTAATTGAGCATTTCGCCGAGTGGATGTTGGCGGTCGTCGGCCAGTTCAATGACTTGGCATCCCGTGATGCTCCCGTGGTCTAACGTCATGGTGATGAGGGTGCGCACGGTTTGCCATCCTTGCCTGCCTGCCGCGCCGGGATTGATGGTGAGCACGCCCAGGTAGCGGTCGGGGATCACCTTGAGGATGTGGCTGTGTCCGCACACGAACAGCTTGGGTTGCGAGAGTTCCAGGCGGCTCTTGATGCCAGGGGCGTAACGCCCGGGATAGCCGCCAATGTGGGTCATGACCACTTTCACCTCCTCGGTCTCGAAGATTTCGGTCTCTTTGAAGCGCCGGCGCAGCAGTCCGCCATCGGCATTGCCGTACACGGCGCGTAGCTTGGGAACAAGTGCCTCAAGGCGGTTGATCACGGCCTCGCTGCCGATGTCGCCAGCGTGCCAAATCTCGTCGCAGTCCTTGAAGTGCTCGGCATAGCGTGGGTCCCAGTAGGAATGGGTGTCGCTGATAATACCAATCTTTTTCATCTCTGCTGTTTTTTATTTGCCTTTTTTATTGCGTTCTTTCTCGCGCTTGGCCCTTTCCTTGGCTTTCCTTTCTTCGAGTTTAGCCTTCTCTTTGGCCTGTTTCTCGGCGCGTTCCCGCTTTTTGGCCTCGCGCTTAGCCTTTTCTTTGGCTTGTTTCATTTTGCGCTTGGCTTGCTCTTTTTCGAGTTTTGTCTTTCGCTTGGCATCCTTTTGGGCTTTTTCCTCCTCTTTCTCCTGCTTAGCGGCCTTGTTTTCCAGTTCTTTCTTCTTTTCGTCGGCTTTCTGCTTCTTCTCTTGCTCGGCTTTCTCTTTGGCTCTGAGCTCGGCTTTGGCGCGGTCGATGCCTTCTTGCTCGGCCTGGAGCCTGGCCATTCTCTCAGCCTCGCGCCGGGCGGCCTCCTGCTCTTGGATTTTCTTGAGGTCATCGGGGAAAGGCTGGAAATTGGTGCTCAGCACCGTGAACTCGGTGCGGCGGTTGATTTGGTCGGCCGCGGCCTTGTTCTCTTTCGAGAGCGTGTCGATGTAGGTCACGTTGAGCGTGTCGCCAATCTGGAATTGCGGGTATAGCCGGTTGATGCGCTTCGTCACCACCTTGGGGCGGGTCTTCCCATAGCCGGCAGGCTTGAGCCGTGCCGAGTCCACGCCCTGCTTGATCAGGTAGTTCACCACGCTTTGGGCGCGGCGGCGGCTCAGCTTGTTGTTATACGCGTCACTGCCTATGCGGTCGGTGTGGGCGGCCATCTCGATGGTGACGTAAGGGTTCTCCTTGAGCGTGCGCACCATCTCGTCGAGCGCGGTCTTTGACTCGGGGCGCAGCGTGGCTCTGTCGAAGTCGTAGAAGATGTTCTCGATCACTTGCGGCTTGCTCATGTTGGCAAGGATGAAATCCACGCCATACTCGGTGTTCTCCTCCTCCTCGTCCATGTCGCTCTCAAACTCCTGGCGGCCGTTGAGGTATCCCGGCGCACCGGCAAGCATCACGTAGCGCACCCCCCGCTCCAGGTCAAAGCGGAACGTCCCGTCGGCCTTGGCAGCCTGCTTCTGGTTGCTGCCGTCGTTGCCCACGATGCGAATCACGGCATTGGGCACAGGCTCCTCGTCCTTGTCGATCACGCTGCCCGAGATCCACACCTTGTGCTCGGGTTTCTCGAAGCTGTAGAGGTGGTCGTAGCCATGCCCATCCTTGCGGTTGCTGGAGAAGAAGCCCGTCTCGCCCTTGCCAAAGGTCATGCCAAAGTCGTCCCAGCTGGAATTGATGGGCGAGCCCATGTTCTCGATAAACCACCGCCCCGAGGGTTGCATGGTGGCCTTGAAGATGTCCAGCCCGCCAAATCCGGCATGGCCGTTGCTGGAGAAGTAGAGGATGCTGTCGGTGCGCAGGTAGGGGAAGCGCTCGTCGCCAGGCGTGTTGATCTGGTCGCCTAAGTTTTCCAAAGTGCCTTTCCGATCCTTGATGTTGATGCGCCACAAGTCCTTGCCGCCTTGCCCGCCTGGCATGTCGCTGGAGAAGTAAAGCCATTTGCCGTCGGGGCTCACGGCTGGGTCGCCGTAGGCCGAGAGCGTGTCGGCGGTGATGTCAAACGCCACTGGCGCGCTCCACCGGGCCTCGCTGCGCTGCGAGGTGTAGATTTGCACGCTGCTGGGCGCGTTGGGCTTGCGAATGGCCTTGGCCAAGTACATCGTCGAGCCGTCGGGGCTAAAGGCGGTGATGCCCTCGTCAAACTCGCTGTTGAGCTCTCCCTCGGCAGCTTGCGGGCGCTGCCACTTGCCCTTGTCGTTCATCTTGGCCACGAAGATGTCGCTGTTCTTTGTGCCCGTGATGTCGCTTTTCGTGTCGCCGGTGGCTTTCTCGTTCGACGAGGTGAAATAGAGCTGGTCAAAATTGCTGTCTAAAAACATGGGGCAGAAATCGGCACGGCGCGAGTTGAAGAGTTTGGCGCTTTTCACCTTGTAGCGTGAGCCTTGCGCTTTCCACTTGGGCGCTAAGTCGCAGGCGCGTATGCCTTGCTTGGCCTCCCAATGGCCAGGGCAGAGCTGGAGAAAGTCCTCGTAGCTCTTGCGGGCAATCCCCCAGTGCCCCTCCATGTGCTGCGCTTGGGCTAAGTAGAGCATGGCCATGCTGTCGTCATACTCATATCGAATCGCATTCTGAAAGGCGGCTGCGGCACGCCCGCTTTGGTTCAGGCGGCGGTAGCACTGGCCCATCTTGAAGGCGACCTCGCCACGGATGGGACGGTCTTCCTTGCGGCGGTACTTGTTGTAGAGCTTGCGATAGATATTGGCCGCGGCGTTAAACTCGCCCCGCTCGTAGGCCTCGTCGGCTTCGCGCATCTTGGGGCCCTTGCAAGATTCAAGGCCCGCAAGGGTTGTCGCCAGTAGCGTCGCTGCAAGGATGTATAGCAGTTTCTTCATGTCAGTGCACTCAAAAGTCAGTGGCAATACGCCACCTCTTATTAAGGTATAAAACGCAAAATCACCACAATTTATTGTGTGTGCGTGTAGCGCCTGCCCTTGTGTCCGCCCTTTGGCGTGCCAAAGCGCCGCGAGAGGCTGTTGCTTGTGTTTTTCGTGGCGTTTTCGCTTGCTTGTGAAAAAAAATCTCAAAAAAGGCTTGTTTTTCGGGTTATATTGCTATCTTTGTGTCGTCTGCCGTGTGGAGATTCGTCTGCTTGAATCGCAACGCCGGGTGGCGGCTCCTGCGGCAGGGCAAAAAGCGGGGCAATTC
>CABTZK010000006.1 GCA_902489275.1 uncultured Porphyromonadaceae bacterium
AATTACAAGCAAAAACCGCCATGATCACCATGGGCAAAGTTACTGAAACATTTTGTATGGCAGATGATTTCTGCAAGTTTTTTGATGCAATGGTGGCAAAATATACGCTAAAACCGGTCAAGAAGAGAAAAGGTGCTATTGCAGCCTATTGCCTGTTTCCCAAGAAGCCGTGTATCAATGTACAAAGGACAGTGGCCGCACAGCCCGCAATCTTCTAAATTCATCGGACCCACGTTAAGTTACACAGATATTTGTCAAAAGAAGCCAGCCGATATTGCAGCCCCGAAAATTTGCCAACGTGCGGTATTTTTCGTAAATTTGTCCTCTGGAAGACGTAAATGATGAGAATAATGACAAAAACAGATGCATTGAAACTTTTTAAAACGCCACACATGAAGAAAGATAGGAAACCGCTGATTCTTGTCGCTAACGACGATGGATATAATTCCAACGGCATTCGAGCCCTCGTGAAGGCCGCCCGCAAGTTTGGAGACGTGCTGGTGGCCGCGCCACGTGAACACCAGAGCGGCCAGTCAAGCGCCATCACTTTTGCAACTCCCTTGCGTGCCGTGAAATGCCACGAGGAACCGGGCCTCACGGTATGGGCCGTGAATGGCACGCCAGCCGATTGCGTGAAGCTGGCACTCGACCAGTTGCTTGGCGAGCGCACCCCCGACTTGACCCTCTCGGGCATCAACCATGGGTTTAACATGGGGGTGAGCGTGCTCTACAGCGGCACGATGGGCGCGGCATTTGAGAGTTGCGTGCACGGCATTCCGAGCATTGCGTTTTCTTATGGCGACGCACTTTTTGACGAGCAAGCCAGCGCATGCCTTCCCATGGTGGAAAAGGTCATTGACCGCGTGCTCAAGGGAGGGCTACCCCGCGGGGTGTGCCTGAATGTGAATATCCCCAAAACCGAAACCATGCCGAAAGGCATCAAAATCACCACAGCCTGCATGGGACACTGGGCGAGTGAATTTGAGCGGAGAGTCGACCCTACCAACCGCGAATATTACTGGATGACAGGCTACTACGAGCCCGACAACCCCCAAGACAACACCACCGACATGTACTGGACCGACCGCGGTTGGGTGAGCGTGACTCCCACTCGCGCCGACCAGACCGATCACCCATCCATGGGCCTCGTGGCCGATTTGCTATTATAAACGAACGTGAGTTCGACGAATGAGAATTGCTTAAAAAGAACATTGCCCAGGTGGAGCACTCCAGGCACAGACGCTTTGGCGATGCTGTCGTCAACTTGCCGGGAGGATTGCCGCATCACCCCGATTTGGCCAAGAAGCCGCGCGTCAGCCTGCAAAGGACATGAGACACACAGCTTGCACTCTTCTAAATTAACTCACGTTAAAATATGGTATTTTTAATGTGTAAATCGGGAGATTTGCACTACCTTTGCAAAAAATTCAGATTTTTCATAGAGTGACATCCGCATGGAAAGAGAAGTAAGAGTGCGTTTTGCGCCATCGCCCACTGGCCCGCTGCACATTGGCGGCGTGCGCACGGCATTATATAACTACTTGTTTGCCCGCCAGCATGGGGGCAAGATGATTCTGAGAATCGAAGATACCGACAGCAACCGCTTTGTGCCAGGCGCCGAGGACTACATCAACGAGGCCCTCGCTTGGCTGGGCATCGGCATTGACGAGGGCGTGCGCGAAGGCGGCGACTACGGGCCCTACAAGCAAAGCGAGCGCCGCGACCTCTACCGCCAGTATGTGACGCAACTGCTCGACACCGGCAAGGCCTACATCGCTTTTGACACGCCCCAAGAGCTTGACGCCAAGCGCGCCGAGATTAAAAATTTCCAGTACGACGCATCGACCCGCATGACCATGCGCAACTCGCTGACCATGCCCAGCGAGCAAGTCAAAGCCCGCATCGCAAACGGCGATAAATATGTGGTACGCTTTCTCATCGAGCCAGGGCGCGACATCACCGTGCACGACCTGATTCGTGGCGACGTGGTGATTAACTCGTCGATTCTTGACGATAAAGTGCTCTACAAGAG
This sequence comes from uncultured Porphyromonadaceae bacterium, assembly GCA_902489275.1. Taxonomy (GTDB): domain Bacteria; phylum Bacteroidota; class Bacteroidia; order Bacteroidales; family Muribaculaceae; genus Sodaliphilus. The sequence goes on from CABTZK010000006.1 coordinate 2,033, forward strand.
CGCCGACGACCTTCCGACCTATCACTTGGCCAACATCGTCGACGACCACTTGATGGAGGTTTCCCACGTGATCCGCGGCGAGGAGTGGCTGCCCAGCGCGCCGCTGCACGTGTTGCTCTACGAGGCATTGGGCTGGGCCGAGACCGCCCCGCAATTCGTGCACCTGCCGCTGCTGCTCAAGCCCGATGGCAAAGGCAAGCTCTCGAAGCGCGACGGCGACCGCTTAGGTTTTCCCGTTTTCCCGTTGGAATGGCGCGACCCCAAGAGCGGTGACCTTTCCAGCGGATACCGCGAGAGCGGTTACTTGCCCCAAGCGGTGGTTAACTTCCTGGCGCTCCTGGGCTGGAATCCTGGCGATGACCGTGAACTGATGTCGATGGACGAGCTCATCGGCGACTTCTCATTCGAGCGCTGCTCGAAGAGTGGCGCAAAATTTGACTTTGAAAAGGCCAAGTGGTTCAACCACGAGTACCTCATGAACATGGGCAACGCCGCACTGGCGCAAATGTTCAGGCCGCTGCTGGCCGAGCATGTCGATGCCGCTCCATTCGCCGACGACTACATTGCCGCAGCCGTGGGCACGGTGAAAAACCGCATCAGCTTCATCAACGACTTGTGGACCAACGCCTACTTCTATTTCAAAGCCCCCACAGAATATGCCCCCAAGGATGTCAAAAAACGCTGGAAACCCGAGACTCCACAGCTGATGACCGAGCTCATCTCGCTGCTTAGCCAGCAGGACTTCGATGATGCCACCGCCACCGAAGCTGCCGTGATGGAGTGGATCAAGGAGAACGGCTACCACATGGGCAACGTGATGAACGCTTTCCGCCTCACCGTGGTGGGAAAGTGCATGGGCCCTCACATGTTCGAAATCACACGATTACTCGGCAAGGACGAAACCATTGCCCGCATCAGGCGCGGCATCGACAGCATTCCAACTCCTGCCGCGCAAGAATGAGGCGCGTCGTTTCCGCCATATTGCTCTTGCTGGCCGCCTGGTCTCCCGCCCTGGCGCAGGAGATGGTGTGGAGCATTGACTTCCAATCGGTTTTCAACAACCGCGAGGGAGGCGATGAGATGCGCCCCGACCAGACGTTCCTATTCACGCGCCTGAGCCCCGAAGTGGGAGTCAACTTGAGTGCTGACGCGAAGAGCAGCCACTTGCTCAAGGGCGGCATCTCATGGTATGAGCCGCTCAACGACCAAGGGCATGGCTACAAAGTCGTGCCCACGCTTTACTACCAATACCGTCGCGACACCACTTGGCAAGCGACGGTGGGAACGCTGCCACGCACCCTGCTCATGACCCGCGCGCCACGATACCTGTGGAGCGACTCGTTAGACTACCAGCAACCCAACATTCGCGGCGTGATGGCGCGATACAGCCATGGCACGAGCTATGTGGAAACCTATCTCGACTGGCGCCAGATGCAAAGCGAAAATCGCCGTGAAGCTTTCAATTTCGACTTGAACGGCAAGTGGTATCCTGCACACCATTCCGTGTGGCTGGGCGGATATTTCCAATATAGCCACTTAGCCAAGCGCAAGAATGCGCCCGAAAGCGAGGGCGTGAACGACGACCTCACCATCAACCCCATGCTGGGCGGGCAGTGGGGCGTGGCCAAGGTGGCGATGGGCGCCATCGTCAACCGCGAGCGCGCCCGAGTCGATGAGCAGTGGCTCACAGCCGCCGGATTCGTGGCTAACGCCAACCTGCGCTGGCGCTTTCTCGAAGCCGAGCAAAACATCTACACGGGCAAAGACCTTTTCCCGCTTTATCCGCGGTTTGGCAGCCTGCTGAACTTGGGCGACACCTACTATCGCGACAAGTTCTACAGCCGTACCGACCTTATCGCTCACATCGTCAAAAACCGCCTCATCGACCTCAACGCCTCGCTCACGCTCCACGCGACGAACAAGACAACAGGATTTTGGCAACAAATATCCTGCCGTGTCTATATTGACTCTTCCTATCGAAAAATATCGCCCCACGCCAACTCTCACCCGACAGTGAGGGATTAAATTGCACGCATTGACTGTAAAACAACGAAATGAATTTCTTATACAACATTGGTATTGCAGCCTACAAACTGGCAGTGAAATTGGTTTCCCCACGCAACCGCAAGGCAAAGCTCATGCTTGAGGGGCAAGCCAAGACGATGGGCTACCTGCGTGAGCGGCTCGACCCAGCCTGCCGCTATATTTGGATTCATGTCGCCTCGCTGGGCGAGTTCGAGCAAGCCCGCCCACTCATCGAGCGCCTGCACAGTGAGCACCCTAACGAGCGCATTTTGCTCACGTTCTTCTCGCCAAGCGGCTACGAGGTGCGCAAAAACTACACCAAAGTCGATGCCGTGTGCTATCTCCCTCTTGACCTGCCAGGCAATGTGAGCGCATTCCTCGACGTGGTGAACCCCAAGATGGCCATTTTTGTGAAATACGAGTTTTGGGGGAACTACCTCCACTCGCTCAAAGAGCGCCACATCCCCACCTACCTCATCTCGGCCATTTTCCGCCCCAAGCAGCGCTTTTTCCGCATGGGCGGCGCCATGTTCCGCAAAATGCTGCACTGCTACACCCACATCTATGTGCAAAACGAGGAGTCACGCCAGTTGCTCAAGAAAATCGGCCTGAGCAATGTCGATGTGGCTGGCGACACGCGCTTCGACCGTGTGGCCGGCGTGCGCGCGGCCGCTAAGCAGTTCCCAATCATCGAGGCCATGACCGAGGGGCAGCCCTTCACCCTGATCCTGGGCAGCAGCTGGCAGCCCGACGAGGAGATTGTGATTCCCTATTTTAACGAGCATCCCCACATGAAGCTCATCGTTGCGCCCCATGAGTTTGATGCCGAGCGACTCAGAGTGCTCAAATCCAAAATCAGCCGCAAGACCGCCCTTTATTCCCAAACGAGCCAGGAAGAGGCACACACGCTTGACTGCATCATCGTCGACTGCTTTGGCCTGCTTTCCTCGCTTTACCGCTATGGGCAAGTGGCCTACATCGGCGGTGGCTTCGGCGCAGGCATCCACAACGTCAACGAGGCGGCCGTCTATGGCATCCCCGTGATTTTCGGCCCTAAATTTGACAAATTCAAAGAGGCACGCGACCTCATTGCCCTGGGCGGAGGATTCAGCATCAACGACGCAGAGGACTTCAAGCGCGCCATGGACCGCTTGACCGGCGACAGCGACTTCCGCAAGACCAGTGGCAATGCGGCTGGCAACTACATCAAGGCGAACCTCGGCGCTACCGACTTCATTTGCCGCGACCTCTTCCCGGCGCGATAGCCTCACGCCCGGCCATGGGCACGGCGTTTTTCATCCCACTGGGCCAAGCAATGGCAAAGGCAGGAAATCAACGGGTGACTTCCTGCCTTTAACCTGTATCCTCGCAGGGAATCGAACCCTGATCTAAGGTTTAGGAAACCTTCGTTCTATCCATTGAACTACGAAGACAACAACATTTTGCTTTTGCTGCTGCAAAGATATAGCAAAATTTCCACATGAGCAAGCCATGCCGCTTTTCTTCATCATTGCAAGAACCGTACAGATTTCCAGTAGCGCCTGGCAGCAAAGGCGAAACGAAGACTATTTAGAAGAATTCGACTATCTCGTCTCGTCGGGTAGCGCATTAGAGGTGAAGGCTATCAGCGCGCCAACCTATCCTCTGATAGAAAATAGCGGGGGAACCTATTAAAACTCTATCTTAATGATGCCGGCATTTTATCTATCATCTACTATCGCAACAATATCAAGGCGGTCATGCCTGATAGGGCAAGTGTCAATCTCGGCTCTATCTATAAAGGGGATTACCCACATTCCCATCTACTATATCATGTTCTTCCAAAACGTCTCCCAGGTTGTAGAGCAGTTTTTAGATTAGTCGCTTTTTAGCCGGTCACTGGGCAAGGCACAAGTACCCTGGCCTCGATAGCCAGGGTACTCGCATCTATATCAAAAAACTTGCGGCGTCCGTTCAGCGTCCTAATAGTTCTCGGCCTTGATTTGGAAATAGGCCTTTGGATGCTTGCACACGGGGCAAAGATCAGGAGCATACTTGCCAACGACAATGTGGCCGCAGTTGATGCACTGCCAGATGCACTCCTCGTCGCGCGAGAACACAATCTTGTCCTCGACGTTCTTCAAGAGCTTGCGATAGCGCTCCTCATGCTCTTTCTCAATGGCTGCCACTCCCTCAAAGAGAGCTGCAATCTCCTCAAAACCCTCCTCGTGAGCCTCGCGAGCCATGCGGGGGTACATGTCGGACCATTCTGCATACTCGCCACTGGCGGCATCCTTCAGGTTGTAGGCCGTGTCCTTGATGTCGCCATCTTGAAGGAGCTTGAACCAAATCTTGGCGTGCTCTTTCTCGTTGGCGGCAGTCTCCTCAAAGAGGGCTGCAATCTGCACGTAGCCTTCTTTCTTGGCTTTGGAAGCGTAATAAGTGTATTTGTTGCGTGCCTGAGACTCACCTGCAAACGCTTCCATCAGGTTTTTCTCAGTCTTTGTTCCTTTTAATTCTTTCATTTCAGTGTCTTGCTCGTGAACTCTAACTCGCCTTCCCTGCGAGATGGGAGAGAAGATAGAGTCCAATGTTTGTCGTTTTTCAAAAAGATGATCCTATTTCTTGTTAAAGTAGCGGTTGTAGAGCCCCTCAAAGCCTCTGCCGTGGCGAGCCTCGTCGCGCGCCATCTCGTGCACATTGTCGTGGATGGCGTCAAGGTTTTGCTGCTTAGCCAGCTTGGCGATGCGGAACTTGTCGGCGCAGGCGCTAGCCTCGGCGTGCATGCGTTTCTCCAAGTTCGTCTTGGTGTCCCACACGACTTCACCCAGCAGCTCGGCAAATCTTGATGCGTGGTCGGCCTCTTCCATTGCGTAGCGCTTGAAAGCCTCGGCAATTTCGGGATAGCCCTCGCGATCGGCCTGGCGACCCATCGCCATGTACATGCCCACCTCGGTGCACTCACCCTCGAAGTGAGCCTTGAGGCCGGCGATGATTTCGGGATCAACTCCATTGGCAACGCCCAGCGTGTGCTCGGCGGCAAATTGGAGCCCGTCGTCTTCTTTCAATTCTTTAAACTTCTCAGCAGGTTGCTTGCATTGAGGACATTGTGCTGGTGGAGTGTCACCTTCATGAACGTAACCGCACACTGTGCAAATCCATTTCTTTGCCATAATTTTTTTGTTTTAAAAAAGTTAATAAGTGAGTTAGTTTTATTTTATTTGCTCTTGTGCCTTGCACTTGGGGCAAAGGCCAGAGTAATAGAGTTCGTAGCGTTCAATCTTGAAGTCATCGCTTGCGTGGAGGTGCCCGGCTATGCACTCGTCGACCTCCATATCGAAAATCTCGCCACACCGGCGGCACAGGAAATGAGCATGAGGGTGCGTTTGGCCGTCGTAATGCACGGTGCGCTTGTCAATCGTCAAAGCATGCACGGCATTGTTCTCCCGCAAGAGCTCAAGCGTGTTGTAGACCGTTGTGCGCGACAGGGTGGGCATCGATTGGAGCAAGTCCTTGTAAATCGTGTCCACTGTGGGATGGGTGTGGTGGTCAAGCAGATATTGCATGATAGCCATGCGCTGCATTGAGAGCCTGATGCCATGCTTCACGAGATGTTGCGCTGCTGTTGTCATTTTGTGTCTTGTTCTTTATCGGATGGCTTCCATGGATTGGGTCCATCCATAATTAAAACCATTATGCTTTTGAAAGCATTACAAAGTTAGCACAATTACACGAGATATCCAAATTATTGGATCGTTTTTTTTGTTAAAAAAATACAAAATGGGGGATTTCGGGCTAAAGCTGTCCCTGCTCCACGCGCACGCAGATGCGCTCAATCATGGCGTCGGTCTTGTTGCCCCTCGGGTTGTAGTTGCTCTTGAGGTTCACGCCGAAGAATCGGCCGAACGTTTGCCAAAATCCCGCTCTAAAGGTGCCCATAAACGCTTTCACGATGGCGTAGGAATTTTGGTTGGTCTCACGATTGATGAGCTTAATCATCATTTTGCCTTGATTTTTAGTGAACTTTTTCATCACAGGCTTGTACTGGGCATAAAGGTCATGCTCAAAGTGCTTGAGGTAGGTATCTTTCTCTTTCTTGGTATTAAAAGTCCCCAGGTACTCGTAGGTTTCCTGGAGGGTGCGGTTGATTAATTTAGCGTAGGGCAACGTGCGCTTCACGTCGCGCACCGTTCTCCAGTAGAATTGCTCGTCGGCCTTGTTGCGGAAGCGCTCGTTGGGGTACACAATCACGGGGTAACACTCAATCCACATCACCTCATGTCCCTGGGCATCCTTCACCATGTAGCAGCTGCGATAGAGGCGCTGCATCACTGGCAGGTTCACATCGGTGATGTCCCTGAGCGACAGCTTTTCTTGGGCATGGCCGCCAACGGACACGCACAGCGCGAGCATAAGCAAAAGAGATGTGCTAAACCATTTCATTGATTGTTCCCTTATCTCCCTCATGAGGCACATTACGGGCGCAAAAGTATAGAAACATTTGAATACCGCCAAACTTTTCCATCGGTTTATTAGAAATATAAATTCTGCAACAATCCCAAGTAATTGACCGTGACACCCAGCATGACTCCCTTCACGGCTGGCACGGCCTTGCCATACTTGGCATAGGTCACCCACGGCGTGAGCCGGACCGACGACGTAAAACGCTTGTTTCCATTGCCCAGGAATGGCCTGTCGGTCACCTGGGAACTCAAGCGATAGTCAAAGTCAATCGACGCGATGACCCCGAAATGCCCCAAATGGGTCTTGCGCGTGTCGATTTTCCGAACCACGTCTTTGCCGTCGTCGTCCTTCGTCCACTTGAGGCTGTCCACATCCCAGCCGTAACGGTTGTAGTAGCAGCCCGCGCTGGGCGTTACCGAGAGTCGGCGGCTCGCGCGCAACGTGTAGCCTAATTGCATGCCCCAGCCAAAATAGGACGCGCAGGTGTTGCTGTTGTGCTGCAAGTCACGGCCTTGGTCGTCTTTTACCTGGTAAATATTGTCGTTCTTCAACGAGGGTTGCCCATAGTGCACGTCGGTCTTCAATCGCCAATTGCCATATCCGCCCGTCACGCCAATCTGAAACACGACACACGGCTTGAAGTCGTCCTTGATGCTGCCAAGCGGGAACACACCACCCGTTCCACCGTAAATGCCATAGGTGAAATCACTCGTGACCGGAATCGAGAGGCTGTCGCTTTGCGCTTTCGACAGCATTGCTGTGCACACGCATGCCAGCACTGCCAGTATCTTGAAAAAACTCGTTGTCTTTTTCATCGTTGTATTTTTCATAAAAAAAACGGCGGTTTCGCCAATTTGTGACGCAAGATAGCAATTCTCACGCATTCTCGCACCATCTTTTTTGGAAAAAACACCTAATTTCACACTTTTAGGCATTCGCAACGAGACGGACTTCCCACGTGACCGAATAAACAAGAATAAGAAGGACAAAAGATGTTCAGGAACGAGGGCATCCGCCCTGGTCGCGTTAATCTTTTGTCCTTCTTACCCGTTATGGTCGCCTTGCGGCAATCGGTTTAGCGCTGCAAGGTCTTCTTGCCGCCCTTGATCACGATGCCCTTGTAGCCCTCGCTCACGCGGCGGCCGCTCAAGTCGTAGGCCGTGCCATCGCTTGCTGCGCTCACGCTTGTCACGTCGCCAATGGCTGTGGCCTCCTTGGGCGTGAAGTAGCCCGAAGTGGGATTAGCCATCGCAATGCCGGTATGGCTTTCGCTGTAAGACACAGCACCCACCAACTGCGAGCAGCCAAGGAACATCCACTTGTCACTATTCCCGGCAATGACCCTGCTGTTGGCGCTCCAATCCTGGTTGCTGTAGATGGTCTTCAACGCTTGGCACAGCGAGAACATGCCGTTCATGTTGCTCACGTTTTGCGGGTTGAAACTCGACAGGTCGAGCGACGTGAGCGATGAGCAAAGCGCGAACATCGACTCCATGCTGGCTACATTTTTCGTGTCGAAACTCGACAGGTTAAGCGATGCCAAGGCCGAGCAGCCAACGAACATGCCACTCATGTCGCTCACGTTTCGCGTGTCGAAACTCGACAGGTCGAGCGACGTCAGGGCTGGACACTGATAGAACATATACCTCATGCTGTTCACCATGCTGGTGTTCAGGTTCTGGATATCTTTGACCTCTGCCAATTTCGGGAAAGAGGAAAGCCAGTTGTCGGTTTGCGTGGGGCGATAGTCGGCAAACGATGCGTCAAACACCGCTTGCGTCGTGTTGGGGCGGGCCACCAGCCAGGCGAGCTCTATCTGGTCGTCGGCAGGCATGTCGTAGGAGGTGCCTTGGCGATCGCTGCGCTGGGTGTCATAGTAAAAAGTGAGCACACTGTCTTTCTCAACGACGTATGCTTCGCGGGTTTGTGCCGATAATGGCAGACTTCCTGCAATCGCCAGAATGGCGACAAGGAACGAAAGTAGATGATTTTTCATCAGTCGAACAATTTAATAAAAAGTGAATAAATAAGCCCAAGTCGGTCTTGCGCTCCACAAGCGGGGCCAGGCTGGCATAAGGCGTGGATAAATGATGGCATATCGTGGGTCAATCAACCTTGTTGAATATCATCGCAAAGGTACACATCGCCCTTTAAATTGTCAAATATAATCCGCTTCAGAAGCCTCCGATTTAACCAAAATAAAGGATTGTAAACCAATATAAAGGATTGCGCATTCGGCGAGCCACTTTTAGGCATTGCCTGCCCACGCCGTCAAGCCCTACTTTTGCCACGACAGCAGCCCCATAGCGGCCAATCGCTAAGGCTCCTGATTGTTTAACGCCTAACCCAAGAGAAAAAATGGAAAACACCAACCAATTCCTGCATCTCTCCGAGCCGCAAATGCTCGACCTGTGGAAAACCGTGCTGCGCCTCCAGCCCGTGCGCCGCGACTGCGCCATTGAGCGTGACGATGGCGTTGACCTCGACGCGCTGTTGCTCATTGGCATCAAGCAGTGGTATGCCCACCTGCTGGCCACCGCGCCCGTCGAGTGGCTGCCCATTGAGGATGTCAAGGCACAAGTCACGCTCACAGCCGATGACGAGGGCATCGTCACCGCCAGCGTACCCCCGTCGTGCGTGCGCCCCATCGAGTGGAGGCTTCACGGCTGGAGGCGAAGCGTGACGCGTTTCCTGGTTCCCGGCGATGCCGAGACCGAGGTGCAGTATAGCCCATGGACGCGTGGCAACTGCAACCAGCCCGCTGGCATCGACTGTGGCAGCCGCCTCGTGCTCTTCGGCGCCATGGCTGGCTCACCCCCCACACTCGCCATGGCCCGCTGCGTCGTGCGTCCCGCCGACGGCACCTATTCGCTGCACCGGGCCGCCTTAAGCACCATCCCCGGCTGGAACTTGGCTCACCCCTTTCTGATTTAGCCACCAGAGGGGGGGGGCGGAAAGTCATGCCGGGAGGCACAACGCACATAGCAAAATGCGCTTCAAAAGCGGCTTTTGGCAGACACAAGACGCAAAAACGCACATTTTTACAAAAATTAAAGAAAAGACTGCCCAAAGGATGTAGAAAAATGATTAATTTTCACTATATTTGCAGTCTTAAATAGACAATTTCCAAAAACTTAAACTATGAATAAGCAAATCACATTGGAACAAGCCGTCGAGAAGGTTAATGACGGCATGACAATTATGTTTGGTGGATTCCTCGGCGTGGGAAGTGCCACTCAAATTATCGACGCCATTGTCGCAAAAGGCGTGAAAGACCTCACCATTATCGCCAACGACACCGCCTACGACGAAGTGGCGCATGGCAAGCTGGTGACCAACCACCAGGTGAAGAAAGCAATTGTGTCGCACACAGGCACTAACAAGCAGACCGCACTGCAAAAGAACGAGGGCTCACTCATCGTGGAATATGTGCCTCAAGGCACACTCGCCGAGCGCATCCGTGCCGCGGGCGCTGGCCTGGGCGGCGTGCTCACCCCAACAGGACTGGGCACCATCATGGCCGACGGGAAAGAAGTGGTGAAAGTAGACGGGAAAGACTACCTCCTCGAGAAGCCCCTCAAAGCCGACATCGCCTTCCTGCGCGCCAATATCGTCGACGAGTTTGGCAACATGGTGTTCCTGGGAACGACCAACAACTTCAACCCCTTGATGGCCACCGCGGCCGACTATGTGGTGGTCGAGGCCGAAAAACTCGTGCCCGTGGGCGAAATCAAACCTGAGTGCGTACACGCCTCTGGCATCTATGTCGACGCAATCTACGTCGAGCAATAAAAACTCAAAAAAACACATCACACTATGGAATACAGAACAAAAATCAGACTCCGCATGAGCGCAAAGGATGCCCACTACGGCGGCAACCTGGTTGACGGCGCACACATGGTGCACCTGTTTGGCGACGTGGCCACCGAGCTCCTCATCATGCGCGATGGCGATGAGGGACTGTTCCGGGCCTACGACAGCGTTGACTTCCTGGCTCCAGTCCACGCCGGTGACTATATCGAGGCCGAGGGCTGGATTGACAAGGAAGGCAACACCTCGCGCCACATGCAATTTGAAGCCCGCAAAGTGGCAATTTCACGCCCCGACATCTCGCCATCGGCTGCCGATGTGCTCGACGAGCCCATCGTTGTGTGCCGTGCCTCGGGCACTTGTATAACCCCTAAAAACTGCCAAAGGAAATAATGGAAAAACTGATCATTACCGCCGCCATCTGCGGCGCTGAAGTCACCAAGGAACAAAATCCCAACGTCCCCTATACCGTTGAGGAAATCGTGCGCGAAGCCAAATCGGCCGTCGACGCCGGAGCCGCAATCGTGCACTTGCACGTGCGCGAGGACGACGGGACACCCACCCAGTCGCGCGACCGCTTCCAAGAGTGCGAGGAAGCTATTCTGAAAGTTTGCCCCGACGTGATCCTCATCCCGTCGACGGGCGGTGCCGTGGGCATGACCCCCGACGAGCGCCTGCAATCGACCGACACCAACCCACAGCCCGAAATGGCGACCTTAGACTGCGGGACGTGCAACTTTGGCGACGAGATTTTCGACAACTCCATGCCCACCATGCGCGCCTTTGGCAAGCGCATGATGGAGCGAGGCATCAAGCCCGAGTATGAGTGCTTCGAGATGGGACATCTCGACACGATACTCACGATGGCCCGCAAGGGCGAGGTGCCAGGCGCACCCATGCAATTCAACTTCGTGCTGGGTGTTCCTGGCTGCACCCCGGCTACCGTGGCCAACCTGTGCTGGCTGGTGAACGGCATTCCCGCCGGCTCCACCTGGACCGTGACGGGCGTTGGCCGCCACGCCTTCCCCATGGCCGCCGCCGCGATCGCCATGGGCGGCAACGTGCGCGTGGGCTTCGAGGACAACCTCTATCTGAGCAAAGGCGTGCTGGCCAAGTCTAACGGCGAACTCGTGGAGAAAGTCGTGCGTCTGAGCAAGGAGCTTGGCCGCCCCATCGCCACGAGCGAGGAAGCCCGCGCCATCTTAGGGCTCAAGCCAAGGAAATAAAAAGGCAGCAATGCCACACAACAACTAAAAATCACGTAATATAAACTTTATAATCTTTAGCAACAATGCAAAAACATGGTAACAGATTCGGCACACACCGTGTAATCGAACCCAAAGGCGTGCTCCCACAGCCAGCCAACAAACTTGATAACAACATGGATGAAATCTACGACAACGAGATTTTAATCGATGTGCAAACCCTGAATATTGACTCGGCTTCTTTTACCGACATCCACAACTACGCCAAAGCCAACGCCAAGAACCCCAACGATGAGGCCGAAGTGATGGAAGGCATCAAGAAAGAAATGCTCTACAACGTGGAGCTGCAAGGCAAGCACCGCAACCGCCGCACAGGCTCGGGCGGCATGCTCCTGGGCACCGTTGAGAAGATTGGCGACGCACTCAAGGGGAAAATCGACCTGAAGGAAGGCGACCGCATTGCCACGCTGGTATCGCTCTCGCTCACCCCGCTGCGCATCGACGAAATCAAGGAAATCCGTCCCGATGTCGACCAAGTTGACATCAAGGGAAAGGCAATCCTCTTCGAGAGCGGCATCTACGCCAAGATTCCCACCGACATGCCCGAGAAACTCGCCTTGAGCGCACTCGACGTGGCCGGCGCACCCGCGCAGACCGCCAAGCTGTGCCATCCTGGCCAAACGGTCGTCATCCTGGGCGCTGGCGGCAAGAGCGGCATGCTGTGCTGCTACGAGGCCAAGAAACGCGTTGGCGTAACCGGGAAAGTGATTGGCCTGGCCAACAGCCCCCGCTCGACTCAGCGCATCAAGGATCTGGGCTTCTGTGATGTCGTGGAAAGCGTGGCCGGCATGACACCGGTGCAAGTCTATGACCTCGTTTACAAGCTGACCGACGGCAAAATGGCCGACGTGACCATCAACAACGTGAACGTCCCCGACACCGAGATGACCAGCGTGCTGTGCACCCGCGACGAGGGTACCGTCTACTTTTTCTCGATGGCAACCAGTTTCACCAAGGCTGCACTGGGCGCCGAGGGCATTGGCGCCGACGTGAACATGATCATCGGCAACGGCTATACCAAGGGCCATGCCGAAATCACCTTGCAAGAGCTGCGCGAGGACGCGAAGCTCCGCAAGATTTTTGAAGAACTCTACGCATAAAACAACAGAGGCGATTGCCCCACACTCCATCGCCCCACCCAGTGCCAGCCGAGGCGGGCGGGACACAGAGGACCCTGAAAGGAACAAACGGAAAGGTCGCTGTGTGCTGCCCCACGCCAAAGAGAGACAGGCAAGGGGAGGGCAACAAGGGTTGAGTGTGGGGGAATTTCCCCTAAGAAACAAAAGATTAGAATAATGGTTGAATCAAGAAGGAAACAATTGTTTCCCAACGTTACCGACGAGCAATGGAACGACTGGCACTGGCAGGTGAGAAACCGCATCGAGACCCTTGAGGACCTCAAAAAATACGTCAGCCTCACGACCGAGGAAGAAGAAGGCGTGAGAAAGACGCTCACGACCCTGCGCATGGCCATTACTCCCTACTACTTGAGCCTCATCAATCCCGATGACTCGAACGACCCCATCCGCCACCAGTGCATCCCTACCGCTCAGGAGACCCACCAAGCCGAGGCCGACCAGCTCGACCCGCTGCACGAGGACGAGGACTCGCCAACCCCAGGCTTGACCCACCGCTACCCCGACCGCGTGCTCTTCCTCATCACCGACATGTGCTCCATGTATTGCCGCCACTGCACACGCCGCCGCTTTGCAGGCCAGCATGACCACGAGTGCAGCGGCGACCGCATCGAGGCCGCGCTCGACTACATCGAGAAAACCGAGTGCGTGCGCGACGTGCTGCTCAGCGGCGGCGATGCCCTCATGGTGGGCGACAAGAAACTGGAATACATCATCAAGCGCTTGCGCGCCATTCCTCACGTGGAAATCATCCGCCTGGGGACGCGCACCCCGGTGGTCTGCCCGCAACGCATCACGCCCGAGCTGTGCAACATGCTGCACAAGTATCACCCCATCTGGCTCAACACCCACTTCAATCATCCCAACGAAATCACAGCCGAGTCGAAACGTGCCTGCGAAATGCTGGCCGACGCCGGCATCCCACTGGGCAACCAGAGCGTGCTGCTGGCGGGCGTGAACGACTGCGTGCACGTGCAGAGGCACCTTGTGCAAGAGCTCGTGAAAATTCGCGTGCGCCCCTACTACCTGTACCAGTGCGACCTCTCGATGGGGTTAGAGCACTTCCGCACACCAGTGTCAAAAGGCATCGAGATTATCGAGGGCCTGCGCGGACACACCTCGGGCTTCTGTGTGCCAACCTTCGTCGTCGACGCTCCTGGCGGTGGCGGCAAGACGCCAGTCATGCCTCAATATGTGATTTCACAGGCTCCCGGCAGAGTTGTGCTGCGCAACTTTGAAGGGGTGATTACCACCTACACCGAGCCCGTGAACTACCACAGCGAGTGCAACTGCCCTGAATGCCAGGCCCAGCGTGGCAAGAAAGTTGACAACGGCAAGGCAGTTGACGGCGTGGTCTCGCTGCTCGAGGGCGAGCGCATGAACATTGAGCCTGCCGCGCTGAAACGCCACGAGCGCAACGCCAAGCGCAAGCAATAGTACCGGCACACCTAAAAATTGATATCGAATAGCAATGATGACATGACCCCCCGCTAAATCTCGAAAAATGGGCGAGATTTAGTGTGGGCGCCATCATCAAGAACGCGAATGCACCCCTTTATTGATGACATATTGAACTATGGCAGCCTGTCGATTGTCGGGCTGGAGAAGAACACCGGAAAGACCGAGAGCCTGAAATATGTGCTCAACCGCCTGCCCCTCGACCTCAAGCGCATCGCCGTGACCTCAATAGGCATTGATGGAGAGACCGTTGACCAAGTCACGCGCACCCAGAAACCCGAGATTGTGCTGCGGCCGGGCATGTACTTCGGCACATCGGAGATGCACTACGGCCAGCGACGCTTAGTGTCCGAACTCATTGACGTGAGCGACGAGAACACCTCGCTGGGGCGAGTGGTCACCGCCAAAGCCATCACGGGGGGAAAAGTGCTCCTTTCGGGACCGTCATCGGGCAGCAGCCTCAAGCGCTGGATGCACGAGATGAAAAGCCGCTTTGGCATTGGCTTAGTCATCATCGACGGGGCGCTATCGCGGTTGAGCTCGGCATCGCCTGCCGTGAGCGAGAGCATCATCTTAGCCACAGGAGCGGCCTACTCCATCAACATCGACACGCTGGTGAGGAAAACAGCCTTTGTGGTTCAGCTCATCAACATCGGCCTGGCAAGCAAGCGCAATATCGAGCTGCTCACCCCCCTGGAGCAAGGCGTGTGGTCGATTGACAGCGACGGCAGCCTGCGGGAGCTCAACGGCATCACGTCGCTCACGCGCGACATCCACTTCGAGCACATGGAGCATTGCGCCACCCTCTACGTGGCGGGCGCGCTCGTCGATAGTTTCCTCGAAAAAGTGAGGAAAAACAAGCACTTGAAAAAGGCCGAGCTGGTTGTGCGCGACTTCACCAAGATTTTTGTCTCGCCCCAGCAGCTCAACCTCTTCATCAAGGCGGGCGGCCGCATCAGCGTCCTGCAAAAGAGCAAACTGATTGCCGTTACCGCCAACCCGACCTCGCCCAGCGGATATGCCCTTGACAGTGACCTGCTGTGCCAAAAACTATCGGATGCTATTCATCTTCCAGTGTATGACCTGCTAAAAGACAAAGTATGCAACTAAAAGACGCCATAGAATCACCTTGCGGCCTGCGCTACATGCTCGACACGTTAGAATTGCAGTCGAGCACGGCTCGCCGTTGGCTTCTCGACGCTCCCTTGATGACCACCGACGACGAGATCGAGACCTCCTACACCATTTTGCGGCGTTTTGACCACTTGATTAGCCAAGTCGATACTACCTATGTGAACACACTGCTATTCAGGCTGCAAGGATTGAAAGACATCCGTACCACGATTCGCAACCTGTCCCAGCATGCCACGCTCGACGACATCGAGCTCTTTGAAGTCAAGCACCTTGCCCTGCTGGCCACCAGCGTGGCTGCCTTGCTGCAAGAGCATGGCGTGGGCGAAGTGGTGGAAATTCCTGACTTAAACACGGTGATTGATATCCTCGACCCCGATGGCATGAAGATTTCCACCTTTTATATATATGACTCCTATTGCGCCGAATTGCGTGACCTGCGCCGGCTCATGCGCAAGCACCCCGAAAAGCAAGACGAACTGCTCTTGCAAGCCAGCGAGCTGGAAGAGCACGTGCGCGAGGACTTGAGCAAGCAGCTGCATCCTTTTGCCATAGCCCTTGAGCAAGCCCAGCTGGCCTTGGCGCAAATCGACGTGTGCATGGCCAAAGTCAGGCAGATGCGCGACATGCGGCTCACCTTCCCCACCATCTCCAGCAGCCAGGAAAGCCGCTACAAGGCCATGTTTCACCCACAAGTGAAAGCAGCCCTGGCAGCCAGGGGCAAGGAATTTCAACCCGTAGACATGACGTTCGGACTGAAGCCAACGCTCATCACAGGTGCCAACATGGGCGGGAAAACAGTGGTACTCAAAACTTTGACCTTGTGCCAATACCTCTTCCAATTCGGATTTGGCATCCCGGCTGGCCATGCCCAGATTGCGGTGAAAAAAGAAATACGCTTCTGCATTGGCGATGAGCAGTCGGTCGATAAAGGGCTCTCATCGTTTGCCGCCGAAATGAAAAATATTGATGCTCTTGTGAAAGCCTCACGGAGCAACAACACCTTGCTGGCACTGATTGACGAGCCAGCCCGGACAACCAACCCCACCGAAGGCGCCGCACTCGTGACGGCGCTGCTCCAAGTGCTCAACGGCCGCAACGTGAGCCTTGTCATGACCACACACTACGACATCGAGCCAGGCAACGCCCACTGCCTGCGCGTGAAAGGCTTCGAGGAGGGAAAGATGAACTACGCCCTCGTCGAAGTGCAGGATGGCGAAGTGCCACACGAGGCACTCAACATTGCCGAGAGCCTGGGCATCGACAGCGAGTGGATTGAAAAAGCGAGAAGCCTGCTCCTCCACACTAAAAGTTAAAGCTACACAAGTTACTATATAATTACCCATTTGATATGCAAAAAAGCAAATTAGGTTTAGATTTCAAAAAAGTAGAATATGCCAGAGGGCTGGCCAAAGGCATTGCCAACGATGTGCAGACCTTCGTAGAGCAGTACACGACGGTGGCCGTGGAGCGCACCCTGTGCCGCTTGATGGGCATTGACGGCATTGACGAGAACCAAGTGCCGCTGCCCAACGTGGTGGTTGACGCCTTGAAGGACAAGGATGTGCTCAATGAGGGCGCGCTGTTCTTCATTGCCAATGCCATGATACAAACTGGCCTCAAGCCTCAAGCGATTGCCGAAAAGGTCGCTGCCGGAGAGTTAGACATCACCAAAGTGGTCACTCGCGACCCACAGCAGATCGCGGCAGCGCTGCAACCCATCATCGACGAGAGCATGGCTCGCATCCGCACTCGCCGCAACCGTCGCGACCACTATCTGAACACGATTGGCGAGGGGCCT
Source organism: uncultured Porphyromonadaceae bacterium (assembly GCA_902489275.1). Taxonomy (GTDB): domain Bacteria; phylum Bacteroidota; class Bacteroidia; order Bacteroidales; family Muribaculaceae; genus Sodaliphilus. Next base: position 19,102 of record CABTZK010000006.1, read on the forward strand.
AAGCCCTATCTCTACATCATTGTGGCGACAGGAAACATCTATGAGGACGTCGTTCAAGCGCAAGCGGGCGCTCGCCAGGGTGCCGACATCATCGCGGTGATTCGCACCACGGGCCAAAGCCTGCTCGACTATGTGCCATACGGCGCAACGACTGAAGGCTTTGGCGGCACGTTTGCCACTCAAGAGAACTTCCGCATCATGCGCAAGGCACTCGACGAGGTGGGTGAGGAGCAAGGGCGCTACATCCGCCTGTGTAATTACTGCTCGGGGCTGTGCATGCCCGAAATCGCCATTATGGGCGCATTTGAGGGATTGGACGTGATGCTCAACGACGCACTCTACGGTATCCTGTTCCGCGACATCAACATGCAGCGCACACTCATCGACCAGTACATGAGCCGCATCATCAACGGCTTTGCCGGCGTGATTATCAACACGGGCGAGGACAACTACCTCACCACCGCCGACGCGGTGGAGGCAGCCCACACGGTACTCGCCTCCGACCTCATCAACGAGCAGCTGGCCCTCATGGCCGGCCTGCCGCCCGCGCAAATGGGCTTGGGGCACGCCTTTGAGATGGATCCCATGCTGGAAAACGGATTCCTGCTGGAACTCGCTCAAGCGCAAATGACCCGGGAAATCTTCCCCGATGCCACGTTGAAATACATGCCTCCCACCAAATTCATGACGGGCAACATCTTCCGCGGACACATTCAAGACGCGCTGTTCAACATGATTGGCATCTGGACCCACCAAGGCATCCAGCTGCTGGGTATGCCCACCGAGGCGATCCACACCCCCTTCATGAGCGACCGCTACCTCTCGATTGAGAACGCCAAGTACATCTTCAACAACATGAAGAGCATCGGCGACGAGATGGAGTTTGCCGCCGACGGCATCTGCCGCCGCCGCGCCAAGCAAGTCATCGACAACACCATCAGCCTGCTTGAGGAAATCACCAAGGAAGGCCTCTTCACCGCACTGGAAAAAGGCATCTTTGGCGACGTGAAGCGTCCCAAGAACGGCGGAAAAGGGCTGTCGGGCGTGACCATGAAAGGCGAGAATTACCTGAATCCATTTGTTGAACTCATGAAAGGAAAACGTTAAAGAAAGGAGATTGAACCGATGAGCGAAGGACTATATTCAATGGAGGCCAAGGATTTTGACAAAACCCTGGACCTGACCAAAATAAAACCATACGGCGACACCATGAACGATGGCAAGGCGCAACTGAGTTTCACCCTGCCCGTGCCTTGTGGCGCCGAGGCCGTCGAGGCGGCCAAGCAACTGCTGCGCAAAATGGGGCTCGAAAACCCCAGTGTGGTGTTCTATCAAGAACTGACGCCAGGATTCACGTTCTTCAACTGCTACGGCAGCTGCACCCACACGGTAGACTACAGCACCATCTACGTGCCCAAGGTAGAATCAAACACCATGGACATGTACGAGACCGATAAATACATCAAGGAGAACATCGGGCGCAAGATTGTGGTCGTCGGCGCGTCGACGGGCACCGATGCCCACACCGTGGGCATTGACGCCATCATGAACATGAAAGGCTATGCCGGCCACTACGGGCTGGAGCGCTACGACATGATCGATGCCTACAACCTGGGCTCGCAAGTGCCTAACGAGGATTTCATCGCCAAAGGCATTGAACTCCATGCCGACGCGCTGATCATCTCGCAAACGGTGACTCAAAAAGACGTGCACATCAAGAACCTCACCAATTTCATCGAGCTGATGGAGGCCGAGAACCTTCGCGACAAGATGATTTGCTGCTGCGGCGGGGCGCGCATCACCCACGAGCTGGCCAAGGAGCTGGGCTTCGACGCTGGCTTTGGCATGAACACCTACGCCGACGACGTGGCCAGCTTCGTCGTCGAGGAGATGGTCAAGAGAGGCATGAAATAAAGGAAGCAACATTCATTCATTAACATAAAAAAAAGACACATTATGGAAAAAAAAGAAATGAGAGAAGTCATCGCCCGCCGTGCCGCCAAGGAGCTGCATGATGGCGATGTGGTTAACTTAGGTATCGGCATTCCAACCTTAATCCCTAACTTCCTGCCCAAGGGCGTTTCGGTAACACTTCAGACCGAGAACGGAGCCATGGGCATGGGCGCTACGCCTGCCGAGGGAGAAGAAGACAAGAACCTCATCAACGCAGGCGGTGGCTACATCACCTTGAACCCGGGCGCTTGCACATTTGACTCGGCCACTTCGTTTGCCATCATTCGCGGTGGCCACGTGAACGTCTCGTTCCTGGGCGCATTGCAAGTCGATGAGAAAGGAGACCTCGCCAACTGGATTATCCCTGGCAAGATGGCTCCTGGCATGGGCGGCGCAATGGATCTCGTTGTGGGTGCAAAACGCGTGATTCTCACCATGGAGCACACGCAAAAGGGACGCCCCAAGATTTTGAAAGAGTGCACCCTGCCACTCACCGCTGCTGGCCAAGTGAACATGATCATCACCGAAATGGGTGTGATGGACATTACCCCCGAAGGCATCGTGCTGCGCGAACTCCACCCCGAGTTCACCGTTGAGCAAGTGCAGGCTGCTACCGACGCTAAGCTCATCATTGCTCCCGACTTGAAGCCCATGGACATCTAATCCACAGCCCCGCTATGAACTATCAGTTTTTGAAAATTGACAAGAGGGATGCCATCACCATCATGACGATTTCGGCACCCAAGTCGCTGAACGCGCTCAACTCCACCATCGTCAAGGAAATTGGGCAACTCATCGACAGCCTCGACGAGCGCACGCGAGTGCTCATCATCACGGGCGATGGGCCAAAATCGTTCGTGGCGGGTGCCGACATCTCCGAGATGGCTCACCTCAACCAGCAGCAAGGCCACGAGTTTGGCAAGTTAGGGGCCGAGGTGTTTCGCCGCATCGAGCAGTTGCCCATCCCAGTGATTGCCGCCGTCAATGGCTTCGCGCTGGGTGGCGGCTGTGAGCTGGCCATGGCGTGCGACGTGCGCATCTGCTCCAGCAATGCCAAGTTTGGGCAGCCCGAGGTGGGATTAGGCATCATTCCCGGCTTCTCGGGCACCGTGCGCCTGGCTCGGCTGGTGGGGCAAGGCATGGCCAAGGAACTCATCTACACCGGCAGCCTCATCGACGCCAATGAAGCCCTGCGCATTAGGCTGGTGAATGCCGTCTACGAGCAAGAAGAATTGATGAGCCAAGCAATTGACCTGGCCAACCGCATGCTCCACAATGCCCCGCTGGCCATCAAGCGCGCCAAAGACTGCATCAACACCTGCTACGACATGGATGCCGACCAGGCCATTGCCTACGAGAGCAAGCGCTTTGGCGAGTGCTTCGCCACGCAAGACCAGAAAGACGGCATGGCCGCCTTCCTGAGCAAGCAGCAAGCCGCCTTCCAAGGCCGATAGCCACCTCCGATCGCCACGCGATCAACCATAAAATTAAAAAGAACAACAAATAAAACGATTAAAAACATGAAAATTTACGTCATTGGAACCGGAACCATGGCAAAAGGTATCGTCAAGGCTTTTGCAGCCAAGATGCCCGTGGTCATGAAAAGCCGCTCGCAAGCCAGCCTCAACAAGGCCATGGCTTCAATCACCAAGGGCTACGATAAGCTCGTCCAAAAAGAGAAAATCACCCAAGAGGCCAGAGACACGATGCTGGGGCGCATCAGCACAACACTCGACTATGCCAACTTTGCCGACGCCGACCTGGTCATCGAGGCCGCTGCCGAAGAGATGCAGCTGAAGAAAGACGTGTTTGCAGAACTCGATAAAATCTGCAAGCCGACGTGTATCTTCGCCACCAACTCATCGTCACTGTCCATCACCGAAATCGCATCGGCAACCAGCCGTCCCGCGCAATTCATCGGCTGCCACTTCTTCAACCCGGCCGACCGCATGAAGCTCGTGGAAGTCATCAAGGGACAGCTCACCAGCGACGAGACCGCCAAGACAATCATTGACCTCACCACCGAAATCGGCAAGACCCCAGTCCCTGTGAACGAGGCTCCTGGCTTTGTGGTCAACCGCATCCTCATCCCCATGATCAACGAGGCAGTGGGCATTCTCGCCGATGGCATTGCCAGCGCCGAAGACATCGACAACTGCATGCAACTGGGTGCCAATCACCCCATGGGCCCGCTGGCGCTGGCCGACCTGATTGGCAACGACGTGAACCTGGCCATCATGGAAGTGCTCTACAAGGAGTTTGGCGACCCCAAATACCGTCCTCACCCCCTGTTGCGCAAGATGGTGCGCGCCGGCTTGCTGGGCCGCAAGACGGGACAAGGTTTCTACACATATTAATTTAACAACAGAGACATTCCTCACTCAATCTCGCTACGCACTCACCACGCCCCGGGCATCTACACCGCCCCCAAGCCATCAAGCGTGAGGCTGATCGAGATTGAGTGTGGAAATCGTATCCACTAAAAAATTAAATTCGCAAATCAATGGATTTTAGTTATTCGAAGACAGAACAACTTTTTCTGCAAATGATTCGCAAATTCGCAGAAAACGAAGTAAAGCCTTTAGCTGCCGAAATCGACGAGCAGGAACGCTTCCCCATCGAGACCGTTGAAAAAATGGGCAAATTGGGCCTTATGGGCATTCCCGTTCCCAAGGAATATGGCGGAGTGGGCGGCACCGTGCAGATGTATATCATGGCCGTCGAGGAAATCTCAAAACACTGTGCGACAACGGGCGTGGTGCTCTCGTCACACACCTCGCTGTGCATTGCCCCCATCATGGAACATGGCACTGAGGAACAAAAAAAGAAATACATTCCTAAACTCGCCTCGGGCGAGTGGATTGGCGCCTTTGGCCTGACCGAGCCCAACGCGGGTACCGACGCCGCCATGCAGCAGACCACTGCCGTCGACGCAGGCGACCACTGGGTGCTCAATGGCACCAAAATCTTCATCACCAACGCATCCTACGCCGACGTGTTTATTGTCATGGCCATGACCGACAAGAGTAAGGGCACGCGCGGAATCTCGGCCTTTATCGTCGAGAAAGGCATGCCAGGCTTCTCCATTGGCAAGAAAGAGCTCAAGATGGGCATTCGTGGCAGCGCGACCTGCGAACTGGTGTTTGAAAACTGCATCGTGCCCAAGGAGAACCTTCTCGGCGGGCTTGGAAAGGGCTTCAAGGTGGCGATGAAGACCCTCGACGGCGGCCGCATTGGCATTGCCGCACAGGCGCTTGGCATCGCCCAGGGAGCCATTGACGAGACCGTGAAATACACCAAGGAGCGCAAGCAATTTGGCCGTGCCATCGCCAAGTTCCAAAACACCCAATTCCAAATGGCCAACCTCAAGACGAAAGTCGAGGCGGCTCGCCTGCTCGTGCGCAATGCGGCTTGGAAAAAGGAGAACGGGCTGCCCTACACGACCGATGCCGCCATGGCAAAACTGTTTGCCGCCGAAACGGCCATGGAAACGACCACCAAGGCTGTTCAATTCCACGGCGGATATGGCTACACCCGTGAATATCCTGTGGAGCGCATGATGCGCGATGCCAAAATCACAGAAATCTACGAAGGCACATCCGAAGTTCAACGCATGGTCATCGCAGGCCATTTATTTAAATAAAAAGGAGGACAACACATGAATATTATCGTTTGCTTAAAACAAGTTCCCGACAGTACCGAGATTAAAATCGATCCCGTAAAAGGCACTTTGATTCGTGAGGGTGTCCCCAGCATCATGAACCCCGACGACAAGGGCGGCCTCGAACTCGCCTTGCGCCTGAAGGAGCAGACTGGCGCTACCATCACCTGCATCTCCATGGGCCCCCCACAGGCCGACGTGATTCTGCGCGAGGCCTTTGCGATGGGTGCCGACCGAGCCATCCTGCTCAGCGACCGCAAGTTTGCCGGCGCCGACACACTGGCCACCTCCTATGCCCTATCGGGCTTGTGCCGCATGCTGGACTACGACCTGATCATCGCCGGCCGCCAGGCCATCGACGGCGACACGGCCCAGGTGGGTCCCGAGCTGGCCGAGCACCTCGGGCTGCCACAAGTGTCCTACGTGACCGATGCCAAGTTGCTCGACAACGGCAACCTCCAAGTGCACAAGGAAAACGAGGACAGCGTGCAAGTGCTTGAGGTCGAGGGAAAGTGCCTGCTCACCGTGCTGGCCTCGGCATTTGAGCCACGCTACATGAGCGCAAGCGGCATCATCGACGCCTACAACCAAGAAGTCGAGGTGTGGGGTGCCGACAAAATCGATGTCGATGAAGCGAAACTCGGTCTCAAAGGCTCTCCAACCAAGGTGTTCCAGTCATTCCCCAAGGCCATCAAAGCCCCAGGCGAGGTTCACGAGGTGAGCAATGAAGAGGCTGTTGAACTCATTGTCAATAAACTCAAAGAGAAACACATCATCTAAAAGTCACATTCACATGGAAAAGAAAGATTATAAAAACGTATTCGTTTTCGCTGAACAACGCGAAGGGGTTATTCAATCCGTTGCATTTGAGCTTTTAGGCAAGGCGCGCAACCTTGCTGATGTGTTAGGAGAGAAAGTGGTGGCGATGCTGCTCGGCTGCGGCATCAAGGACCAAGCCCAAAAACTGGTGGAGTTTGGCGCCGACGAGGTAATCGTTGCCGATGCCCCAGAACTCAAAGACTACCTCACCGAGCAATATGCCCAAGTCGTGTATCAAATCATCTCGGAGCGCAAGCCCAACATCGTGCTCTACGGAGCCACGACCATTGGCCGCGACATGGCGCCACGCATCGCCGCAAGGCTGAAAACGGGCTTGACTGCCGACTGCACCAAGCTCGAAGTGCTGCCCGACAAGAACAATGAGCCAGAATTCCGCATGACTCGCCCGGCATTTGGAGGCAACTTGATGGCCACCATTATTTGCCCCAACACGCGTCCGCAAATGTCGACCGTGCGTCCCGGCGTGATGCAGAAGATGACCCGCCAAGCAGGCCGCCAAGGGGTCATCACCGAGTTTACGCCCAAGTTTGACACCTCGCACTTCAAGGTGAAATTGTTAGAGACCATCAAAATCAATAAGGAAACCGAAGACATTTGCGCGGCCAGGTGCCTCATCTCGGGCGGACGCGGCGTGCACGACAAAGCAGGCTTTGCCAAACTGCAAGCCCTGGCCAACGTGATTGGAGCAGAAGTGTCCTCGTCACGCGCAATGGTCGACTGTGCCGTCATGCCTCACGACTGCCAAGTGGGTCAAACGGGCAAGACCGTGCGTCCAAACCTGTACATTGCCTGTGGCATCAGCGGTGCCATCCAGCACTTAGCCGGTATGGAGGAGTCTGACTACATCATTGCCATCAACAAAGACAAGTTTGCGCCCATTTTCAGCGTGGCCGACTTGGGCATCGTGGGCGATCTCCACAAGATTGTACCCATGCTCACCGAGCGCCTCAAGAAAGAAGTAGAGAAATAAGGCGAACCCTTTGCCCTATTCCCCCCAACTACTCATAATGCAAGCCAGCCGCCCCAACGAGGGAAGCGGCTGGCTTGTTTCTGGGCGGTCTACTTGCAAGAATGTGATTTTGTTACGTGGTACACTGGGCACTGGCCGGAACTGAGTTGCATCAAGCAACTACTGCTGCTGCAAATGTCAATCCGCAACATTTCTCGAACAAGGTAAAGTCCTTCATTTTTAAGAAATTAAGTGAGAACAGTAATCAAATAAAGTTAATATAAATTATTCGAAAATGCAAGAAAAAATCAATAAAAATTTCGATTTATCACATAAGAATTAGTTTTTAAACAAAATTGAAGCATTCTTGAGCACTACGCCATCAAAAACTTGCTTAACACGAAATATTCCCTTAACTTTGACCCCCGTAATCATTCCATGAGTGGCGAGCAGCGCAATGCGCGCCTACCGCCATCAAATGGCACTTGTCAGTCAACCATTTTTTCATCTCAATATTTTAAATCCAATGAAACAAACTCTATTCCTGCAAAAATTTTTGTTCGCGGCTCTCATTATGGCAGCTCTCCCTGCAATGGGGCAGAACACTGCCATCAACCCCGAACGCCCCACTGGGCAAGAAGCTGTCTATAACCCAAGCAACGGCACAGTGGTCATCACAGCGGTCGCTCCGTCAACCACCGAATATGACTGGGAAACCTACGAGCAATATGACCTCACCAAGATTGATTACATCTCGGTGAAGCGCCACACCCCCGGCACACCGTGGCCCGACGAGGAGCTTGGCCGGGTGGTCTCACCAGCCGTTGGGCAGCCGTTTGAGTATGTCGACAATACGATCGAACCCGATCGGCAATATGAATATTCCCTCACGGCCTATGTGGGTCTCCTCAAGAGCCAGCAAGCCTACGCACGCGTCTACACTGGCATCACACCGGGCCCGTTGAGCGCCTTCTCAGCCACAACAGCCAGCCACGAGGCCAATGCCATCGACCTCACGGCTACCGCTCCCGACACGGCATCGACCGGGGCGCCACTTCAAGGACCGCTCACGATTAGGATTCAGCTCAGAGAGGGATTCTCCTCTTTCACCGACCTTCACGACATCGAGAATGCCGAGCCAGGCAAAACCTACCATTGGAAATATGAAAACCTGGCCATGGACAAAGCCTACACCTTCAGGGCTATCGCCATCGTTGGCACCCAGGGCGAAAGCGAGGCGCTCGAAGCCAGCACTTACGTGGGACTCGACTACCCTGGCATTCCTCAAAACCTCGACTGCAAAAGCATGGGTGAAGAGGCTCACGTGAGCTGGAAAGCACCAGAAAAAGGCGGCCGGGGCGGAAGCTACAATGCCGAGGCCACGACCTACACGCTGATTCGCGTCTACCTGGACGGCCAAGAGCAAGAGGTAGCCAACGGCATCCAGGAAACAGCATTTATTGACCGCCCCGATTTCACCGAAGAGACCGCCGTGAGCTACAAACTGGTGGCCGTGAACCCAGCGGGCACCAGCCAGCCGGCAAAGTGCGACTTCGTCACCGTGGGAAAAGCCGCAGAACTCCCTTTCAGAGAGTCGTTTGCCGACGCAAAACTGCAACACAAGGGATGGCTCACCGAAACGACCCAAGACGACCCCAACTATACCTACAAGGCTTGGACATTTGCCGCCAACAACACCATTTACTACTTCCCGACCGATGAGACCCTTGAAGTAAACCCACAAGACGACGACAACGGACTGGCATCTTGCATCTTCTACGGCTACTGCACCGAGGGGCAGACCGAGAGCCTGATTTCTCCTCACGTGGCCACCAACGGCAATGACCTCTTATTGAGTTTCTACTACTGGTTCATGCCCGCCAATGGCTTCAAAAACGAACTCAAGGTCTCAACTAACCACGACGATGGCGAGTGGCAGAGCGTCTTCTCGTCCATCGGCCAGGCTGGCGAGCAACCCGAATGGCGCGAGGTAAAAGTTCCCTTAGAAGTGGGCAACAGCAGCAACATCCGCGTCAAGTTTGAAGGCATCTTTCATGGAACAGCAGCCAATGTCCTCATCGACAACATCTTGATAAAGGAAGAATTGCCCACGAGCATTACCCAGGTGACCAACGATGAAAGCAACGCCCCAGTAGAGATTTTCACGATTGCGGGAACGCGGGTCAACGAAATCACGACACCGGGCATCTATATCGTGCGCAAGGGTCAGGTCGTGAAAAAAGTAATGATGAAATAAAGCATGACGGCTCCCCAAGTTTTTTAACCGAGCGCAAAACTTAAGGTTTTGTCCACATCGAGCTGCACCCCAAAAGGTTTGACAAAAAAACTCTGGGGTGCAGTTTTTTTGCATTTGCCATTCTCGTGATTATTTTATTCCTTTGCAACCGACCATCGAGTAACGATAAAAAGTGATGACAACAGTATTTTTGATTGGATACATGGGCTGTGGAAAAACCACGATAGGAAGTGCAGTGGCCACCGAGCTGGGAGTACCCTTTACCGACCTCGACGACTACATCGAGGAACGCTGCCAGGCAAGAATAGGCGAAATCTTCACGCAAATGGGCGAGGCGCGTTTCCGCAAAATCGAGCAGCAGGCGCTGGCCGAGGTGGCTCACGGCAGCCAGGGCGCCGTCGTGGCCTGTGGCGGCGGCACGCCATGCTATGGGCGCAACATGAGCCTGATGAACAGCTGGGGGCTCACCATTTGGCTTCGCACAAGCGCCGAGCGCATCGCCAGCCGGCTATGCCTGCCCGAGCACAAAATGAAGCGCCCGCTCATTGCCGGCAAAAGCGATGAGGAAATCTACACCTTTGTGAAAGAGGAACTGGCCAAGCGAGAGCCTTTCTACGCACAGGCACAGCTGCAATTTGACTCCACCCGCATCGAGACCGCCAGCGAAACCCTCGTCACCGCCCGCCAACTCGCCGCATTGCTCGCACAGGCATAAAAAGAATCATAAACGTTCAAGATCAATCCACAGTTTTTCCAGCATTAATCCATCGAAAACTTGCTAAGAACGGAATATTTCCATAACTTTGTCCTCTACAACCATTTTGACAGAGCCAAGCAACACGACGTGTGCCTATCTCGTCAAAATATCTTTCTGTTTCTATTAATCTTTTAGTCTATGAAATTTTGGTTAAGGTTTCTGATGCTGCTTTTGATTTCGCAGCATCTGTATGCACAGCAATCAAGCGTGATCAAGTCTCCAAGCCCAACTCGCCAGTCAATCAACGAGGCGAGGTTTACCGGACTTCAGCGCCAACTGTCCTCTTCTGCTTCTGGCCAAGCCACACCGTGGCTGTCGGGGCGCAAAGAGCATTCGATGTCTCCCATGCAAGTCAAGTCAATTGGAGACAACACTGCACTCTACGGCTGCATGGCATTTTCTCAAAAATGGACTCAAGACAAACTCGACTACGGCATGTACAGCTTGCCGATAAAAAGCGGTTTTGAGTTCGACACCATCAAGGTAGACAAGCTTTTCAAAGCGAATGCTGCCGTTTATGCCCGCGATAAGTACTACTTATTCAATGTCGAACAGTCATTTGGCATGGTGATGTACATTGCCTGCACCGTCGTGAAAACTGACACTTGGGAAGTCGAGAACATTTTCACGCCACCCACCGAGTGGAACAATGTGCCTTACTCCTCCTCGCTATCCTACGACCCTGAATCAGGAAAGATTTACGGAATCACCTTCACCAATGAGGGCGGAATGGCTCTGAGCACACTGGACACGGCTGACGGAACGTTTACCAAAGTGTGTGACGTGGAACGCTCCTACATTGCCCTGGCCGCGTCAAGCACCGGGACGCTCTATGGCATCGCCGGTACGGGACAGCTCTACACGATTGACAAGTCAAATGGGAAATCGGAATATATAGGCGAGACAGGGCTGACGCCAAAGTACGCCCAGGGACTGACTTTCGATCCCAACACCAACCTGCTGTACTGGGCATATATGGAAGAGGGGAAGTCGGGCCTCTATCAAGTCAATACCCAAACGGCCACGGCATACAAAATTGACGACATGCCTAATCTTGAGGAAATGATAGGTCTCTACATCCTTAAAGACTCCATTCATGCTCAAGCTCCGGCAAGGGTCACCGAATTGAAGTTTGAACCCGCATCGGCGGGGGCGACCGTTGGAAAATTATCGTGCGTGGCGCCGCAAACGGCAGCCGGCGGCAGTGCCTTGACCCATGATGTGCAGGTCACCATCTTCTGTGGAGATGAAGTGTTGCTGCAAGAAACTGTTCATCCTGGGGCAAAAGTAGAAAAAGATAACGTGTCGTTTGACCAAGAAAGCCTGTACACGATCTACGCTCAAGCCTCTAACGAGCATGGAAGCAGCAGCAAATCGACGCTCACTACCTATATCGGTACAGATATTGCCGCAGCCCCCTTGGATGTGCAATTGGCAATCAATGGCCAAAAAGCCAGCTTGACATGGAAAGCGCCACAAAAGGGTCTTCACGATGGCTACATCAACCCAGCCTCATTGAGGTATAACATCATGAGATATGACGGCAGCGACACCGGAGTACCCGTGGCGCAAACAGAAGTTGGGGCAAGCTCTTTCACCGAAGACATACCCTCTGCCACTGCAAAGTACCGATATAGCGTGACCTCGGTCTCTGACAAAGGCGATGGGGGCACCTCCTACTCCAACGAGGTGCTGTCGGTGGGAGCCTATGAGCTGCCGTTCTACGACAATTTCAGCGACGGGGAATTGTGCAACCAGTTATATACCTTTATTGATGTTGACCACGACGGGCATGACAACACCTGCATGTGGTTCTGGAAAGAAGACGAAAAACTGATGCAATATTGCTCTGACCAGCAGCATCAAGGCAACGACTGGCTGATTACCCCAGCCATCCACCTGGATGCGAAAAACCTGTACAACCTCACTTTCAATGTCAACATGGGCGCTCCCTCCAACTTGAAAGTTACCATCGGAACATCAACCAATCCCGCTGACCATCAAACGATTCTTGACCTCAACGGCATTCACGACCCATTTGAAACGGAGTATCATGCCACCGTCAAAGTGCCAAAGGACAGCATCTATTACGTGGGATTCTATAACTATAGCGACCCAGAGAGCTTCTATTTCAACCTGTTCGACGTGAAGGTAGAGAAAGGGATAGAAACCGCTCTTCCCGATTCGGTGGCCGACTTGAGCGTGACACCTGCCGAAAACGGCGATGTGTCGGCAAAAATCTCTTTCAAAGCCCCCAGGCTACAATTGAACGGGCATGACATGCCTGAGCTATTCGACATGCTGATTTATCGCGACAATGAATTGCTGACAACGATTCCCGTCTCGCCAGGGCAGCAGGTTGACAATGTGGACAAGCCTGCCCAAGATGGAGAATACACCTATCAGGTCATGGCGAGCATGAACGGTAAAGTGGGCTTGCCTGTGTCGCGTAAGGTTTGGGTTGGGCACGACATTTCAGAACCCGTGCGTGACTTGAAGGCCATAACCATCGACAACAATTTACACGTGAAATTGACTTGGGCACAGCCCGAAAAAGGCGTACACGGCGGCTACTTCAATCGTGATAAAGTCACCTATTCTGTGTGGCGCAGCCTGGATGCGAAAAACTACGTGCAGGTCGCAACCAGCCTGAAGGAACTCAACTACACCGATAGCCAAATCGAGGAAGAGCTTGCAGGCGCTCAAGACGGATTCTACTATGCTGTCACAGCCGATACGAGATCGGGCAGCAGTGAAAAAGAGCCCATTTTCATTGTGGTCGGGAAACCGTATGACTTCCCCGTAAGCGAATCATTCCCAGATGGGCAATTCAACATCAGACCATGGACGATTAAAGCGATAAACGGCTATTTCTCCTGGGAGTGCATCAGAGACGATGTGGATGGCGGAGTCTACTCTCAAGACCAAGATAATGGAATGACGAAATTCTACAACATCGCTGGCGACAATGAAGTCGACAGCCGGCTCATTTCGCCAGCAGTCTGCCTGAAAGAAGCCCAAAAGCCAATGTTCAGCTTCTTCATGTTCCACTGGCTGGAGTCAACAGTAGAGGGCGACCATCACGCAACAAAGGTCGTGATTGAAGTTGCCCCAGAAAATGGCGAGTTCGAGGTAGTTAGTGATACGATTACGGCAGCCTATCCAGTCTATGGCTGGGTGGAGCACCGCATTCCATTGGCTCCATATAAAGACTACAGCCACATCAAGATAGGCTTGAGGGGGTCAACCGACAACAATTGGATGTACTACTACGTTGACAACCTACATATCGACGAGCAATATGAAGAAGACTTGGCAATCTCGGAATTGAATGGCCCGACTGAGACTTATGTGAACGACACTTGCTACTACTCGGTGAAATATTTCAATAGAGGGCTGAAGGAAGTTGATGACTACAAGATCAATCTCTATCAGGATGGCACCCTCGTCAACTCGCTGGCTGGAGAACCCATCACGCCTGGTGAAATCAAGGAAATTGAAATTCCGTCCTGCATCTATTCCACCAAAGCCGGGGAAGAATGCGACTACTATGCCGAAATCGCATTCCCTGCCGACCAGGAGCCGGGCAACAACCGCTCGGGACACGCCTATACCAAAGTCAAGGATTCATGGTATCCTGGGGTTGAGCATTTGACTGCCGAGAGCAATCAAAATGACATTGTTATAGATTGGGACGCTCCCGCCCTTCCTGCTGCCGACCAAGCGACAGTGGAGGGAGTAGAGGGCTATGACGCCTTTATCATCGACCACATCGGCGATTGGATCACCTATGACGGCGATGGCTTAGGCGCTGGAAAACTGACCAACCTTCCCCAGTTTCCTAACACGGGCAAAAACCAGGCCTTCCAAGTGTGGAATCCGAGCCTGCTGGAGGGCGTGACCCCAGAGGCTTATCCTCACCTGCAGCCACACAGCGGCAACCAGTGCTTCGTCTCATGGTATGCCAACGTGAGCTATGACGGCGCAACTCCATACAACAATGATTACCTCATTTCGCCCGAAGTGAAGGGAGGGACCGATGTGAGCTTCTACATCCAAAGAATCAACCCCAACCTTGCAGGCGAGACCTATGAAATCATGTACTCCTCGACGACTCAGGAGCCTGACCAGTTTAAGAAAATCGTCGAAAAAGAGGCACCCGCCGACTGGGAAAAAGTCTCTGTCACACTACCCGACGATGCGAGATACTTTGCCATCAGGTACACAGCATCGTTAAAGACTGGCATTTTAGTCGATGACATCAGTTACACTTCCGGCCTCTACGCCTTAAAGGTGAGTGGTTACAACATCTTCCGAAATGGGCTGAAACTGAACAGCGACTTAGTGACCGAGACAACATACATCGACCACAACCTGCCCGATGGGAAATATGGCTATCAAGTCTCTGTGCTCTACAACAGAGGCGAGTCAAAGGCTTCCTCTACCGTCTACGTAGACCATCACACGAGTGGCTTAGAAGACTTGAAGGCTGATTCAGATTCGGAGGTCAAATTGACCGTTGATGGCAACAGCCTCACAATAAGCACCTTGAAACCTGGCGAAGTGGCCATCTACTCTATAGATGGCAAAACCATACACTCGGGAATCCTTCAGGACACTCACACCTACCACTTGCCGGCAGGCGTGTATGTGGTGACCATTAATGGCATGAATAAGAAAATCATCATCCAAGGATAAATCAACATTCCTCAACACTTCAGTGGGGGCGCATTGTGTGAAACGATGCGCCCCCGCTGTATCTTTTCAGCCTGCGGTTGAGCCATAAAAATAGAATTAAAAAATCGGTGAAATTCGTGAAATCTATGAAATCTATGTGAGAAATGCCGTATCTTTGCACACGTGATGACAAAGAAAGGAAAAATCTGCATTTTTGGCGCATCAAGCGGACGCATTGAGAGCACCTACACCGACGAGGCCTACAAATTGGGCACGCTCATGGCCGAAAGCGGCTGGGACTGCGTGTGCGGAGCCGGGCGCAATGGGCTCATGCGCGCCGTGAGCGACGGCGTGCTCGATGCGGGGGGAGCCGTGACGGGCATTATCCCCAAGTTCATGGTCGACAACGGCTGGGACTATGACCGCCTGACCGAGACCATCATCACCCCCGACATGCACACCCGCAAAGAATCCATGGCCGAAATCGCCGATGCCTTCATTGCCCTGCCTGGTGGCTGCGGCACCATCGAGGAACTCATGGAAATCTACACCTGGCGGCAACTCGGCATCGTCGAGAAACCCATCGTGGTGCTCAACACCATTGGCTACTACGACCCGCTGCTCAAAATGGTGGAGCGCTGCAGCACGCTGGGATTCATCAAGCAGAGCCACAGATGCTTGTGGAAGATTGCCGCCACGCCCAAAGAAGCCATCGCCTCGGTTGAGCGGCAACTGGAAAGAGGCATTCTTCCTGTCGAGTCGAAATACTAAACTGCCCGAATGCCAATGCCCCAGCATGCCCCATCGCACACCTTGACTGCCGCCCCTGCCGATAGCGCAATGGCGGGCATCTTCCCTGCCAAGTTTGTCCTGCATCGCGACACCGCTAGAACCGACTCGGCCGCCTTGAAGTGGGTACCTCAATACCCGGCGGGCTTCCCGGCTCGCCAGGGCAACAACGCGCCGCACCAGGCCATCGACCAGCTGCCCATCATGCAAGTGCCCCAAGGCGAGGCAAGCAACATCCGCCTGCAATCGCCCCTCTACGACACGGGGGCGATGACCTTGCTGCTGCTGGGCATTGTCGCGGTCACCATGAGTTTTCACTCGGGCTATAAATACGTGGAAAATTTCCTCCACAACATGTTTTCCATCCGCAAGCGCGAGAACCTCTTCGACGACCACACGGTGAGCGAACTCGGCATCATGACCGCGCTCATCCTGAACACCTGCGTGATGATGAGCCTGGCCACTTTCTATGCCATGGGCCTCTTCCTGCCGGGCCAAGTGCCCTGCCTCTCAAGCCGAGTGTTCCTGCACGTGGGGGCTTTTGCGGCACTGTGGGGCTTGTTCTACTTAGCCCAATTAGGCATTTACTACGTGCTGGGCTACGTGTTCACCGACCCGCTGAACGCCAGGATATGGCGAAGTGGCTACAAGGCATCCATGTCGCTGCTGGGACTCCTGTGCTTCCCCGTCGTTGTCGTTCTGCTCGTGTATCCATCAAGTGTCAGAATCACACTTTTCATCATCATTTTGCTTTATATAGGAGCACGTTTAGTGTTTATTTACAAAGGATTTAGGATTTTTTTCAACAATATTTCAAAAAGTGTCTTTTTTATTTTGTACCTTTGCAGCGTCGAAATTGTACCTCCAATTTTGTACTGTTTTGGTGCGATTTTAACATGCCAATTGTTACAGTCATAAAAACGATCTATTAACATTGAAAATGAAGAAAATATTGATTTCTCAGCCGAAGCCCACTTCGGAGAAATCGCCTTATTACGCTCTTGAGGAAAAACATGGAGTAGAAATCGTATTTCGTCCATTTTTCAAGGTAGAGGGGCTGACTTCAAGAGAATTCCGCCAGCAGAAGATTTCCATCAGCGACTACACTGCGGTGATTTTCACGGCTCGCATCGCCATCGACCACTATTTTCGCCTGGCCAAGGAACTGCGTTTCGACGTGCCCGACACCATGAAATACTTCTGCATCAGCGAGACTGTTGCACATTACCTCCAAAAGTATATCATCTACCGCAAGCGCAAAATCTTCTTTAGCGAGAGCGGCAAGATGGATGGACTGATTCCCCTGATCGAGAAACACAAGAAAGAACGCTACCTCTACGTCGTGAGCGATGTGCACGAGTCGAGACTCCAACTGCTCGAAGAGAAGAAAATCAATTTCCAGCAAGCGGTCATGTATCGCACCGTGAGCAACACTTTCCCAAAAGACGAGCCGTTTGACTACGATATGCTCATCCTCTTCACGCCAACAGGCGTGAAGTCACTGTTGAGCAATTTCCCCGATTTCAAGCAGGGCGATATTGCGATTGGCGCAATGGGCACCAACACCATCGAGGAACTCAAAAACAATGACCTGCGCCTTGACCTCACCACGTCGAGCGAGGCACCGTCGATGGCAGCCGCTATCGACCAGTATCTCGACAAGACGGAAGGGCAGAAATAGGCTGCAAGCGAAAAAGAAGCCCACAAAAAATCATCATACGATTCCAAGATGCTTTGTCACGGTTGTGGCGAAGCATCTTTTTTCAAGGAAGTAGCCAAAAACCAAGGAGGATGCGCCTGCAAAGTGGGCACATCCTCCTGAAAAATTGGATAGCTGAAAAATTTTTGCGCCTTTTTAGCGGACGGCCAGCTTGAGCGAGCGGCCATCGACCGTCACGACATACATGCCTGGAGCGAGGTCGGCTACCGAAAGGATTTGATTGGCGGCATGCGCTTTCACTTGGCGCACTTTCACACCAGCCACGTTGTACATGGAAATCATGCGGCCTGGGCAAGTGCCTTGAACCTCAACAGTGCCAGCGGCAGGGTCGTAGACCATGCGCAAGGCTGCCGTGCTCACTGCGTCAATGCCCGAGAAACTGACATCAAGCGTGTAGCCTTTTTCAATGGCGATGTTGCCGTGGCAAGTGGTCTCGCCAGGGTTGCCCAAAATGAAAATCTTGCCGAAATTGTCGCTTTCGGGGAATGTGGACTGGTTTTCGGTCTCAAACGGGTAAGCAATCTCGTTCAAGTTCTTCAAGTTATTGAACAGCGCATCCAGCGCATCGCTGCTGAGTTGATTGTTGCGCAAGTCGATCGTAACGAGAGCGTTGTCAGGAGAGACCGTAAACTCGGTGAGCTCATTTGACGAAGCGTCAACACAATAGGTTTGGTCATTGTCAGGCAAACTCAACTTGGAGAGTCTTTGATTTCTGCAATCCAGCGTCATTAAGCCCCGAGAGTAGTATTTGATTTCGGGCTGGCGCACTGCGTGCGTAATCTTGTAGGGCGTCGACTGCAAGAAACTGCTCCACCAGTTGCCCCAATCCACCCAGAAGGGATCATAGAAGTTCTCCACATTGAACTCAATGTCCTGACCAACTGGGATATTGGTATTCACAACCAAGCAAGGATTGACAGGAGCAACCGACCATGCGTCGTCAAGCACATCAATTTTCCAGCCTTTATTCTTGGCACCCATGAGGTCCACTTGCTGAGCTTTCACATCGGGAATTTCCGACAGCTCAAGTTGCTTCTTCCACGCGCGCTCGTTGGCGTAGACTTTCAAGGATGTCACATTGGGCAACATGGCCAGGAAAGCATCGAGCTGAGCCTTGGGCAGCACTGTCCTGGCCAAGTAGCAACTTTGCAAGTTGGGCAGCGACGAGTATTGAATGGCAGCCAGCGACGCGCAGCCCGCCACGCTGAGCCGGCGCAGCTGGGGATTGTGGGTGAGATCCAGCGCGGTAACGGCAATCTTGCTGGCAAAGAACTCTTCGAGTGAAGGCACTTTGCTCAGGTCGATATTTTCCATGTCGCGATTTCCCGACACATCAAGAACCGCAAGTTTTGAGACCGGAGTCAAGTCAATTGTCGTGAGCGCGTTGGTGGCGACGTAAAGTTGATTAAGCTCGGTCAAATGATTGAGGTCAAGCTCGCTGATGTAGAAGTTCTTCGACAAGGAGACGTATTTCAGTCTCGGGCACTTGGTCAAGTCAATCGCTCCGATGCGATTGCTCACCGCATTGAGGTGTTCCAACTCGGGCATGCCATCGAGCGAGAGCTCGGTGAGCTTGTTGAAGCCAAGTTCAAGGGTTTTGAGTTTGTCCATGCCCGAAAATTGGATGGACTTGATCATTTGCTCCGTAGCCCTGAAGTTGGTCACGCCTTGGGCATAAATCTTGATATTCGTTCCCTTTGCAGTGCCTGCCACGACACCTTGGGTCTCAAGAAGGTTGACGACCGTGCGTTGCCCGTCGCCAAAGTCAACTTCCACGTTTTCGGGACCGGCCATCACCAGGTTCACATCGAGTCCCTCTCGGTTGAGCTCCATCGCAATTTGGGCATCGGTGGTAATCGTGTCGCCATGCTCGCCGGTGTTGTTCTTGAAACATCTCAGGCAATAGCGTGACGATGCCACCCACGGATATACCATCACGAAGTCGGCATCGAAACCAAATCCCCATGCGCCCGTCGCCTCCTTGTTGCGAGGCGTTGTCGACCAGTACCGGCCACGCGAGTTCACGTCCATCACGGTTCCGTCCTCGGTATAGTTGCCATAGCCGCAAGCCGGGAAATAGCGCACCACATCGGCCGCATTGCCACTGGTCCAGTAGTCGGCCTTGGCCAGCTCTTTCACGTCTAACCCGGCGCCGCTTGGGCCCAGCAGGCGGCAAGTGACTTTAAGGCCTTTGATTTTGGTTTGATTCGTGTCGTCGTCGGTGAAAATCGGCTCCCAGCGGTAGGCCGAAAGATACTTGTTGTCACCCCCCATGAAACGCAGCGCGTAGCACACATAGTTGCCCTCGCCATAGTAATGGGCGTTCAACGTCATCGTCTGGCCAAAAAGGGTCACGGTTTCCTCGCCCGTCTTGTCGATTTTCCAACTCAAATCGGGATAAGGGCTTGCGGTGGTCTCATCTGGCGGATAGATGCCCGAAATCACAATCAGCTCCTCCTTGGTAGGGAGGTGATAGCCCTCGGGCGGGGTCACGTTTTTCACATCGGCCCACTTGAAGTAGCCACCCTGAATGTCAAGCTCATCGCCTGTAGCGAATGTGCCGTCGGCATTGAGGTTGTACTTCGCCACCGCCGAAAGCGGATTCTTGGTTTCTCCACTCCAGGCACACACGTTGCAGAGCAGGAAGGAAATCAATAAAAATAAGTGTCTTTTTCTCTTCATGTCAATGGTTTTTGAAATAGTAAAATGGTAAAAATATCAAGACAAAGATAGAAACTTAATTTCGATAAAGCAGCCACCTCGACATATATTTTTTGGTTTTTTAGCAAATATTTAGAAATTATCGGCTTCGTTCGAGGCACGACAGGAAACGCTGGTGTGCCCAAAAGTGACGACCGCTAAAAAAGCGCCAATCCCATTGCAAAATACACTGCGGGTGGCAGGAGAAAAGTGCAAAAATTACTTTTTTCATTTTGTATTGCGCTCGACTTGCAGTAACTTTGCAGCAGATTTTTAAAAGAGGTCTTTTAATTCGTTCCACTTTTTACCACGACAAGAGCCAGCCCGCATGCTGAGGGGGGTGACTTGTCTCTAAACATTTTCTTTCCTGATGAGTGAAAAATTTGAAATGGTCGCCAAGACTTTCCAAGGTCTCGAAGGCGTGTTAAGCGATGAGCTTCAGGCGCTGGGCGCCAGCGATGTTCTGCAAGGCAAGCGCATGGTCTCGTTCACTGGCGACAAAGAAATGATGTACCGTGCCAACTTCTGCCTGCGCACAGCGCTGCGGGTCCTTAAACCCATCTACAAGTTCCGCTCTACCGATGCCGATGACCTCTACAACCAAGTGAAACGCTTCGATTGGACACCATTCCTGACCCCCGAAACGACGTTCTCAATCGACACTACAGTGTTTAGCGACAGCTTCCGCCACTCCCGCTTTGTGACCTATCGCGTGAAAGACGCGATAGCCGACTATTTCATGGAACTTGGCGGAAAACGCCCATCGATTCGCCTCAACAATCCCGATATTCAACTCGACGTGCACATCTCCAACGACGAGGTCACCATCAGCCTCGACTCTTCGGGCGAGCCATTGTACAGGCGCGGGTGGCGGGTGGCGCAGACCGATGCCCCTATCAACGAGGTACTCGCCGCCGGCATCCTCAAACTCAGCGGATGGGACGGGCAATGCGACTTGGTCGACCCCATGTGCGGATCGGGCACGTTCCTGATCGAGGCGGCGCTCATCGCTGCCAATATCAACCCAGGCGTGTACCGCAAGGAATATGCCTTCCAGCATTGGGACGACTATGACCAAGACCTCTTTGAGACCATTTACAACGACGACTCGGGCGAGAGAGCGTTCGACCACAAAATCTACGGCAGCGACATCGCCATCCAGGCCATAGAAATCTCCAAGCGAAACATCAAGAGCGCCGGCGTGGCCAAAATGATTGAGGTCAAGCAACAAGACCTGCGCAATATCACCGAGTGTCCCGAAAAGGGCATGCTCGTCACGAACCCTCCCTACGGCGCCCGCCTGAAATATGACGACATCGAGAGCCTTTACGCCAGCATGGGCGAGAAGATGAAGAAAGTGTTCAAGGGCTACCACTGCTGGGTGATGGCCTACAACACCGACCTCACCGACCTCATTGGCCTCAAGCCATCCATCAACTATCCCCTGCTCAATGGCGAGCTCGAATGCGAATTGAGAGAATATGTCATCTTCGAGGGCCGCTACAACGATATGCGCCGCGAGGGTGGCGACATCAAAAACCGCGACTTCAGAGCCAGCGACAACGATCGCGGCGCGCATCGCCCGCGATTCAGAGAAACCTTTGGGAATGGCGATAAAAGGGATGACAAGAGACCTCGTGAGCGGCAACCACGACGCGACAACGACCAGAGTGAGAGGAGACCACGACGCTTCGAGAAGAAAGAGGGCGGAGCGGCAGAACGGCGCATGCCCCGCTACGGAGAGCGCCCCCGCAGCGACCGGCGAGACAATGGCAGCGGCGAGCGAGAGCGCCAACCACGCAAAGAGAACCTCATGGACCGCGACCAATTCTTCCATAGCGAGAAGTTTGCCAAGCAAGTGCTCCAGTATCGCAAGCCCACCCTTGGCAAAGACAGCGAGGTACCTATCGTGAAAGGACGCCGCAACGGCTGGAGAAAAAAAGACCAGTAGCCTCTTCCATCGCATTGCGGAGGGCCACCACTCTTAAAATCGTAGCATTCTAAAAAATCATCACAATGAAGATACTATTGTTAGGATCGGGCGGGCGAGAGTGCGCCATTGCCTGGAAACTGAATCAAAGCGACTTGCTCGACAGCCTGTACATCGCCCCTGGCAATGCCGGAACGGCCGAATTTGGAGAAAATATCGACATTTCGCCCATGGATTTTGACGCTGTGGGACGCGTGGCACTGGAAAAGGGAATTGAGATGCTCATTGTGGGCAGCGAAGACCCTCTTGTGGCGGGCATCACCGACTATTTCAATGGCAATCCGCAGCTCAAGGGCATCAAAGTGGTTGGCCCCTCAAAAGCTGGCGCCCAACTTGAGGGCAGCAAGAATTTTGCCAAGGCATTCATGCAGCGCCACCACATCCCCACAGCAGCCCATTTGAGCGTGACAGCCGACAATATCCAAGAGGGGTATGCCTTTCTTGAACAACAGCAAGCGCCCTACGTGCTCAAGGCCGACGGTCTCGCTGCCGGCAAGGGGGTGCTCATCGTGCCCGCCATTGACGACGCCAAGCGCGCACTCAGCGACATGCTGGGCGGCAAGTTTGGCTCATCGAGCGCCACCGTGGTCATCGAGCAATTTCTCAAAGGCATCGAGTGCTCGGTGTTTGTGCTCACCGACGGCCGCGACTACCGCATCCTGCCAGTAGCCAAGGACTACAAGCGCGTGGGCGAGCACGAGACTGGCCTCAACACGGGCGGCATGGGCAGCGTCTCGCCAGTGAGCTTTGCCGACGACGATTTCATGGCCAAGGTTGAGCAGCGCATCATCAAGCCCACCATTGCAGGCCTCCAGCAAGAAAAGCTGCCTTACACGGGATTTATTTTCTTTGGGCTGATGAACGTGGAGGGAAGCCCCTATGTGATTGAGTATAACTGCCGCATGGGCGACCCCGAGACCGAGGTGGTCATGCCCCGACTCAAAAGCGACCTGGTGCAATTGCTCGATGCCACCGTCCAGGGTCGCCTGGCCGAGACCCACATGGACATCGACCCACGCTATGCCGTGACGGTGATGATGGTGAGTGGCGGCTACCCCGAGCACTACGAGAAAGGCAAGGCCATCACGGGTATCGAGCAGGTGAAAGACAGCATCGTGTTCCACTCGGGCACCAAGCGGGGCCATGACGGGACGCTGCTCACCGCGGGCGGGCGCGTGCTGGCCGTGACGAGCTATGGAGCCACCAAGCAACAAGCGCTCGACCGCTCGTTTAAAAACGCGCAAGTGATTGACTTCGACAAGAAGTACTACCGCCACGACATTGGTTTCGACTTGAAATAAATCCAACTTGGCAGTTCACAGGCCAGCATCATGACCTACTACGAGGAGAGAATCAATGAGTTTTTGAATAGCCGCACGTGCGCTGCACTGGCGGTTGCGGTCTTCGTACTCGCCTCTTTTCTCGCCTTCGACGCGGGACATTTCACCCAGCCCGATACGGGAAACGGCATTTTCTACTCCTTGACCGACAACCTCATCGCCAATAAGTTCCTTTCCTACGGCATCAATGTGCTGGCCGTGCTCATCATCACCAACCTCACGATGGCGCTCAACAAGGTTTACAACTTCGTGAGGTCAGTCACATTTGTCTTTGCCACTACATTTTTAGCGCTTGAATTGGGCAATCCTTTTGTGATGACGCAATTCAACACAGGGACAGCGCTGATTCTGGCTACCGTCTCGCTGCTGTTTACGCTCTTCTCCTCCTACCAGAAAATAGGGCACTCGCAAAACAGCATCTTCCTCACTTTTGCCGCCTTATCGTTTTGCTGCATGTTCCAGTATGCTTTTTTGGTGCTTGTGGTGGCTTTCGCCATTGGCTTCTTCCAAATGCGCAGCATGGCATTTCGAGGCATTCTCGCCATGGTCATCGGCATGATCACGCCATTCTGGATCATGATTGGTCTTGGCATCGTGAATCCTAAAGACGCCACCCTACCCCAAATCGAGACGATTTGGACAGAATTGCAAGCGGGCCAAGTGCAGCTGGCGATTGCCTTTACTGCCGCGATAGCCATCCTGGCCATCCTGCTCATGATGACGAATTTGCTCACGATCATGAACTACCGGCTGCAAACACGCGTCTACAACTCATTCATCATGACGCTCACCCTGGTGACTATCGCCATGATGTGCATCGACTACCGCAACATGATGATTTACGTGCCGCTACTCAACTGGTGCGTAGCCATTCAAGTGACCCACACATTTACCATCAATCGCCATTTCTTGCGCCGCTACATCCTCGTGATAGCCATCCTTGCTGCCGCTTTTGGGGTCTATGCGGGCTACTTACTGGAATTGCTATGAAAAAGATTGCCATTGAAAGCCACATCCCCTATATCAAAGGGCTGCTTGAACCCTTTGCCGAGGTCACTTACCTCGACACGGGGGAGTTTACCCCTCGCGCAGTACGCGAGACCGATGCCTTGCTCGTGCGCACCCGCACCGCATGCAATGCCACACTGCTCGATGGCAGCCGGGTGAGCTTCATCGGCACAGCGACCATCGGCACCGACCACATCGACCTCGACTATTGCCGGCGAAAAGGCATCAAGGTCGCCAATGCGCCTGGATGCAACGCTCCTGCTGTCGCCCAATGGGTACACAGCGCCATCGGGAATTGGATGAAGCATCGCGCGCTGGGCATGCGCTCGCCACTCACCCTGGGCATTGTGGGCGTGGGACACGTGGGGAGCATTGTGGCGCGTTGGGCGCGGGAATTGGGCTATCGCGTGCTGCTCAACGACCCGCCTCGCGCAGCAGCCGAGGGAAGCAAGGGATTTGTATCGCTCGACGAAATCAAGGCCAAAAGCGACATCATCACCTTCCACACGCCGCTCACGCCTATGGGTCGTCCATGGGCAACCGTCCACCTGTGTGACAAGCAATTCCTGACCGCAATTCCCAACTGCAAGTTACTCATCAATGCCGCTCGCGGCCCCATTTGCGACAACGAGGCGCTCGCGCGCTGGGATGGCGATATAGCCATTGACTGCTGGGAACACGAGCCGCACATCAGCCTCGACTTGATGGCTAAGGCATGGATTGCAACCCCACACATTGCAGGCTACAGCAGCGATGGCAAGCACCGTGGCACAGCCATGGTCGTTGATGCGCTCAACGCGCATTTTGGCTGGAGTGCCTGCCCCATTCCTGCCACTGCTCCCACCGAGGGCGCTCGCGGGGTGACCTTGGAACGCATCATGAGGAGCTACAATCCCTTAGACGACACGCGATTGCTCAAAGCCAACCCCTCCAATTTCGAGCAGCTGCGAAACAACTATCCGCTTCGCCCCGAAGTGCGCTAAAAAAGCGACATTTGCCGATTATCGGGTTCTTCATGCCCGCGCGAGGGCTCCTCCTCGGGCTCGACATCTTTGGGGGCGCTGGGAGGTGTTGGCTCTAACCAGTCTATATCATCCTCAATGCCGTCTAAAGGCGATGACTCTGCCTCGGCAACGGGTTCTGCTACTATATCCCCATCGTGCATTGAAGGCTCGCGGGCATCCTGCTCTAAAACAGGATCTGTGTCTTCCACAACTGGCTCCTCGACGACGCGATTCAAGGAGCCGTTGTCCGAAAGCTCCGATTCAGCGAGACGCTGCTTGAGTTCCTCGCATTGCCGCTCGAAATCCTCACATTTTTTCTCAAGTTTTTCACCATTGCGCATCGCTTCCTCAC
Organism: uncultured Porphyromonadaceae bacterium; assembly: GCA_902489275.1. GTDB lineage: Bacteria > Bacteroidota > Bacteroidia > Bacteroidales > Muribaculaceae > Sodaliphilus. Next base: position 45,099 of record CABTZK010000006.1, read on the forward strand.
GCTGCTGGAGCAGTTCTGCCATTTGAGCCTCGTGCGAAGCGCGTTCAGCCACGCTCTCCTGCAACTGGGAATCTTTTTCTTTCAATAGCGCTTCCTGCTGTTTCAATCGCTCGTCCTTCTCGTTCAGCTGGGCCAGCATGGCCGTCAAATCGGTTTGGGAAGTTTCATATTTGGGTTGCACGTCAACCAATTGTGATTTGGCCTCCTCAAAGCGCATCCTGGCCTCTTCAACTTGCTTTTTTAACATCTCGCACTGGATTTTCGCATCTCCGAGTTCGGTGCGGGAGGTCTCATTCTTGGCTTTCAGCGATTCAATTTCCATTTTTTGAACCTCAAGCAACGTGTTTTTGGTTTCCAACTCATTGCCTGTCTGACACTGCGTTTCCTCTACATCTTTCAACTTGGCTTCTAAGTCTTTGCGCTGTTTTGTGAGTTCGAGAATCTGCTTTTCGGCCTTGTTGATGTTTTGGTTGAGTTGCGCCACCAAGCGGTCATGCCCCTCGATTTTCTTGGAGGCATCATGCACTTGGCGCTTAAGGTCGTCGATGTGATTGGCGACCTCAATATCTCGACGATTGTGCTTCTCGGCGGTGTCGTTAGCCGTCGACATCAAGTGGTCGATTTGCTTGTTAAGATTGAGCTTGTCCTGATCGGCCGCTATGAGCTGGTCGCGCAGCTCGTTCACGGTTTTTGCGTTGATGGTGCGTTGCTGCTCTATCTGTCGCTTGAGCTCGGCTATCTCATTTTCTTTCCTCTGCTTGAAACTGGCAACTTCTTCTAACCTCTTCTCTATCTCGGCGGCGACTTCAAGACTGGCATTGGCCTCGTCAAGTTGCTCCTTGAGGTCAGTGATTTCATCAGACTTGCTTTTGAGTTCGGCAACCAGTTGGTCGACCTGTCTGCTCTCGGCAGCCCCGTTAACATCCTCAGCGGCCTTGTCGGCGTGCGCTGCTCCCACGTTCAACTTGTCGGGCAAGCTCTTGCCTTCAAGTTCCAACCGCTCTCGCTCGCTTTCCAGGGTGGAAAGGCGTGTCAATAAGTCGCTGACTCGAGTCTGCAATGCGCATCTTTCAGTCTCGCTGGCTTTGAGACGCTCGCGCAAGTCGGCCATTTGCGACGACGAGTCATGGCCAATGGTCCCGATATGTGCCGTCACCACGCTGGCGAGGTCATTCATCAGCGATTGCATCGCTGCACTCGCATCGGGACTTGAAGTTTTTCCAGCCGGACTCATTTTGGATTCCTCACCGGCAGCAGGACGGGAACTGGCAAGCGGTTCCATCCCGCCGGCCTGCCCCTTGACAGGATTCACATGGCGCTGAGGCGAAAGCAAACCCTCAGTACGGTCCTGCTCGTCATCATGCTCATCGCCACTGGGCATTAGCCCAAACGCGCGTTTTAAACCTCTGAAAAATGCCATATTTTGTCTTATTTTTCGGTTGACTATTGATGTTCTGCTTCGCTTTCGCTTTGGCGTTGGCAGGGTTTTGCATCACGCATCGGTTGGTGATCAGCCCAGGAAGCAGCCCCCTGCCTGCCCTACCCCATCAGCTCGCATCGCTAACTGAAGCAATGTGTGGTTACAAATTTAGAAATTTTCTACAGATAAAACAAGCCGTCTGCCATGGCTTTTCCCCCAAGGCGCATAAAAGAATGAAGGCTTTCAGTGGTCATAACCGTTGAAAGCCTTCACCTGTCGTTGCTCATCGATTTCACATTCACATGCTACCCCTCAGGCAGACGACGTAGGGAAATTTAGACTAAATGATTTGTAATAATGTAGTACGCATTAAATATGCGCCACACTATAAAAGAGTTCACACGCTTTTTCGGCTGCAAATATAAGGAATCTTCCAAACGCAAACCAAACGTTTTTGGCACTTTTTTATAATTTTCCATCCGATTCCTCAAAAAAAACGCAATATGTGTTTTATAACATATTTCTGCAACATATTTCTGCTGACTCTCCGCCATTTGTGAGAGTAATCAGCGCAAAATCACATAAAAAAATTGATTGTCTCACGACAACCAATCTTAATTAACCTTAAATCTAATACCATGAAAAACACATTGCAAAGTTAGTGATGATTTTTGACAAATACAACGTATTTCATATCATTTATCTATCTGTTTAACGTTTTTTCACTAAAATGAGCAGAAAAACAACCAGGCAGGGAAAAACTGCCTGGTTGTCATGAGGCCTGAACTGGGAATCTACACCCTCAGCGATATGGCCATTACTTCGCCAACAGAATGCGATGAGCCTTCTGCCCGCCTGAACGATGTAGACGCCGTTGGGCAATCTCGTGAAATGAACGGTGACCGACGCACTCCATGCCGATGGGTGCTGCACCAACATGAGCTGCCCGGCCATATTGTAGAGGCACACTGCAATGCCCTCCAGCAGATTGGAAATGTGCTGCGCTTGCTGCTCCTGGATCCACAAGAATTCCATCTTTTCTGGAGCGTAGACATCGTTGACAGCAAGGCAGGAATCCACTTCGTTTAGCCCATCCTCGTTTCCCCACGCTCGTTGCAAATCAGATGCGCTTGAATCCGAAGTACCAGCCCATGGTGCTCTTGCCTACAGCGGCATAATCCTTGAATACCTTGTTGCCACAGATGCGCTTGTTGCGGCAGGCCGGGGCACGCGTGCTGTCTATAAGACTTATCCCCGTACAACGCCCGAAACAGCAGACCTGCTGGAAGAACATCATCTCAACTGACAGCCAAGATTCAAGTTCTTCGTTGCCAACCATTTTTTGTTTGCCGTACAAGTCGGTGCCTACAACATTATGACTTTCATCATCAACACCGAATACAATATAGCCAAATGGCATATTACACAAATAGGAGCTATTCGACAAGGCTGAGATTCTTTCCCCTATCTCTTCTTTGGAATGAAAATTGTGCTTAAACTCTAACCACTCTGTTTCTTTTGGCTTGGTTGTCAGAGCATCAATTAATTTCTTGAAATCTATATATTCCATATGACTTTATTCTCTTATAGGTTCAAGCAACATCACTAATTCAGATTCGGCAATGTCGCACTTTTCAAAAAGGAATCGTAAACAGCGTAACTTACTTCTGTTGTCCATTGATGTCCACAAGTATTTCTGGGGAGCAATCTGTGTGCAATATCTTGTATCAGCTTGTTTGGCCGACCAAAAGAAGCCTTCAGCATCATAAAGTGTATCTACAATGTCAGTATATTGCTGTTCAACCATCTTAACCACTCGTAATAGCATTTCCTTCCATGTTGTCTCGGTATATTCGTTGCCAAAAAGACGGAATCCTTTTAGTTGCCTGTTTGTCGGAGTGAAAGATTCCTCTTCCAGAGACACTTCGTCAACAGGCTTAGGCAATGGCTCGAATGTGGTTTGTGGCAATGGATAGAGACGCAAAAATGTTGCCACAATTTCATTGCAACGATTTTGCAACTCAGTTTCAGTCCACTGCTCACACAAAGTGACATTTTTAGTCAAGCGATACTTGGAATTGCTGTAACCTGGGTATATTTCATTTCCGATTGTCTTGCCATCACGTTTTATAGCAAAAGGCTTGTTGCTAAGTTCGCTATTGATGCCTGTCAATGTCAGGTTGGCAAATGTGTGAAGGTATTTCTCTTGTATCTCTTCAAAATTATCACCAAGCATTGCTTTCCACTCACCACTGAGTGTTTGCGGCATGATATGTTCAATAGTGGCATCCTTCTTTTTCATGTCAGTAGCCACGTCATTGTATTCACCATGCACAGAATTCTCCAACCTTTCAAAGAGGAAAATTTGGAAAGGCTTAAGCATGTGATAGGCATCTCGGGTCTTTATTGATTCCACAAACTGTACATCTCTTGGCAACTGATAGTTGCCATCACGACGCATAATGTGATAAGTCAATATATCTGAATAAGAATAGTCAAGTTCAACATTAGCAGAAGCATATTCTTCAAGACTTTTCAGTACATCCTTATGCAAAGCACAGAACACCTGTGTAAGTGCATTGCCGGGCATATTGCATACAATACGTCTTGCCAAATAGTTTTCCACCAAGTCAATCACTTTGTACATTTCTTCTTCCGAAAGTTCATTAGTAGAGGCATACTTCAAAAATTGAATGAAGAATACATTGGCCACGTCTGTTTCGATATTGCAGATATGACGCATTTTCTCAGAAAGTTTGGCGGTAAAGAGTTTTCCCTCCGCCACTTGCTGATAGTAATGTGCATAGTCCAACATTTCGATCAGTTCTTCTTTACGGTCGTGTCCTTCCATGTACTTCTTCCATTCGTAATAAATATTAGACAGACGAACAGGGCGTTGCAGCTGTTGCTTGATGGTGAGGTAATCGCGCAAAAATCTTGTTGGTTGGCTTTCTGTTGCAAGTTCTATCTTTTGCCAATAGTTCTTGAAACACACCAGTTGCTCTTCTGGTGTCAAGGACATCAGAAGATAATTGCGTATCTTGTCTGCCTCAGTAAGAGCCAATCCAGTAGAGTTAAGACTTTCAAAAATGAGCTGTGCATCATCATCTTTGTCCAATTCTATTGAAATGATTTGCAAGCGTTCGATGGCATCAAGCAATTGGTCGAATGACAATAATTGTGGTCTTCTCGTCAACTTCTCATAGAAATGGAGATAATTGCGAGTAATCTTAGAGTCTACATTAAAAGAACCTTTATCATTAAAAATCTTGTCGTAGGCAATTCGGTCATTCTCAATAGGGACTAATTTAATTTTACGTTCAGCGTTACAGAACTTAGCATTCAAGAAAACCTCGTAAGCTTCTTCAATTCTCTTCTCATCACTTATTTCTATAGCTCCATCTTTCACAGCCTTTATTCCAGCCAAAAGAAGAAGTGAAATGGTGGTCAAACGTTGCTGGCCATCTATTACCAACCTATTGTAGCTATTATTATCGGCAGCCGACGTAACGATAGAACCAAAGAAATGAGAATGTCTATTTAAGCGACTTAGCTTTACCAAGTCGCTAAACAGCTGGTCGCAATTGTCTATCAACCAATCGTAATTACGCTGATAGACAGGAATTACAAATTGGATTTTATTGCCTTCTATAAATTCATATAACGGTTTTGCATAACCTTTCATACTTCAATACTCTGTTAATTCTAATGTAATCGTTTGAAAATGAGAGAGTTAATTAACTTAATGTGACTAATAAAATTTTGTTAAGTAACTGATTATCAGAAACTTTATAGTAAAGCAAACATAAAGTAAATGACATCAGAACCTCTCAACCAATATACGGAAATCTGAAGAGATGCCATCAAAAGCTCATCTGCAAAGTTAGGCAAAACTTTCGAGAATCTACTCTTGGAAATACTCTTATTGTACAATGGCGATACAAAGAAAGGGATTTATAAGCCAAAATCGCGTTTCTAACTGGACTTTCCAATTAATTGGACTTCACTTTGGGTAATTGGATGCAAAATGTGGTTCCTTTTCCAAGCTCCGATTCCTTGATGCAGATTTTCCCGTTGTGATACTCCTCGATGATGCGCTTCACGAGCGTGAGCCCTAAGCCCCAGCCGCGCTTCTTGGTGGTGTAACCAGGGGTAAATACCGTTTTGAAATTCTTGCGGGGAATGCCTTTGCCCGTGTCCTTCACGAGAATCATGGTCTCGTTGTCCTTGCTGGTGACCACGATGTCGATGTTCCCCTCTCCACTCATGGCATCCACCGCATTTTTGGTAAGGTTCTCCATGACCCACTCAAACAGCGGCTGGCACAGCATCACGCCACAGTTGTCGGCGTCGTTAAGGTGTATCGTGAAGTTCACGCGCTTGGGAATGCGATTGCGCATGTAGGCCAAGCTCGTATCTACCGCCTCGTTAATAAAGGCGAGTTCCTTGTCGGGCATGGAGCCGATTTTAGAGAAACGGTCGGCAATGACCGAGAGCCGGTGCACATCTTTGTCCATATCGCTCACCACGCTCCGGTCTACGCCCATCGACTCCAGCAACTGTATCCATGCCATGAGTGAGGAGATAGGGGTGCCCAGCTGGTGGGCCGTTTCCTTTGACAGTCCCACCCACACCTTGTTTTGCTCGACCTTTTTCACGCTGACAAGCGCAAAGTAGGCAATAGCGAGAAACAGCAGCAGCACAGCGAGTTGAATATAGGGATAATAGGCTAACCGCCGCAACACGGTGGAATCCTCGTAATACAGGTACTGCGTGTAGGAGTCGGCTTTGATTTCAATCTTGTTTTGCGTGTTCTTGAGATGGGAGAGCTTGCCTTTCAGGTATTTCTCGTTCCTGGGTGACAAAAGCATGGGGTTCAAGCTGTCGACGGCCTCGGGCAACTTGAAGTTTCGATATTGCAAAATATGGTCTTTGTCGTCAACCAGCAAGACCGGGATATTGTGGTTACGCTCGATGATGCTGAACACAAAGTCCACGTCGGTGGGCATGCTGCCCTGTGCGTCGCTCGACATGGAGGCGAGTTCCTTGGTGGCATCAGCCCAGATTTCCATGCGCTCGCGCTCTTGCTTGGCCAAGTCTTTCACAAGACGGTTAGAAATCCATATAAAACCAGCCATCAGCACCAGGGAAACCGCAATGAGCGCGATTTTCCAAATGCGGCGGGAATCATATATGTTTCTAAAATTCACCATGTCAAGTTGCTAATTCCAGCAAGCTAAGCTCGCTACTCAATAAAAAAACTCATATTCTTCATTTTTATTGCCAACGGGCAGCACTTTTTAGGCCCGCTGCCGCTTTTCACAAGGCTTGAATGTAGTCGTAAAGCCGCTTGTAGAACGGGTGGCGGGTCATGGTCGACGCATCGCCCAAAATGATGAGTTTCATGCGAGCCCGCGTCATCGCCACATTCATGCGGCGCAAGTCGCGCAAGAAGCCAATCTGGCCCTCATCGTTGGCACGCACCAGGCTAATCAGAATCACATCGCGCTCCTGCCCCTGGAAACCGTCGACCGTGTTCACCGAAATCAAGTGCCGATAAGGTTTGAAAAAACGAGCGTGCTTGATGAGCGAGCGCAACAGCTGCACTTGTGCGCGATAGGGCGAGATGATGCCCACGTCGATGCGCTCGTCGAGGATGTGCTTGCCGCCAATCTTCGCGAAATAGTCTTGCAGCGTCTGCATCGTGAGCGCGGCCTCCTCGCGATTGACACGCCCGAAGCGCTCGCCCACGAATTGCTCCTTAAAGTCCCGGCCGCTGGTGTCTATCCACACCATGGGCTTGTCAAAATCCAAGATGCTACGATCGCACACGTCGGGCGCACTCTCAACCTCGCCGCCATAAAAGCACTTGCTTGAAAAACGCATGATGGCATCATTCATGCGATACTGAACCTTGAGCAAGGTCACCACCTGCGGGCTGCGCTCTACAATGCGCTCCATGAGCGTCTTTCCTAATCCGCCTTGCAGCGCCTCAAGGCTCTTCACCGTGGGGGGCAACTGGCAATGGTCGCCAGCCAAAATCACTCGCGACGCTTTGCCGATGGCAATCCAGCAGGCCGCCTCGAGCGCCTGGGCAGCCTCGTCAATAAACAAGGTGGAAAATTTCATGCCTTCGAGCACGCGGCTTGCGCTCCCAGCCAGTGTGCAGGCAATGACACGCGCACTGCCGAAAATCAGGTGATTGATGCGCAATTCCAACTCAATCGCCCGATTCTTGAGGCGGTCAAGCTGCTCGTGATAGCCCATTCCGCCCCGCTTCCGCTTGCCCTGCATCTCCCGGATGGCCTTGCGAATCGCCCACAGTTGCGGATAGTCGGGATGGCTTTCAAAGCGCCGCTCATAGGTGAACGAGAGCATCTTGTCGTTCACCTTAGTGGGGTTGCCCACGCGCAGCACGTCCACGCCCCTATCTACAAGCCGCTCGCTAATCCAGTCAACCGCCATATTGCTTTGGGCGCACACTAAAACCTGGGTCTCGCGATGCAGGGTCTCCACGATAGCCTCTACCAGCGTGGTGGTCTTTCCCGTGCCAGGAGGGCCGTGGATAATGGCGACATCCTTGCAGCGGAGCACCTCATTCACCGCTTTTTCCTGCATCGCATTCAGCCATGGGAATCGCATGGCATCGAAAGTGAGTTTCCGTGTTTCGCTACAGCCGTAAAACATATCGCGCAACTCGGCCAATCGGCCTTTTTTAGCCTTCATCACGTGGTCGAGGGCATTCATCATCAGCCTGTAGGTCGTCTCATCAAATGAAAGCTGAACACCCAGTCGGCTGGCATTGCGCAACTCGGCGACAGAGCCCGTGTCGCTCACTGCAACGACCATGCGCTCCGAATCGGCATAACTGACCGTGCCTGCCAACTCGAAATAGCGAATCTCATTGCGGGAGTCAACGCTAAACCACATCACATGGCGGCCATACTCAAAGTTGTGCTCGATATCGGTATCCTCCATTCGGCAAACCTCAACCACCAATTGATTCAGCGCATTGTAGTAACTGCGGCCTAAACGCAACGGAAACCAGCAATCGCCTCGCTTCACCTTCCGGTCGATGCCGTAGACTTCGGTTTGACGGCAAAATTCTGCGCGCTCGGCATCATGCTCCAGCTGGAGCAGCGCCTTTTGCCGTTGTAGTTGCAATATGGGATGGGCAGCCTTCATAGCAGGCTACAAAGATAGCACTTTTACGCACAACAACCGAATCGCAGCAAATTCCGCATTGAAAGGTATTCAGATTTTCAATACAAAAAAAAAGAATACTCCAAACAAATCCCACATTCTGCATCCAATTGCCCAAAGTGAAGTCCAATTAATTCTAATTAATTTCTTGCACTCTGGTACCTATATATTACCGTCCATAAGAAATAGCGTATAGAAGCAACTTCTCAAAAATTGTCAGCGCACTCCAAAAACGAAATAAGGGATATGACCATATTTGAGTGCTTTGCGCTATCGTCATGACATTACTTTTGGGTGAGAGTTTGCACTTTCAAGTTAAAATCGTGGTGCGGTGTGGCAATAGTCGATATTTTGAACTAACTTTGCCCATAATAACCATCACATACAATGACGATGACACAGCAACATAGACTTTTCCTGCTCGACGCCTACGCGCTGATTTTCCGCGCCTACTATGCGCTCATCCGCAATCCTAAGTTCTCCACCAAGGGCATTGACACGAGTGCCATCTTTGGCTTTGTCAACACGTTGCAGGAGCTGCTCAAGCGCGAGCAACCCAGCCACATCGCCGTGTGCTTCGACCCTGGCGGCAAGACTTTCCGCCACGAGGCCTACGCGCCTTACAAAGCCAACCGCGACGCCACCCCCGAGGGCATCAAAGTGGCGGTACCCTACATCAAGCGCATTTTGAAAGCTTACAACATCCCCATCTACCAGGTGGATGGCTATGAGGCCGATGATGTGATAGGCACCCTCTCTCACCAAGCGGCCAAAAAGGGCTTCGAGACTTTCATGGTGACGGGCGACAAGGACTTTGGCCAGTTGGTGAGCAAGCACGAGAAGATTTATCACCCTGGCAAAAACGAGATTGAGGGCGTGGAAGAAATCAAGGCCAAATACGGCATCAAAGACCCCATCCAGGTCATCGACATCTTAGGGCTTATGGGCGACACGGCCGACAATATCCCTGGATGCCCCGGCGTGGGCCCCAAGACAGCCGAGAAGCTGATTCAGCGCTATGAATCCATCGAAAACCTGCTCAACCACACCCATGAGCTCAAGGGCAGCCTCAAGCAAAAGATTGAGGAAAACGCTGAGCAAATCGGCTTCTCAAAGTTCCTGGCCACCATCAAAACCGATGTGCCTATCACGCTCGAAGAGGAGGCGCTGCGCCGCGTGCCCGTCGACTATGCAGCCCTGCGCGAGGTGTTCAACGAACTGGAGTTCCGCACGCTCACCACCCGCATCATCGAGCATGGCGAGGGCAACATTGGCATTGAAAATGTGGAAGCGCACACAGCCCATGGCAGCAGTCAAGGCAGTTTATTTGACTTTGCCGAAGCCCCTGCAAGCACTCCACACGATGCTCCAGTCACAAACAATATCAAAAGTCACCAGTACGACTACCGCCTGATTGCCGACCTCGACGAGGCCAAAGCCCACGTGCAGTCATTGCTCCACCAGCCCCGCGTGGCCATCTACATCGCAGCCGCTGGCGAGCAAGCCATGACCGCTCAAATTCAAGGTTTCGCCCTGTGTGCCGAACCTCACAAGGCTGTCTACTTACCTATGGACGGTTTTGGGTGGATGCTCGACGCCGTGAGACCCCTTTTCACCAGCCCGTGCTGCTTAGTGAGCAATGACGTGAAACGCGACATGGTGATGCTCCACGCTGCCCAAGTGGAGTGGACAGCGCCCTATTACGATACTGGCGTGGCGCACTACTTGCTCCAGCCCGAGCGCAGCCACGAGACAGTCAAGATAGCCAAGGAACTGCTCAACTACGACAGCATCGACCCCGAAACCTACCTGGGACCAAAAGGCAGAGGGCAAAAAAAATTCTTCCAGCTCAAACCCGAAACACAAACCCTGGTGACCTGTGAGCTGGCCGAGCTCACACTGGCTCTGCCCCAGGCACTCGACCAAAAGCTCAACCACGAGGGCATGACCTCCTTGCTCTCCCGCATCGAGCTGCCGCTCGTCGAGGTGCTGGCATCCATGGAAATCGCGGGCGCGCGCATTGATGTGAAAGCGCTCAAAGACTACTCGGCCAAGCTCACTGGCCAAGTGAGCCAGCTGGAACAAACGTGCTTTGAGCTGGCTGGCGAGCGCTTCAACACCGCCTCGCCCGCACAAGTGGGAGAAATCCTCTTTGACAAGCTCCAACTCGACGACAAGGCAAAAAAAACCAAGACCGGGCAATACAGCACCACCGAGGAAATCTTGATGAAATTGCACGACAGGCATCCGCTCGTGGGAAAAATCCTCGAATTAAGAGGCATTCGCAAGTTGCTCTCGACCTACGTCAATGCCCTGCCAAAACTCATCAACCCCATCACGGGGCGCATCCACACGACATTTAACCAAACGGTCACTGCCACTGGGCGACTCTCATCGACCAACCCCAACTTGCAGAACATCCCTGTGAGAAGCGACGAGGGCAAGGAAATTCGCAGAGCCTTTATCCCTGCCGATGGCCATGTGTTTTTCAGTGCCGACTACTCGCAAATCGAGTTGCGGCTCGTGGCCGACCTGAGCAACGACACCACCATGCTCGACGCTTTCAAGCATGGGCACGACATCCATGCCCTCACAGCGGCCAAAATCTATCATGAAAACCTGGCCGACGTCACCAGCGACCAGCGACGCAAAGCCAAAACCGCCAACTTTGGAATCCTCTATGGCATTTCGCCCTTTGGCCTATCCGAACGCCTCTCGATTCCACGGAGCGAGGCCAAGATGCTCATCGACGGCTACTTCAGCACCTTCCCGCAAGTGCGCGACTACATCGACCACAGTGTGGCACAAGCCAGGGAAAAAGGCTATGTGACCACCGTCTACGGCCGACGACGAATGCTCCCCGACATCAACTCGCGCAACGCTGTGGTGCGCAGCTTCAGCGAACGCAATGCCGTGAACGCGCCCATCCAAGGCACCGCAGCCGACATCATCAAAATGGCGATGATTGCCATTCACAGGCGTTTCAAGGAGGAAGGCTTGCAATCGAAGATGATCCTGCAAGTGCACGACGAACTCAACTTCGACGTGGTGCCGACGGAACTCGACCAGGTACAGGAAATCGTTGTGCGTGAAATGGAAAACGTGTATCACGGAAACGTGAAACTCACAGCAAGCCATGGTGCTGCTGGAAATTGGCTTGATGCACACTAAAAACTCACTAAAAACGAGAAATAATCCAAAAATAAGACAACAAAACACCTAAAACTGCCCCCCTTTTGGCATTATTTTCCTTAAAATCCCCCGTTTTTAAGATTTTTTTATGATTATTGATGTATTTTTTATTGTATTTCAAAAAAACTGTACTACCTTTGCAATACAAAACCGAATCAATGACATCAATGAACTAACAACAAAAATTATATACTTGAATTTTGGTTATGATAAAGGTGCGCTTTTGGGAAAAAGTGCACTTTTATTTTATCCCGCTTCTCTATGCTTCGGGCGGCAAGCGCAGCCACACGCCCTTAGAATTTTTGCATATCGACGAGGTGCTTGTAAGCCCCGCCGCGCGCGATGAGTTGCTCGTGCGTGCCTTGCTCCACGATGCGCCCATCTTGCAGCACGCAAATCAAGTCGGCATTCTTAATGGTCGATAGGCGATGAGCAATCACCAGCGTGGTGCGGTTTTTCATCAACTGGTCAAGTGCCTCTTGCACAAGATACTCGCTCTCGGTATCGAGCGCCGAGGTAGCCTCGTCAAGAATGAGGATAGGCGGGTTTTTCAGGACGGCCCGCGCTATGCTCAAGCGCTGCCGCTGGCCGCCCGAGAGGTTGCTGCCGCGGTCGCCTATATTGGTTTGAAATCCCTTGTCGGTCGCCATGATGAAGTCATAGGCATTGGCAATCTTGGCAGCGGCAATGACTTCTTGCTCGGTGGCGCTTTCCACGCCAAAGGTGATGTTGTTATAGATCGTGTCGTTAAAGAGGATGGCCTCTTGATTCACGTTGCCCATGAGCGCTCGAAGGTCGAACTTGCTGAACTCGCGGATGTCGATGCCGTCAATTTTAATGGCGCCCTCATTCACATCGTAGAAGCGCGGTAGCAAGTCGGCCAAAGTGGTTTTTCCACTGCCGCTTTGCCCCACGAGTGCCACCGTCTGGCCTCGTGCAATATAGAGATTCACACCGTCCACCACCCACTGCTCGCTATAGCGGAAGCGCACGTGCTCATAGCTGATGCCCTGTTTCATCTCCTTTAACACAATGGGCTGGTCGGGGTCTTTGAGATGGTTCTCGGCCTTTAGAATCTTGTCGATGCGCTGCATCGAGGCCAAGCCCCGCTGAATGGAATAACTGGCCTTGCTGAAATCCTTAGCCGGGTTAATGATGCTGTAGAAAATCACCATGTAGTAGATGAACGACGGCGCAGTGATTGACGAGTTCCCGTCTAAAATCAACTTACCGCCAAACCACAGCACAATGGCTATCGTGGCAGTACCCAGAAATTCACTCATGGGATGAGCGAGCTCATAGCGACGGTTCATCTGCCGGCTCATGAGCCGAAACCGCTCGTTCTCTGCCCCAAAGCGACGCTTGGCCTTCTCCTCGGCATTAAAAGCCTTGATGATGCGCAACCCGCCGATGCTCTCCTCGATATTGCTTAGCAGCGTGCCCGATTGGTTCTGAACATCGAGCGACTTGCGTTTCAAGCGTTTGCCCACGCGGCCCATGATGGCACCTGCCACTGGCAGCAAAATGAGTACAAACACCGTTAACTGCCAACTCACGATAATCATCGTGGCCAAGCACACGATAATCATGATAGGGTTTTTAAACATCATGTCGAGACTCGACATCACCGAGTTCTCCACCTCCGTCACATCGCTGCTCATGCGAGCCATCACATCACCCTTGCGCTCATTGCTGAAAAAGGAAATGGGCAGCGACACGATTTTACCGTAAATTTGGTTACGCAAGTCTCGCACCACACCCGTGCGAATGGCAATCATGTGATAGGCAGCCAAGTAGGCACTGCCCGTCTTGACACCGGCAAGAATCACAAGCGCCAAGGCAATGGCGGCCAAAGCCACACTGGAACCCTGTGCCTGAATGATGCACTGCACATAGTAGTAGAAATCGTTGACTACCACATCTTTAATGCTTGCGCTTCCCAAAGGCATCAAGTCGTAATGCGCTTGATTGATGCCAAAGAGCATCTCCAAGATGGGAATGATGAGCGCAAAAGAAAACAAGGTGAAAAACGCGGCTAAGATATTGAACAAGACATTGAGCGCAATATTGCGCTTGTAAGGCGGAATGAATCGGCTCAAAATCTGAAAAAATCCTTTAAACATCTTGTATATGATATAGTGTCAGTGCTTTGTAATGAAGTGAACAAAGGTACAAAATAATTTTAGATATAGGAGAAATAAGAAATCAGAAATCTGTCGTGCAGATTCAACACCAACCAAGGCTTTAGAATCCAATAGCAAATGCAGAATAATGAAAAGTGTGCGTAGAATTTGGATTTTGGTATCTCGAAGTTCAGTTTTTCTCTCTTGACCTTCTGTTGTTTCTCTTTTGTAGTTCTTTTATTTTCCAGCCCGAGAAGTCACTCTGCAATGCTGACGACCCCGCTGCCAATTGGGAATCTCCATCAGTGGCCTAACCCGTATAGCACCCCCAAAAGTGCCAGAATGATTACAATGATAGGGATATAGATGGCGGCACTCTGCCGCCGCTCTAATTGCAAATGCAAGTCGCTGAGCGAAATCACGCGCCCGCAAGCGCAGTCATGCGCTATTTCAAGCAGATGCCTGGGACGGTGAGGTGATGCGGCTACACAGCGCTGCAAAGCCTTGCCGTAGGCAACAATGGCGGCACGCTCGTCGATTTTAGAGTCTTCGCGTGGGAAAAGGAGTATCTCGCGAAAATCGTCACTGAACATGAAACTCTCCTCGTCAACACGACCCATCCACCCGTCCTCGAAAGCTAAGGTAATGGCCTCAACAGCTGGCTGCTGCATGAGCACCTCCACACGCGGTGAAATCATTCCCTTAACAATGAGCGACTTGAGACTAACCAACTTTTTTAGAGGTGTTTTGCGATAGGTTATACTGATACTTGCCATTGCTTGTGCGGATGTTCACGATACCGCCCTCGCTGTCTTCCCAGCCAATATCGGTTGCCTGGCCATGGCCAAAGTGTACTTCAAAATTGGTATTGCTGCGCTTGTTGAAGGCAACCACCTTGCCGTTCTTGAGCAGGAACACGACATAGCCGGGACCGTTCACCTTCTTGCTGAACTCGTCGGCACGGAACAAGGGCTTGCTCTTGTCCACTTGCTTCGCTTCCATTTGCACTTCCTCGCCTGTAGCCAGCAACTCGGCCTTTCTTTCATCTTCCTCCATCTTAAACCTGATGGAGTCGTTCCGGGCTTTTTCGGCCTCCTCACGAGCTTTCTCGGCTTTCTCGGCGGCTATTTCCTCGTCGGTTGGAATGTGCAGGTAACCAATGTTTTGGGCGTGCTCCTTCAAGCGAGAGGCCAAAATGCCATTGTTGGAATTGTCTGAGCGGGAAATGATTTGATACTTTCCCTCGCTATTGAGCACAATCTCGCCTGTGAAATCAACTTGAGCAACCACGTCGCTCGACTCAACATCGTAGTAGCAAGTCGAGACAGTTCCCTCGCCTTGGCGGTTTTGAGGCAAGTTCAAATAAGCAAAGTAAAAGTAAGTTTTTCCATTCACGTTGTCCATGTAGGGGAGCTCGGCATCTGAAGTGCGCATCTCGCTGTTGTCAAACACAAGCGTGCGGCCGTTGATATACTTCGTCTTACTTAACCTGATGTCCCAGTCACTCCCATTCTTGACCAACGTGTAAATTTTGTAGAACGAGTGCAGGTCGTCGCTCAAGTAGGTGACGCCAATGAGTTTGTCCGTCAATTTTCCCTGTCCGTCAATCACCCGCATGGCATAGGCTATTTTGCTGCCGTCGTCTTTCATGTTATTGGCCTCAAGGGCGCGGTTAAAGATATCTATTGAGGAACTGTCGGCCGCACTTGCCCCTGTGGCAACCTCAATAGGCTCACGATGATTACCGCTATAAAAGCACTGCTTGATAATGAATAGGCCCACAAAAGCCAAAATACCCAAAATGATGAAAGTATAACGCGTCTTGTGGCTTCCAGCCTGCTCTTCTCGGGCAGCTTTCTCGCTGTCGCCCGTGTTGTCCTTGACCAACATCTCACGGCACACGGGGCAAAAAATCGAGTCAGACGGTATGGTATGGTGGCACTTGGGACACTCCATCTCGCTCGCCAACAGAAAACCGCAATAGTTGCAATATTTAGAACCCTCTGGAACAACTTTTCCACAATTTGGACACCTATTGTCTGCCATAATTAGGAGTTTTTAGAATACAACACGCAAAGATAAAGTTTTTTCTTAATAAAAACCTGTAAGACCCTGAAAAAATTACTATGCCACCAGCTATTAAGACTAAAAAACAAAAGCAAGAAAGCAAGCCAATCATTGACTTTCATCTTATCTTTTGCTCTTTTTCACAAAAAAAATGATGCGTTGAATCTGGACTTTTCACTTTAAAAGGAACTCGACCAGCTTACTCACTGCCCGGCCACGGTGACTGATCGCATTCTTCTCATTGGCGCTCATCTGGGCAAAGGTACGTCCATCACTCTCGATGGGCTGGAAGATGCTATCGTAGCCAAAACCGCCCTCGCCATGCCGCTCGGTGAGGATGTGCCCCTCGACCTTGCCCTCGAAGATGTGCAAATCATCTCCTTGCAGCAAAGCCACAGCCGTGCGAAAACACGCCGTGCGCGCCTCAACTGGCACGTTTTTCATCTTGACAAGCACTTTCTCGATATTCGCCTCGCTATTATGCTCAGGACCCGCATAACGGGCGCTGTACACACCCGGCTCTCCACCCAAGGCATCAATTTCGAGACCTGTGTCGTCGCTGAAGCAATCATAACCATAATGCTCCTTGACATAGCGCGCTTTGATTTCGGCATTGCCCTCAATCGTGGATGCCGTTTCGGGAATATCCTCGTGACAGCCTATCTCGGCCAAACTCACGATGTGGAATTGATGGCCCGCCATTTGACGCAATTCCTGCAATTTGTGTGCGTTATTCGTCGCAAAAACGATTGTTTTCATCATTAAAAATTAAATAGCAATTTGTACTCAAATCACCACATTCACAATCTTGTTGGGCACCACTATGACTTTTTTAGGCGTTTTCCCAGCCAGCCATTTCTCGGCACTCTGGTGATTCAACGCGATGTGTTGCACCTCGTCCTTGTCAGTTCCGGCTGCCACGTCGATATTGAAGCGGGGCTTGCCGTTAAACAAGACGGTGTACTTCACCGTCGACTCTTTCAGGTATTCCTCGTTCCACTTGGGCCACTGCGCGTCACACACCGTGGTGTTGTGTCCGAAGGCATGCCAAAACTCCTCACTGATGTGAGGGGCAAATGGCGCTAATATCACTGTCAAAGTCTCATAAATGACCTTGCTCCGGCACTTCATGGCAGAGAGCTCGTTGCAGCAAATCATGAAAGCGGCTACGCTGGTGTTGTAACTCAATGCCTCGATGTCGCCAGTCACTTTCTTGATGAGCTTGTGCAGCGACTTGAGCGCCTCGGCAGTGGGCTGCTCGTCGGTCACTCGCAGACCATTGTCATCAAATACTAAATTCCACATTTTTCTCAAGAAGCGGTTCACACCGTCAATGCCATTGGTATCCCAAGGCTTGCTGGCCTCTACGGGACCTAAGAACATCTCGTAGAGCCGCAGCGTGTCGGCTCCGTAGCGATTCACCACGTCGTCGGGATTCACCACATTGAACATTGATTTCGACATTTTCTCGATAGCCCAGCCGCAAATGTACTTTCCCCGCTCAAGAATGAACTCAGCATCCTTGAACTCGGGTCTCCATGCCCTGAACTTTTCGATATCAAGCACATCGCTGCTCACCATGTTCACATCGACATGAATGGGAGTCACTTCATATTCATCTTTCTTGTGATAGGTGACAAAGGTATTACTGTCTTTTATTCGATACACAAAGTTTGACCGACCCTGAATCATGCCCTGATTAAACAAGCGCTTAAACGGCTCGATTTCACACACATAACCATGGTCATAGAGAAATTTATTCCAAAAGCGGCTATAAATCAAGTGACCTGTAGCATGCTCCGTTCCACCTATGTAGAGGTCTACATTGCGCCAGTAGGCATTGGCCTCCTTGCCCACTAACGTCTCGTCGTTGTGCGGGTCCATGTAGCGCAAGTAATAGGCACTCGAACCAGCGAATCCTGGCATGGTGTTCAATTCAAGTGGGCGACCTTCTTTAGTTACCCAATTTTTAGCGCGACCCAATGGGGGTTCGCCCGTCTCGGTGGGCAAAAATTTATCAACATCGGGCAACTGCAATGGCAATTCCTGTTCATCAAGGGCCTGTGGCATGCCCTGTTCATCATAGTAAATGGGAAATGGCTCACCCCAATAGCGCTGGCGGCTAAATATCGCGTCACGCAAGCGATAATTCACTTTCACGCGGCCGATGCCGGAATCAACAATATATTTTTTTGTTTTGGCAATCGCTTCTTTCACCTGCAAGCCATCTAATTGCAGCCGTTCATTGCTTGAGTTCACCATAACACCCTCTTTAGCGTCAAAACTCTCCTGGCTCACATCGGCATCCTTTATCAACGGGACGATGGGCAAGTCAAAATGCTTGGCAAAGGCGTAGTCACGACTGTCATGGGCAGGAACGGCCATGATGGCGCCTGTCCCATAACCGGCCAACACATAATCACTCACGTAAATGGGAATATTCTTGCCAGTCACTGGGTTCAAAGCATAACTGCCGGTGAACACGCCCGACACTTTCTTCTCGATAAGGCGCTCGCGCTCGGTCTTGTGCTTCACCTCGCTGATATATTGCTCAACCGCCTCTTTTTGTTCTGTAGTCACCACCTCGTTCACATACTCGCTCTCGGGAGCCAGCACCATGAATGTGACACCAAAAATAGTATCGGCGCGCGTGGTGAAAATGAGCAATTGCTGGTCGCTGCCCACCAGTGGAAAAAGCATCTCGGCACCCTCACTTCGCCCAATCCAATTGCGTTGGGTTTCCTTGATTGAATCGGTCCAGTCAATCGTGTCGAGGTCAGTCAGCAAGCGGCTTGCGTAGGCGCTCACGCGCAGACACCACTGATTCATCACCTTTTGCTCCACGGGAAAGCCGCCACGCAGCGACACTCCCTCGCTCACCTCATCGTTGGCCAGCACCGTGCCCAACTTTGGGCACCAGTTCACCATCGTCTTGCCGCGATAGGCAAGGCGGTAATTCATCAAGACGGCATCCTGTTCGGCTCTCGTCATCGCCTTCCACTGGCCAGCCGTGAACTGGAGTTCCTCGCTACAAGCTGCCTCAAGCCCGGCAGTGCCATGGGTCTTGAAAAATAACTTTAGCTCCTCGATGGGACGTGCCTTGTCGAGTTTCGTGTCATAATAACTGTTGAACATCTTCAAGAAAGCCCACTGTGTCCACTTGTAATACTTGGGGTCGCAAGTGCGCAACTCGCGATTCCAATCATAGCAAAAGCCTATTTTATCCAACTGCTCACGATAACGCGCGATGTTCTTTCGAGTCGTCACCTCGGGGTGTTGCCCCGTCTGAATGGCATATTGCTCGGCAGGAAGCCCATAGGCATCAAATCCCATTGGATGAAGCACATTAAAGCCTTGCAGCCGCTTGTAGCGCGCGTAGATGTCGCTGGCGATGTAGCCCAGTGGATGCCCCACATGCAGCCCCGCTCCACTGGGATAAGGAAACATGTCGAGCACATAATACTTGGGGCGACTGTTGTCGATTTCGACTTGATAGGTGTGATGTTCACGCCAATACTGTTGCCACTTCTTCTCAATGTCTTTGAACTTATATTCCATCGTCAAAATATCTTTTTAAATGCTGTCAAAATAAAATCCTCACCAACGGATTTTTAGACAGTCATAATATCTATATGTTTTAATTTTTAATTTTAAAAATAAATAGGAATGATGCTATTATAAGGTTGTTAATTGTCGTCATAACTTTTTTATCAAAAATTTTGAAATCAAGTTATTAAACTTCCAGTTTGGTTTATTGATGAAATATTGACAACTTTAAAAATTGAAAATAAGCCATTTCCAAACTTCATGAACACCCTGTTAAAAGTGTGCAAAGTTAATAAATTCTTTCCTTTTAGCCTATTAAAAGTTGATGAAAACGGTGTTAAATGATGAACGACAAAAATGTGCCAACTCATTTTGAAAAGATAAAAAATGAATGTAAGCCATGACGATTTTGAAAAGTCAAGTTTTTTGTGATTTATTTATCATCAACTTTTTATCCACCAATCATCAAGTTATGAACAAGTTATAAACGGTATTCACTCAAATTCATGAAGTACGAAAATAATTAATTATCAATTATTTAGCAATCGTAGGGGAATTATTTTAAATAAAACATTATTCAGGCAAAGAATTATTCGTAATTTTGCAAAGCAAAATATGGCAACACTCGAACAAATACAGGAGACGATAAAACCAGAATTGGCGCGGTTAAACGACATTATCGTCACCACACTGCATAGTAACAGTGCACTTACCGACCACATTGTGACCGAGTATTTGCGCACTAAGGGCAAGCAACTACGTCCCATCATGGTCTTGCTAAGCGCAAAGCTATTTGAGGGCATTAATGAGCGCGTGCTTTATGCGGCCGCGGCCATTGAGTTGCTGCACAACGCCTCGCTCATCCATGACGACGTGATAGACCAAAGCATGGCACGTCGCGGCGCAGCCACCATCAACAGCGTGTGGGACAATCATGTGGCAGTGTTGGTGGGCGACTACTTTGTGAGCGGTGCGCTCAAGTGCGCGGTGCGCTCGAAGCATTCAGGCGTGTTGTTGTCGCTCTCTAATATGGGGGCTGACCTGTCGATGGGCGAAATTGACCAGATCGACAATGCGCGGCATCGTGACATCACCGAGCACACCTACATGAACATCATTCGCCGCAAGACGGCCTCGCTGTTTACCAGTTGCGTGGAAGTGGGGGGACTCACGGCGGGTGCGAGTCGAGTGCAGCTCCAGCGACTCATGAAGTTTGCCGATTTATTAGGGCAATGTTTTCAAATTAAGGACGACACTTTTGACTATTTCAGCGATCCCATCATCGGCAAGCCCACAGGCAACGACTTGCGCGAGCGTAAGATCACGTTGCCGCTCATCTATGCGCTTGGCCGCAAGGAACTGCCTAAACATGAGGAAATGAATCAGTTGGTGCACAAGCCTGAACTCACCGATGGGGATATTGACCAGTTAGTGAATTTTGCCAAGGAGAATGGCGGCATTGACTATGCTTTTCACGTGATGGAGCAGATGCGCGTCGAGGCCGATACCCATCTCGACGGATTTCCTCACAGCGAGACTACCGATGCTTTCAAGAGCATCTTCTCGTATATCATCACGAGAGATAAATAGCGGTTAGGACGGTAGAACAAGTGTCACGGAAAATCGAAATTGACAACTTCGATACATGTTTCTATACAATGGAGTTGCAACGGTACATCATCAAAGGTCGCATCGAGGCCGGCTGTGACGAGGCTGGCCGGGGACCACTTGCTGGGCCGGTGACGGCTGCTGCTGTGATTTTGCCCTCTGACTTCCACAACGAGCTCATCGACGACAGCAAGAAACTCACCGAGGGCAAGCGCAACTTGTTGCGCCCCGTCATCGAAGAGCAGGCAATGGCCTGGGCAGTGGCCATGGTGTGGCCCGAGGAAATAGACCGTATCAATATTCTCAATGCCAGTATCTTAGCGATGCACCGAGCACTCGACCAGCTCCAAGTGCGTCCAGAATTCATCCTTGTCGATGGCAACAGGTTCAAGCCTTATGGCGACATCCCCTACGAGACCATTGTGAAAGGCGATGGCAAGATGATGGCAATCGCTGCGGCCAGCATCTTAGCCAAAACCCATCGCGACGAGTATATGCGACGCCTCGCAAGAGCCTATCCGCAATATGGCTGGGAACACAACATGGGCTATCCCACCAAGGCTCATTACCAGGCCATTGGGCAATATGGCATCACCCCGCATCATCGGAAATCGTTTACGCTGAATCACCAACTTCGCCTTTTCTAAATAGCGCTGATTTTTCGCCATTCAAGAATATTTCATTATTTTTGCAGGGAAACTGATTAATTTTGACATCATGATATCCATCACCAATATGGAGGCAGTTCACATGATTACTCCTGTCAAAGACTCCATCGAGTCGACGATGAGGACCATCCAGGCTATTGCAGGCTCCAATTGCGACTTCCCCCACTCCTACACCGTCTACAATGACTTTAGCACCCCCGAGAACACAAGCCAACTCGAAGAGGCCGCCCAGCAATATGGGTTTAAGCTCGTCAACTTGGCTGATGTGACGAGTCACCCCTCTCCCAACTACCTGCTTGTATTGCAAATGGCGCAGCGTCAAGCCATCGAAAGCCATGCGGGGCTGCTCATCGTGGAATCGGACGTGACGGTAGCTCCCGATTCGCTTCAGCGCCTCATCGATGGAGCTATGGCTCGCCCCAAGTGCGGCATAGCCGCCGCCGTGACCACCGATGAGGCTGGCAACATCAACTACCCCTATCTCCATGCCAAAGGCCATGAAAATCAAATTCTCAACACCAAGAAGCATTGCAGCTTTTGTTGCTCGTTGCTCACGCTCGACTTCTTGCGGCAATTTGACTTCGCGACCCTTGACCCGGCAAAGAACTGGTTTGATGTGACAATTTCCCATGAATCGCTCAGCCGGGGGTTTCACAACTACTTGTTCACCACGATTCCTGTGGTGCATCACCCGCATTCCAGCCGTCCCTGGAAAAAATTGAAATATCGGCATCCGCTGCTGTACTACTGGAGAAAATTCACGAAAGGACTTGATAAAATCTAAGTAAAAAAATAGCTATGGCAAAAAGAATACTGGTCACTGGCGCGGGAGGGTTTATTGGTGGCTTCATTGTGCAAGCCGCTATCGGCAAGGGCTATGAGACCTGGGCGGCAGTGCGAAAAACCACTAACCGCAAATTTTTGGGAGACGAGCGAATCCACTTGATTGAGCTCGACTTTACCGACCCAGTCGCGCTCAAGGGCGCGTTGCAGCGGGCCATCGGGGAAAATGGGGGCAAGTGGGACTACGTGGTACACAACTTGGGTGCTACCAAGGCCAGGAATTACATGGAATTTGAACACGTCAACTATGGCTACACGCGCTTGCTTGTCGAGACGCTCAAGGCGCTTGATGCCGTGCCCGAGATGTTCCTGCTCATGAGCAGCCTGAGCGTGATGGGTCAAGGCGACGAGGGCGGCTACACCCCATTTCGCGCAACCGATACCCCATCGCCCAACACCTACTATGGCATGTCGAAGGCCAAGGCCGAGACCTACTTGGCTCTGCAAGCGAGCTGGTTGCCCTACACGATTTTCCGCTGCACGGGGGTCTACGGTCCTCACGAGCGTGACTACTACCTCATGATGAAAAGCATCAAGCAGGGGTTTGATTTCAGCGTGGGCTTCAAGCGTCAGATGCTCACTTTCCTCTATGTCAAGGATCTCGCCGATGCCGTGATGCAGGCGCTTGATGCAGGACCCAAGCGGCGAGCCTATTTCATCAGCGAAGACCGAGCCTATAGCCAAAAGGAATTTCGGGAGATTGTTCTCAAGGAGTTAAACAAGGCGTTCGTGATTCCCATCAAGGCGCCATTGTGGGTGCTTCATCTCCTTTGCGCTTGCGGCAGCCTTTACAGCAAGTTTTCGGGAAAAGCCACGCTCTTCAACCGCGACAAGTACAATATCCTCAAGCAACGCAACTGGCAGTGCGACATCAGCGACACCCGGCGTGACCTTGGCTTTGCCCCTCGCTACTCGCTCCAGGAGGGCATTCGCGAGACGGTGGCGTGGTATAAAGCCGCCGGCTGGTTGTAGCCACTCTCCCACCCCGCCAGTCGCCAGCGCTGAAAAATCAATCATTGAATTTCCTAATATCCCATTCTTGAAGTATCAACTTCCTTGATGCGCTTACGCTTGTAATTCCCGAATTTGAAAATGATAGAGAGATTGGCTGTTATCCAATTTTGGCAAACATTCATGGAAAAGTCTTGATTTCCAAGTTTTGAATGGACCTTGAACTTGCTGTTACTAAGGTTATTCCCCGAAAGAACTACATTCCACTTCTTATCAGCTGATGCCCAGCGCAAGGTAGCATTGAGTTGAAAGAGATTTTTTATATCATAAACACCTTGAATGGCATTGGACTGAAAGAATGGATTGAGAATAAATCGTATATTCGCCTGTTTGCTTAGAAGAAATGATGCCATACCTCCCGTAATGGCACTGAATTTATTACGGCTAAATGGCAAATCGAAAAAATCGTCGCATTGATCGATGGTGTATTGTCCAACTGCAAAAACGTTTCCATTCAACCATTGTCCGGCTGAAAATTGAGCAGATGCCTGAATGCCGTATGCGTTCCTGTAATTGAAGTTTACCTGTTTCATAATCACCGCAAGACGGTCAGATGGTTGGTAAGGTAATTGTGCGGAGAAATTGGGCTGGAAGTCCGTGAATGCCACGAAAGTATAACGTCTGTTCAACTGCCACATCAATGAAAGATTATAGCAACTTGTCGGCTTTAAATTGGGATTTCCCCAAATTTCAGAATAGGTAGAAGAGTAGTAAATGCTATTCATTGTACTCCAGTAACTTGGATATTCCGCATTGGAGCTGAAAGACAGGTTGAGCAAGTGATGCTCATTCACATTCCAAGTGGCATTAACGGTGGGATAAACTCTCCATTCATTCCATTGTGGGGTATGGAAGTTTTCGGCAGCAACCGAAGCATCAATAGTCACATCCTTTCCAATTTGTTTGTTGAACCCAAAGTATGTATTTGCAATGCGTTCGTCAATATCAACATGGCTTGTAGCCTCAGGCAGCGTTTCCCCTTTTGGTGTCTGTGTGGTCTGAAAACTGTTGTTATTGGTGAATTGTGCTTTCGCTCCATACGAAAGTCCCCATCCGTTTTGCAATGAATGCATTTGGTCGATAGCAACCATCCATTTATTGATTTTCTGCTTACTATTTGCCAGAAGATTCTTTTCCGTTTCATTTAGGTGTCCATCAAGTGATTGGCTTTTAGGCGCTTCATAATTTGTGTATGATGCGCTGACTTGCAAACCAAACGGCAGACGATAATATAAATCCACGTTATGCAGATAATTGTGTTCTTTGCTGGATTGCTTTGAGAGACTGCTCCCTGTCGTATGGTTGTTTGACTTATCGTATGCCCAACTTCCTGTATATGCCAGATTCAAG
This sequence comes from uncultured Porphyromonadaceae bacterium, assembly GCA_902489275.1. Lineage (GTDB taxonomy): Bacteria > Bacteroidota > Bacteroidia > Bacteroidales > Muribaculaceae > Sodaliphilus. Next base: position 70,130 of record CABTZK010000006.1, read on the forward strand.
GAATGATTCTCTGCAAACTGATAACCAAAATCAGCGCGGTACTTATGAGCGTGTCCTTTGTCTCTATTTGTAGTGTTATCATAATAAGCTATTTTTTCATGATGCAAAGGATGTTGCGCTCCATGTTCTGCTTTGGCAAAAGTGTTGATATTTGTATAAGAATAGCTGGCATCAATTGTCAGTTTACCATTAGAATACAAAAGGCTCCCTTTCGTTCCGCCCGATGTGTATTTGCTTTGCACATAATCTCCTTGTATCTGCCCTGAAAAGTGTTTTTTGCCCTTATGACTTTTAGTCACGATATTTAAGGCCGCTCCGCGCACATGATAGCGGGCAGGCGTGGAGAGCATAAACTCTACTTTTTCAACCTGTTCGGCAGGCATCATTTTCAGTCGGTCTACAACTTGCTGGTAACTCATTGTATTTACCTTTCCATCAATGATCAGTGTAAGCGGTTGTCCTGCGAAATGAACATCTTCATCTTTCGCATTGATACCTGGAATATTTTTCAAGGCATCAAATGCGTTATCAGCAGGAATACGTTCCAGCAATATAGGCATATTATAAGATAATTTACCATCTTCCAATTTCACGATAGGGCGCTCTCCAACCACCATAATCTCTGGTAAGTTCTCATAAAGACTGGCAATATCCAAACTGTCAGCCTGGTTTGTCTTTGCAGCATCTTGGCCGTGTGCAGAAAAAGAGATAAAACAAAGAATTGCTGCTATTGTAAGTAGTTTGCTCATCTTATTGATGTTTTTTTCGGGTGTCTTTGGGCAGAGTAGTCTCCATCCATTTACAAAAGTATAAAAAATCTGTGATAATCCGCTCAATGCTGGCAAATGATTAGTTTTCCGAGGTTATTTCAGAGATTTTGTGTAAGTTTGCAGGTGTAAACTTTCTTGTAGTAGAATCAACAGATGAAGAAGATTTCTATTTTTGTGTCGGGCACGGGTACGAATGCCGAGCACATTGTCAAGCATTTTGCCGGTAGCACGTCTGTTGCGGTTGACTCGGTGATTTGCAACCGCCGTCATGCGCCAGTGATTGAGCGTCTCAGACCCTTGGGTATCGAGGTGCAGGTGTTCGGGCGCGAGGAGTGGCTTCACCCCATCAGCGTGACTCGCCTTTTGCAGGATAGCGGTGTCGATCTCATTGTGCTGGCCGGGTTTCTCGCCATTGTGCGCGAGCCGCTGCTCAGCGCCTTCGAGGGGCGGATTCTCAACATCCATCCGTCGCTGCTGCCCAAGTTTGGGGGGCCTGGCTACTGGGGGGGCAATGTGCATGAGGCTGTGATTGCGGCGGGAGAGCGCGAGAGCGGCATCACCATTCATCAAGTGAGTGCCGAGGTCGATTGTGGCGCCATTGTGGCTCAGTACCGCTGCCCGGTGCTGCCTGGCGACACGCCCGCCACCCTTGAGGCCCGCGTGCACGGTTTAGAGTATCTCTACTACCCCCAAGTCATTGAACAAGCGCTCCGTTAGGCGACAACATTCAGGGGGGGGTGCTGGCTTGCATACCCCCCTGGAAATGAATGTGCTGCGCCAGGCAGCGTGTGTTAATTCTTAACTTCTTAACTGTCTTTGAACATGTCTTTGATGCCGCCAATCGACCCCAGCATGTTGGTAGCCTCGTAGGGCAGATACACGGTCTTGGTCTTGTCGCCAGTGGCCAGTTCCTGCATCATCTGGATATATTTTTGGGCAATCAGGTAGTTGGCAGGGTTGGTGTTCTTTCCCACGGCTGCGGTGATTTTGTCGATTGCCGTCGCCTCGGCTTCAGCCTTGCGGATGCGCGCTTGTGCCTCGCCCTCGGCTTGCAGGATTTTGGTCTGCTTGTCGGCCTCAGCCTGATTGATGCGGGCGGTCTTTTGCCCTTCCGATTGCAGGATGGCCGCCGCTTTTTGTCCCTCGCTGGTGAGAATGGTGGCGCGCTTGTTGCGCTCGGCCTGCATTTGCTTCTCCATGGCCTGGAGCACGCTTTGCGGCGGGGTGATGTCTTGCAATTCCACACGGTTCACCTTGATGCCCCACTTGTTGGTAGCGTCGTCGAGCACGGCACGCAACTTGGTGTTGATTGTGTCGCGGCTGGTGAGCGTCTCGTCAAGTTCCATCTCGCCGATGATGTTGCGCAAGGTGGTTTGCGTCAGTTTCTCGATGGCGTTGGGCAGGTTGTTGATTTCATACACGGCCTTGAACGGGTCCACGATTTGGAAATAGAGCAAGGCGTTGATTTGCATTTGGATGTTATCCTTGGTAATCACGTTTTGCTTGTCAAAGTCGTACACCTGCTCGCGCAAGTCGATGCGGTTGGTGTAGTAGTAGCGCCCGCTGCTATACGACACCACATTCTTGGCGCGGTCGATGAAAGGGATGATGACATTGATGCCAGGCTTGAAAGTGGCGTAATACTTGCCCAGCCGCTCGATGATTTTCGTCTCGCTTTGAGGGATGATCACGAGGCTCATTTTCACTAAAATCAGCGCCAGGATCACGAGCGCGATTAAAATGTACATTCCAATACTCATAGTCAATTTGAAATTTTAGGGTTGAACGGTCTCTACGGTAATGATGATCGACTCGCGGCCGGTGACGCGCACTTTAGCCCCAACGGGGATGTCGCAGGCGCTCGTGGAGCGCGCTTTCCAGTCGTCGCCATCGATGGCCACGCGGCCATAGTCGCCCGCCTTGATGGTCTGGCTCACGGTGCCCTCGCGCCCCATGAGCGCGTCGGCATTGCTCGGGCGGCACTGCTCGTGCTTGTGCAGGCACTTGAGCGCAAACGGCCTTACAAAAACCAAGCACAAGGTCGAGGCCACGACCCAGGCGATGATCTGCGTCGTGAGGTTTGCGCCCACTGCTGCCACAATGGCCGCTGCGACAGCGCCGAGCGAGAAACACATAATGAAGAAGTCGTCGCTGGTGAGCTCCAAAATCAGGCAGATGATGCACAGCAGTGCCCATGCTTGCCACTGGTTGGCAATGAAATATTCAATCATGATTTGCAGTAATGTTTAGATTTTTTGTAAAGATAGGAAAAATAATGGAGATTTCACTCCGATAGCCCATTAAAAAAGAAAAAAAACGGCGAGCAATCACCTCATTTTTCCCTCTCCCGTGAACTATGGGGTGATGCCAAGCAGCAGCTGGTTCCAGTAGTCGCGATGCTCGGGGTCGGCGGCGCGCTTGTCGCTCAACTTTTGGATCGCCGTCTCGCGGGCCACATTCACCACGTGGCTCATCACCCACTCGGCGTGGGTGTTGCCTTGCGGCTTGAGCGCTAAACTGTGTATCACGTCGTCCATGGCGTCCTCGTAAAGGCCCATGTTAAAGAACTCGGTGGCGCGGTAGGCGTAGGAATTGTAATCGGTATGCTCGCCGACGATCGTTTTATTAAAAGCGTCGACGGCCTCGGCGGGTCGTCCTTTTGCGCCCAGCACGCACCCCAACCCTATCCAGCCGTTGATGTTGAGGCTGTCGTGCTTGGCCAGGTAGCGGTAGTCGCGCTCGGCCTCGTCGAGCCTGTTGGCCGAGTGTTCCAGCGCGGCGCGGCGATAGCGGTAGTCGAGGTCGGCAGGCATCATCTGGATGCACTGGCTGAGTTGGCCGATAGCGCCGGCGGTATCGGCTTGGGCGGCTAAGATGCTGGAAAGCTCGTTGCGGGTCCAGGCAGCGAATGCGGCATCGTCTTCGGGCAAGAGCTCCAAAGCCAGCTCGGCAGCCTCATGGGCCTCGTCAAGCTCCTTATTCTCGTGCTTGATGGCGGCTAAGTAGGCCCAGGCATATCCGTTGGCAGGGTCGTCTTCCACCACTTCCATCATCAGCTTGAGCGCTTGGGCGTAGTTTTCCTGGTTGAAGGCCTCGATGGCGCGTTGATAGTTATTGACCTCGGCTTGCAGGCTCACACTGGCGCTCATGGCCAGCAGCGTGAGGGTGAATACAATTCTTTTCATTTTTTCCTCATGATTGGTTGAATGCACAAAGTTAACAACAATTTTGGCATAATCGCTAAAAAATCATGATTTTGAGCCACATGACCGCTCAATTTTCGTCAATTTCGGCTTTTAGTGGGGCAAAAAAAAGCGCAGGAACGACTTTTGGACTATCTTTGCAGTCGTGAAACGAGTGATGCGATTTCTCAAGGACTGGACGCTCCCGGTGGCGATGGTCACGGGAGCGGCCATCTATTTCTTGTTTGCGCTGGCGCCAGCGCTGGGCGGTGTTTCGGCGGTGATGAGCCCCGTCTTTGATGCGGTCTTGCCGTGGATGCTGTTTTTGATTTTGTTCGTCACCTTTTGCAAGGTCGATTTCCACAGGCTCAGGCCCACGCGGTGGCACTTGTGGGTGAGCATGGCTCAGGCGCTGCTTGTGGCGCTGCTTGTAGGCGTGATGCGCTTAGCGGGCCTTCAGGGCTTCGGGCGCGTGCTGGTGGAGTGCGCCGTGGTGTGTTTCATTTGCCCCACGGCCGCCGCTGCCGCTGTGGTGACGGCCAAGCTCGACGGTGACTTGGAGGCCATGACCGGCTACACGTTTATTTCCAACTTGCTGGCCTCGGCGAGCATTCCGTTCTTTTTCCCAATCATGGAGGTTGAGCACGCCAATGTGGAATTTGCCGCTTTGTTCTTGCGCATCTTGTGCAAGGTGTTCATGGTGCTGGTTCTGCCCATGGTGCTGGCTCACGTGGTCAAGCACGATGCTCCGCGCTTGCAGGGCCTGATACGCTCCAAGCCCGACTTGGGGTTCTACCTGTGGGCGTTCCTGCTCATGATGGTCACTGGTGTGACGTTGCGCAACATGAGGAGCGCCCAGGTCACGCCCGCCGGCATCGCGGCCATTGCAGGGGTGAGCCTGCTGGCTTGCGTGTTGCAGTTTGCCATTGGCCGCTGCGTGGGTCGCCGTTTCGGAGCCACTGTTGAGGCGGGACAAGGGCTTGGGCAAAAGAACACCTCGTTTGCCATTTGGGCAGCGAGTGCCTACCTCGCCCCGCTCACCAGCGTGGCGCCGGGTTGCTACATCTTGTGGCAAAATGCTGTCAATAGCCTGCAGCTCTATCGCCACCAGAGGCGGTCGTCACGCTACGCGAGTAGGTGACTTTCGCGCGTGCCTCGCCCAGGCTCATGGAATTTTTCTTCGGCAATTTCACGTGCTTTTTACGGAAAAAAGCACTATCTTTGTCAATCTATACAAAACTTCGTCAGCCCATGAGTGAAAACTATATCGTTTCGGCACGGAAATATCGCCCGTCGACCTTCAGCGCCGTTGTGGGTCAGCAGGCGCTCACCCACACGCTCCAAACAGCCATTGCCAGCAGCCGGTTGGCGCATGCCTACCTGTTTTGCGGTCCTCGCGGCGTGGGCAAGACCACTTGCGCGCGCATCTTTGCCAAGGCCATCAATTGTGAGCACCTCACGCCCCAAGGCGAGCCCTGCAACGAGTGCGAGTCGTGTCGCGCCTTCAACGAGCAGCGCAGCTACAACATTGTAGAGCTTGACGCGGCCAGCAATAATGGCGTGGACGAGATCAGGGCGCTCAACGACCAAGTGCGCATCCCTCCACAGGTGGGACGCTACCGCGTGTTCATCATCGACGAGGTGCACATGCTCTCTACCGCCGCGTTCAACGCCTTTCTCAAGACCCTTGAGGAGCCGCCGGAATATGCCGTGTTTATTTTAGCCACGACCGAGAAGCAGAAAATCATTCCCACCATCTTGTCGCGCTGCCAAATTTACGACTTCGCCCGCATCAAGGTGCCCGACATCGTGCAGCAGCTGCAATACATCGCCCGCGACCGTGGCGTGGAGGCCGAGAGTGCCGCGCTCAATGTTATAGCCCAAAAGGCCGATGGCGCCATGCGCGACGCGCTTTCGATCTTCGACCAGGTCTCGGCATCGAGCGAGGGCCACATCACCTATCAGCGTGCGCTTGAGAACCTCAACGTGCTCGACTATGACTACTATTTTCGCCTCGACGAGGCATTTCTGCACAGCGACGTGCCGCAGGCGCTGCTCATCTATAAGGACATTCGTGACCACGGATTTGACTCGCAATTCTTCATCAATGGCTTGGCGCAGCACATTCGCGACCTGATGGTGGCCAGCAACCCCCAAACTGCCGTGTTGCTGGAGATGAACGCCGATGTCGCGCAGCGCTTTGTGCAAGAGGCGGCTCACTTCAAGCCCGCGTTCTACTATCGGGTCATGGACTTGTGCAACTTTTGCGACCTCAACTACCGTGCCGCAAGCAACAAGCAGTTGATGGTGGAGCTGACGCTCATCAAGCTTTGCCAGTTGCTCTCGCAGCCTGTGCCTACAACGGGCGAGGGGCCCGCCAAGATGGCCAAGATGACCAAGACTCGCCAACCGGCGGCGGCGAGCCAAACAGCCACGCCGAGTGCCGCCAGGCCGCAATCCCCCACTCCACCCTTGCAGGCCCCCCAGCCTCGCGCATCGGTGGCTCGGAAGCCCGTGGTGCAGCGCCATCAAGTGCAGCGGCAAGCGGCGGATCCTGCCCCAGTCTCGTCTCCAGCTCCTGCCCACCGGCAGCAGCCGTTCACCGAGGAGCAATTGATCGAGGCATGGAAGGCCTACGTCAAGCAGCATCCCGACCAGATCCTTGTGACCAGAATCATGAACTCGATGAAGCCAAAGCGCATCGACGAGGTGACTTATCGCCTGACCTTAGCGCCTGGGCAAGATGGCTTTATCACGCCAAGCCTGGCTGAGATTCTCGCATTCTTGCGCAGCGCCGTGAACAACGACATGCTCGCCATTGAGCTCCAAGTCGATGACTCAATCAAGCCTCCAAAGGTTTGGACCGGCCGAGAGATCGTGGACGACATCCGCAGCCGCCATGCTAACTTAGACGGCCTCATCAAGACCTACGGCCTTACCCTCGCTTAGCCCCTTGCAGCCCGCTCCCGGCAAAAAATGTGTGAGGAGATGTGCAAAAACTGGGTGAAGCGTCGTGACTTATTCCATTTGCAATCACTCAGGAATGTTCCCTGTAATTTCGCTTGATCTCTCACAATCCAATGCTGAAATCCTAAGAACTCTTGTTTTGTCATGTAAACAATGATTCTATTTATAAACTATTTGTTGTGTTGGGAGGTGTGGGCCAGGATGTAGCGGCCCACGGCATGAGTGACGTTGGGCTGAATCACTTGGCTGGCAGCGGCTTTGACCTCGGGGAAAGCGTTCCCGACGGCCACGCTGTAGTCAGCGACCTGCATCATGAGAATGTCGTTGCGGTTATCGCCAAAGACGATGAGGCAGTCACTCCCGGTCATCTGCTTCAGTCGTTTCACGGCTGCGGCCTTGCTCACGCCGGGTGCATAGATTTCGAGGATGCCCGATGCGTTGTCGAAGATGTCGTGATAGAGCACCGCCGAGCAGGAAATGGTGGCTTTGATTTCCTCATAGATGGGCTTGAGGCGGGCATAATCCTGCATCGAGAAGATGAGCATGGCGTCGTCACGGCTTTGGCTATAGCCTGGGTCACCAAGCATGAATTTCTTGAGTGCCAAGCCTTGCCGCTCGGCTACAAATTGCGCTTCTTGCTTGGACAGCGCCCCATAGTGGTGGGCATGGATGATGTGACCGTGGCGGCGATAGACAAAGGGGTGCAGGCCATGGCGCTCGTAGACGCGCGCGATGGCGCTAACGGTCTCTGTCGGCAGCACGTTCACAATGGTATAGTCGCCCCGCTGGTTGTCCCACAAGGCTGCGCCGTTGAGGCAGATAAATGGCAAGTTGGCATTCACCTGGCTCATCAAGGGCACCACGGTGGCAGGGGTGCGGGCAGTGGCCACCGTGAAGAGGGCGCCTGCCGCAATCGCTTGGTTCAGCATCTGCACACTTTCGGGCGAGACCAGCGAGTCGCTGCCCAATAAGGTGCCGTCCATGTCGCTCACAAATAAGGGCTTTTTCTCGTTCATACGGCAAAGGTAGCGATTTTTCATGGCATTTTTTGTGGAATTTTAGTCCAGCGATGCAACTTTTTGGGTCGCTTGCTGCGTCTAAGAGCAAAACAAATGAAATTCACTCAACATGAAACAATTTGCAGTCATTCTCTCTATCCTCTTCTTTCAATGGGCAGCCGTGAAGGCTCAGCCGGCCAGTGGGGCCACCGAACACAGCGACACGTCCATGTCGAGGACACTTGGCGAGGTGGTGGTGAGCGCCAGCCGCAAAATCAACAAAATCGACCGGCAAGTGATCTTGCCCAACCAGAGCCAGATTAAGGCATCGAGCAACGGCCTGGCGCTGCTGCAAAACTTGCAACTCGACCGCATTGTTGTGAATCCGATAGAAAAAAGCGTCAAAACCACCAGTAGTGAGGAAGTGCAGCTGCGCATCAATGGGGTAGAGGCCACGATAGAGGAAGTGCAAGCCATCAGGCCCGACGAGGTGAAGAAAGTGGAGTATCACGACAATCCTGGCCTGCGCTATGGTCATGTGGCAGCGGTGATTGACTATATTGTGCGTCACAAGGACTATGGCGGAAACGTCAATGTAGCGTTGGGTAACGGCATTTCCAAAAAAGGCTGGGGTGAGTATCGAATGGGCGGAAAATACACCCGTGGCAAGTCTACCTTGCAGTTACGGGGAAACTGGCGTCGCCGCAAACTCAAGTGGACGCGTGAAAACTATGAGACGTTTGTCTATCCCGATAGCGTCATCAGTCATACCGATCTGGGAAATCCCACGGGGGCACACTTCAACAACACCTGGGCCTCGCTGGCCTACAGCTATACCGACCAGGACCGCCAACTGCTGAACATCACTTTCCGCAACCGCTACAACAACGCTCCAACAGCGATGAGCGACCGCAACAGCACCCAGTATCAAGGCAGCAACACTTACCACATCATTGACCATAAGCGTTCTTGGGAGGAGATTCCATCGCTCGACGTGTACTATCAGCGCGCTATCGGGCACAACCAGCAGCTCTATTTTGACTTGGTAGGTACGCTCATGAGCAACAACGCCAAGCGACACTATCAGTCTATTTTCCAGGGAGACACTACAAGCATTAGCAGCCACATAAGGGGGCAAAAGCAAAGTCTGATTGGCGAAGCCATCTATGAGAAACAATTCAGCGCCGGGAAACTGACAGCTGGATTGAGGCACATGCAATCGCACATGAGCAACACCTATCTGGGAGAGGCAGAAAGCCGCATCCGCATGAATACGGCTAAAACCTATGGCTTTGTCGAGTATCAAGCCCCACTGGGCTCAAAACTGAATTATACGCTGGGGATGGGCTTGACAAGAACGTACAACAGCCAAGGAAAGCAGTCGCAAGAGAACTATGTTGTTCACCCCACGCTCACCGTTTCCTGCCAGCCAACCTCGCGCCTGTTCATGCGCTACAAGTTCTATGTATCGGGCTATTCGCCCTCCTTGTCGCAACTGAGCGATGTGGTGCAAGGCATCGACGTGTACCAATCTCGACGTGGCAACCCCAACTTGAAGACCACAGCGTGCTACAGCAATACGTTTGACGCCAACTGGAAAAACAGCTTCATGAGTGTCAGCCTGTGGGCACGCTACAGCTATGACCACAAGCCCGTGATGGATGAGACCGTCTTCGAGGATGGAATATTTATTCGCACCTTTGCCAACCAAAAGGCGTTCCACAGCATCACGGTTAATCCCACTTTCCAGTTTTCCCCTCTCGGGGAGCACTTGCAGATGAGTTTCTCGCCCAGTTTCAACCGCTACATCAGCCACGGGAACAGCTATACGCACACCTACAACAATTGGAGTTTCGAGGGCGATGTGATGGCCACTTTCGGCCATTGGATGGCGGCTGGCAGCTTTCAGACCCGCTACAATAGGCTGATGGGAGAGGAGATTAGCTATGGCGAGGAAATGACGATGGTGCGCTTGGGCTACACCACCAAGAAGTGGGAAGCCAGTTTAGACGTATTCATGCCTTTCTCCAAGCATTACTCGGTGAAAAGCGAGAACGTTTCTCAATTGGCGCCTTACCGTCAAAATGCCTTTACCAATGCGATTGCCCACTTTTTGGTACTCAATGTTTCGTTCAATCTCGATTTCGGCAAGCCGTCACGCGATACCCACAAGCGCATCAACAATGCCGACACCGACAATGGCGTGCTTTCAGGAGCGAAGCAATGATTTTGCCTATATGCGCGACGCTTTAGATGCCTGCGAGTGTTGAAAGACCCAGGCGGAGGGTAGAGCGTGTTAGTGGTGTGAAAAATCACGAGGGGAATGTGGAACCTTGTCTAATTTCTGATTCTCAAGCGGTAAAAATCAAGAAATGTATTGAATACCAGGATGATAGCACAATTTAGACAGCTTGCCAAAAAAATCACAAATCTAAAAATGTGCTGCACGGTGTAAAAGAAGTTTAAAAAACAGAATGGATTGAAATCATCACGAGGTGGCGGATGCAAGATGAAAAAACAAGTTTTTGATTTTGTATTGCACTTGATTTGCATTATCTTTGTAGGCATCAATCTGATTAGGGTGATGATAGAAATCAGCTACATGACCGAAAATGTGCAGTTGCCCGACTTGAACCACGAGACGTTGCAGGCTTGGATAGAGGAGGTGGCGCAAAAACACGGGAAGAGGGTAGGGCACTTGACCTATATCTTCTGCGACGACCCCTATATTCTAAAAACCAACATCGAGTTCCTCGGTCATGACTACTATACCGACATCATTACCTTTGACTATAGCAATAGTCGCCGCATCAGTGGCGACATGGTGATTAGCCTTGACACAGTGAGGACCAACGCCGAACGCTTCTCTAAGAGCTACAGCGAAGAGTTGATGCGCGTCATCATTCATGGCGTGCTCCACTTGTGCGGTGTCAACGATAAGGGACCGGGTGAGCGCGAAATCATGGAACAACATGAAAACGATGCGCTTGCCATGCTCGCAACGAATAGTTCGAACGCATGAGATACGACTACGACGTCATAGTGATTGGAGCCGGTCACGCCGGTTGTGAGGCTGCTTGTGCTGCTGCACGGCTGGGCAGTGTCACGCTGCTCATCACGATGGATATGAACAAGATTGCGCAGATGAGTTGCAATCCTGCTGTGGGTGGAATTGCTAAGGGTCAGATAGTGAGGGAAATAGATGCTCTTGGCGGACAAATGGGCATTGTGACCGACCGCTCCAGCATTCAATTTCGCATGCTCAATCGCTCCAAAGGACCCGCCATGTGGAGTCCACGCAGCCAAACCGACCGCATCAAGTTTATTGCCAACTGGCGCGCTGTCATCGAAAACACGCCAAACCTCTATATGTGGCAGGATAGTGCCACAAGCCTCGTGGTGGAGCAGGGGAGCGTGGCGGGTGTGAAAACCGCTTTTGGGGTTACTTTCAGGGCTAAGGCTGTGGTCCTCACGGCAGGCACGTTTCTCAATGGCCTCATGCACGTGGGGTCCGTGCAATTGCAGGGTGGGAGAGTGGCCGAGCCGCCCTCGCACGGCATCACCGAGCAGCTGCAAAGCATGGGATTTGAGGCCCACCGCATGAAGACGGGTACGCCAGTACGCATCGACTCGCGCACGGTCGACTTCTCGCAATGCGTCATTCAGGAAGGGGAGCGGGATTTTCACCATTTCTCGTTTCTTCCCGATGTTCATAGCGAGCTCAAGCAGCGTCCTTGTTGGATGATATACACCAATAGGGAAGTCCATGAGATTTTGAGTGCCTCCATTTCGGAATCACCGCTATATAATGGTCAAATCCAAAGTATTGGGCCGCGTTACTGCCCCTCGATAGAGACGAAATTGGTCACTTTCCCCGACAAAGAGAGCCACCTGCTGTTCTTAGAGCCAGAAGGGGAGCGTACCAACGAGATGTACCTGAACGGTTTCTCGTCGAGTATGCCGTGGCGGGTGCAAATCGACGCGCTTAGCCGCATCCCAGCACTACGCAATGCACAAATCTATCGTCCAGGCTATGCGATCGAGTATGACTATTTCGACCCCACGCAACTGCTTCACAGTTTAGAGACAAAACGAGTGAGGAACCTGTTTTTTGCAGGCCAGGTCAATGGGACCACGGGCTATGAGGAGGCAGCCGGCCAAGGGCTGATTGCCGGCATCAATGCCCACCAAAAGGTTGCGGGGGGAGATCCATTCGTGTTGGGTCGCCAGGAGGCCTACATCGGCGTGCTGATTGATGACTTGGTGACCAAGGGAGTCGATGAGCCTTACCGCATGTTTACCAGCCGAGCCGAACACCGCATCTTGCTTCGGCAAGACGATGCCGACTTGCGCCTGACGGAGCGCAGCTACAAGTTGGGGTTGGCAACGCCGTCGCGCTACGGCCTCATGCAATCGAAATGGCGCCAGGTCGACCGCTTGATTGAGTTCACCAAGACTTGCCGAGTCAAGGCCGCTACCGTTAACCCCGAGTTTGAGAAGTTGGGACTCCAACCTCTTAAACAGGGCGCTAAACTGTTTGACTTGATTTTACGCCCGCAGCTGAACGTTTCAGCGCTGGCCGCCATGATTCCCGATTTCCTGGCCGCGATTCACGAAGTGGAGCAGGGCAGGAGAGAGGAAATCATAGAAGCGGCCGAAATTAAGATCAAGTACAATGGTTACATTGAGCGCGAAGAGCTCATAGCGGCAAAAATCGGACGACTCGACCAAGTGAAAATCAAAGGGAAATTCAACTATAGCGAAATTCGCTCGCTTTCAACAGAGGCGCGTCAGAAACTTCAGCGCGTCAACCCCGAGACCATTGGCCAGGCCTCGCGCATCCCAGGCATCTCGCCGAGCGATGTGAGTATATTGCTTTTGCTTTTAGGCAGATAGCCTGAAAATGTTCCACGTGAAACAATTGTATGATGTAAAATCGTTTAAACTAAATAGTGTGATGAGACAAGAAGATTTAGAGAAAGTAAAGTCTGTTGTGCGCAACATCCCCGACTTTCCCGCCAAGGGAATTCAGTTCAAGGACCTCACGACGGTATTCAAAGACCCCGAAGCGTTCCGCATGGTTCGCGAGGCGATGAGGGACCTTTACCGTGGAAAAGGTGTGACCAAGGTGGTGGGTATCGAGGCTCGCGGCTTTATTGGCGGGGCAATCCTCGCCGCTGACTTAGGGGCTGGCTTTGTGCCCCTGCGCAAGCCCGGTAAACTGCCTGCCGAGACGGTGAAGAAAACCTATCGCAAGGAATATGGAACCGATACGATAGAAATTCATAAAGATGCCATTACGCCCGATGACATCGTTGTAATCCATGACGACCTGCTTGCGACAGGCGGCACGATGATGGCTGCCTATGAGTTGGTGCAGTCAATGCGCCCGAAGAAAGTTTACGTGAACTTCATCTGTGGGTTGAACTTCCTCAACGGGCGGTCGCTTTTCCCCGACGACCTCGAAGTGACCACGCTCTTTGACTTTGATTAGGGGAAGCGCACCCCTGCAAGTGGCAGTCTCGCTGCGCTTGCCGCTTAGATGGTTATTGGAAATAGGTCAGTGAATTGTCAGCTGTGATGAGAGACGAGTTGAAACTCAAGGTGAGCCTTTTGCCCGATAATCCTGGCGTGTACCTGTACTACAACCAGGAAGGAACGGTGATCTATGTGGGCAAGGCCAAACGGCTTAAGCGCCGTGTGAGCTCCTATTTCAATCGAGTTCACCCAGTGGCGCGCACCAATATCCTTGTTCGCCACATCTGGGACTTGAAATACATTGTGGTCAACAGCGAAGAGGAAGCGCTTGACCTGGAGAATAGCCTCATCAAGGAGTATCAGCCTCGTTACAATGTCATGCTCAAGGATGACAAGTCCTATCCCTGGATAGCCGTCACCAAGGACCCGTACCCTCGTGTGTACCTTACCCGCGAGCGTCTCTCACGGGGGATAAAGTATTTTGGCCCTTATCCCAAGGTCGAGGTGGCGCATGCGCTTATCGACACTTTAAGGCAAATTTACCCGATCCGGTCGTGCCGGTACCTGTTGACACACGAGGTCGTAGAGTCGAAAAAAATCCGCTTGTGCCTCCAGTACCATATCAAGAACTGCGAGGGCTGTTGCCAGGGCTATGTGTCGCCTGAACAATATGCGATTTACATCGATGAAATCAAGCAAATCCTGAATGGCGACACCAAGCAGGTGAGCGACTACTTGATGAGTGAAATGAGCCGATTGTCCCGTGAGTTGAAATTTGAGGAAGCCAATGTGCTGAAGCGCAAGTATTTGCTCATTGAGAAATACCGCGCCAAATCGGCCATTGTAAGTCCGTCGATTCACAACATCGATGTGTTTTCGCTCATTCGTGACGATACTTCGGCCTATGTCAACTACCTGCATGTGCGCAACGGCAGCATCGTGCAGAGTCTCACATTAGAATATAAGTTTATGGATGCCGATAGCGACGAGACCAACGAGGAATTACTCTCGACAGCGATACGGGAGATTCGCGAGCGTTTCAAGGAGCAGTATGCCACCGATTCCGTGAAAGAGGCGCTGGTCAATATCATGCCTGATTTCTCGTTGTCGGGCGTGGATTTCATTGTTCCGCTGCGTGGAGAAAAGCGCAAGCTCCTGGGCATTTCTGTCAAAAATGCCGAGCAGTACCGGATCGATAAGCTCAAGCGCTTGGAAAAGCTCAATCCCGAGCAGCGTGCCATGCGCACGCTCACGGCTATGCAAAAAGACCTTCATCTCTCGGTGCTTCCGCATCACATTGAGTGTTTCGATAACTCCAACACAGGCGGCAGCAATGCAGTGGCCAGTTGCGTGGTATTCCGCAACGCTAAGCCCTCTAAAAAGGAGTATCGCTCGTTTAATATCAAGACGGTGGAGGGCCCCGATGACTACGCCTCGATGCGTGAGGTGATCATGCGCCGCTACAGCCGCCTGCTGAGCGAGGGTGAAGCGTTGCCCCAACTCATTGTCCTCGACGGTGGCAAGGGGCAATTGAGCAGTGCCGTGGAGGTTCTCGAAGAGCTTGGATTGCGCAAGCGTATTGCGGCCATTGGCATAGCCAAGCGCATGAACGAGATTTATTTTCCAGGCGATAGCGTGCCCCTCTTTATTGACCTCAATAGTGAAACCATCAAGGTCATTCAGCGGATTCGAGACGAGGCTCACCGCTTTGGCATCAAGCATCACCGCAACCGCCGCAGCAAGTCGCAGGTGAGGAGCGCGCTTGACGACATCCCTGGGGTAGGGCCAAAAACGAAGCAATTGCTTATCAAGAAGTTCAAGAGCCTTAAGCGCATCAAGGAAACATCCATCGATGAGCTCACTGCCGCAGTGGGTGAGAAAAAAGCGTTAGCCTTAAAAAAACACCTTCTTTCTTGATAGGTTCCCAATTCTCGCCAAGGGTGGCTTCCCTTGACTGCAAAAGTTTGCATAACTATCTGTTATACAAATAGTTGTACTTTCATGTACACCAAAATTCTTCTTTCTCTATCATGCCCTTTTTCTCGCATTGATGCCGCTGGAGATAGTGTGTGAGCCTGTGGTGCGAGTTGATAAGTGATTGAATTTTGTTATTGTTGCAGATTTCACTAACTTTGCGAGCACTTGTAACTTGAAAATGGAGTCATGATAGATTTTACACCACTGGTGAGGAAACACTTGATGACACGGCTGCACGAGCAGTTGCGTTACAAGGACTATGCCGATTCGATCCAGCAAGGTGAATTGGTGAAACTCATCGAGAACGCGGCGCTCACCGAGATAGGGCGCACCTACGACTTCTCGCACATGAGAACCTACCGTCAATTTGCCTCAACGGTGCCGCTTTACACCTATGAGCAGCTCCAACCGCAAATCATGCGCATGATGCAAGGCCAGGCCGATGTGCTGTGGCCAGGCAAAACCTTCGATTTTGCGCAGTCGAGCGGAACCAGTGGCAAGAGCAAGTATATTCCCGTCACAGCCGCCTCGCTCAAGCGCAACCACTACCGCGGAGCGAGCGACGCGGTGTCGCACTACCTCAATTTGAATCCCGGGAGCAAGCTTTTCAGCGGCAAGGCGCTCATTCTTGGCGGCAGTTTCGCCAACCATGTCCAGGATTTGCGTCCCGGTACGCGCGTGGGCGACCTGAGCGCCACGCTCATCAGGAAGATTCCTGCATGGGCGGGGCTGTTTCGTGTGCCCAACAAAAGAATCGCGCTGCTGGAAAATTGGGAGGAAAAACTTCCCTTGCTCGTCGAAGCCAGTGTGAAGGAGAATGTCACCAACCTATCGGGCGTGCCCTCATGGTTTCTCACGGTGCTTATTGAGGTGATGAAGCGCGAGGGTGCAAAGTCGATTCATGAGGTGTGGCCTAACTTGGAAGTGTTTTTTCACGGAGGCATCGCCTTTGCGCCCTATCGCAAGCAATTTGAGAGCATTTGCGACAGGAGCAAGATGCACTTCATCGACACCTACAATGCCAGCGAGGGATTTTTTGCCGTGCAAAGCGACTGGGAATCGACGGCTATGCTGCTGCTGCTCGATGTGGGGGTGTTCTATGAGTTCATTCCCATGGAGGACGTGGATAGCGCAACGCCCGATGTGCTTCCCGCATGGGAGGTAGAGTCCGGCAAGACCTACGAGCTGGTGATTACCGCTTGTAACGGGCTGTGGCGCTATCGCATAGGCGACACCGTGACCATCGAGCAAACCCGCCCGCTGAAGATCAAGATCGCAGGACGGACTCGCAGCTTTATCAACGCCTTTGGCGAGGAATTGATGGTGCACAATGCCGACGAGGCCATCGCTCGTGCCTCCGCCGCGACGGGTACCCAAGTGCTCAACTACACCGTTGCGCCGGTCTATGCCAGCGACAGCACACGAGGCCGGCACGAGTGGCTCATCGAGTTTGCCGTCGAGCCCGAGGATAAGCAAGAGTTCATGAGCGTGCTCGACGAGCAGCTCAAGCGCGGCAACAGTGACTACGAGGCCAAGCGCAGTGGCGGCATCTTCCTCGACGCCCCATCGCTTGTGGTGGCGCGGCGTGGCGTGTTTGACGACTGGCTGGCGTCTACGGGCAAGTTGGGCGGCCAGCGCAAGATTCCCCGGCTGAGCAATAGCCGAGAGGTGATTGACGCGATACTTCAATTCAATAAAAGATAAAAAATCGAACAACCGATGAGCAAAGGAAAGTTTAAGATCGTGGCTTTTCTCACCATGCTGCCAGTGCTGTGCTGGCCGTTGATGATGACCCATGTCGACCATGTTGACACCCCTACGGAGCGGTTCCTCATGTTGGCTATGCCCGTTTACGCCATCGCGTCGGGCTATTTTGCTGTGAATGCCTATCATGAGCGTCCCGAGGTGTCATGGGTGCTCATTGCCGTGCAATGGCTCGCCTATGCGGCATTCATGGGCTTGATTTATCTATAAAAACCGCTCAACTTCACGATCTGCTCCTAACGATGAGAATAAAAGCTATTCGTCACACCAATCTCGGCGCAGTGGCCATCAATATGCTGGTCGCTTATCTTGTGATGATGATCACGAGAGTGGTGTTTTTCTTCGTGAACTGGACGACCTTTGTTCCCTACATGAGCTGGTCGCTGGCTGGCACCATGCTCAAGGGCGCGTGGGTGTTCGACACCTCGGCGCTGCTCTATCTCAACGCTGCCTACATTGTGCTGGCGCTGCTGCCCATTCCGCAAAAGGAGACGCGCTTTTTCGACAACATCTTGAAGTGGATCTATGTGGTGACCAATGCGGCTGGCGCCGCTGCCAATCTCATGGACTCGGTCTATGTGCAGTACACGGGTCGCCGGACCACGATCTCGGTGTTCAGCGAGTTTGCCAACGAAAATAACGTGGCCTCAATCCTCCTCGGCGAGACGGCCAAGCATTGGTATCTCATTCTGGTGTTCCTGTTTTGCCTGTTGCTGCTTTGGGGATGTTTCGCGAGGCCAAACAGCGCCGTCTGGGGCAAGAAATGGCACTATTATGTAGCACAGGCCGTTTCGCTCATGATAGTTGTTCCCGTAGCCATTGTGGGCATGAGAGGCAGTGTCACGGCTGGCACGAAGCCCATCACCATCAATAACGCCAATCAGTATGTCAACCGCCCCATCGAGGGAACGGTAGTGCTCAACACGCCGTTCACGCTCATTCGCTCGATAGGGCACAAGCCTTTCGTCGACCCAAAGTATATGTCGCAGCAAGAGATGCAGTCAACCTATGTGCCCATCATCTATCCCGACAGCGCAGCCGTCGCGGTGAGGAAAAACGTGGTCGTCCTGATTGTGGAGAGCATGGGCAAGGAGTACATTGGGGCTTATAACGATTACAAGGGACACATGCCCTTCATCGACTCGCTGGTGAGCCAAAGCATGACGTTCCGTTACAGCTATGCCAACGGGCGCAAGTCGATGGATGCGATGCCCAGCGTGCTGTCGGGCATTCCCATGATGGTGGAGCCGTTTTTCCTCACGCCTGCCACGTTCAACGATGTGCACGGCTTGCCAGGCATGCTCAAGAGCCGTGGCTATTACAGTGCCTTCTTCCATGGCGCGCACAACATCTCGATGGGATTCAGCGCCTTTGCCCACAGCATTGGCTTTGACAGCTACATCGGGCTCGACGAGTATTGCCAGTCGAGGAATCCCAATTATCACGGCATGAAGGACTTTGATGGAAAGTGGGCGATTTATGACGAGCCGTTTCTGCAATTCATGCTCGACCAGGTGAACACGTTCAAGCAGCCATTTGTGGTGGGCGCGTTCACCGCCTCGTCCCACGAGCCCTACCATATCCCCGAACAGTATGAGAACGTGTTCAAAGGGGGCGGCTTGCCCATCTACAAAGCCGTGAGTTACACCGACATGGCGTTGAGGCGCTTTTTTGAGCGAGCCAGCAGGCAGCCGTGGTACCAAAACACGATATTTGTGCTTTGCGCCGACCATACCAATTTGCACGAGCATCCGCAATACATGACCGACTTAGGGCTCTACAGCATCCCCATCATCTTCTACACGCCCGACGGCAGCCTGACGCCTGCCATGCGCAGCGACGTGATTGCCCAGCAGACCGACATCATGCCCACGCTCATGCACCTGTTGGGCTACGACAAGCCCTACGTGGCCTTTGGATGCGACTTGATGTCGACACCGCCCGAGCAAACTTGGGCGTTCAACTACAACAATGGCGTGTACCAGTACC
Organism: uncultured Porphyromonadaceae bacterium; assembly: GCA_902489275.1. Classification (GTDB taxonomy): domain Bacteria; phylum Bacteroidota; class Bacteroidia; order Bacteroidales; family Muribaculaceae; genus Sodaliphilus. The sequence continues at coordinate 89,255 of CABTZK010000006.1, forward strand.
TGAAAGGCGACTTGATGCTGCAATTCGACGGCACTAAGGCCGTGGGCCTGTATCGCTTTAAAAGCGACCCCCTGCTCAAGCGTAACCTCGTGGGAAAACTCCCCCAGCAGGCCTTGCTCGAAAAAGCGATCAAGGCGCTCATCCAGCAATACATGCAGCGCATGAACGGCAACCAGCTCATCTTGCGCGGCCATTCCTAAGCAGTCGTGTCGCGCAGAGGCATTTCTCTCGCATTTTGTGGAAGCAAAAAGCGGTGTCGCCATCACTTGACTCATCCAAAATGGATTTTTTTTTGTGGATTAGCGAATTTAGTGTTATCTTTGCAGCGCTTTTCAAACAATGACGGGGTGTAGCGCAGTTGGTTAGCGCGCCACGTTCGGGACGTGGAGGTCGGAAGTTCGAATCCTCTCACCCCGACTATGAAAAGCGGTCCCTTAGCTCAGTTGGTTAGAGC
>CABTZK010000007.1 GCA_902489275.1 uncultured Porphyromonadaceae bacterium
ATATGTATTCTTTGGTTCTTGCAGACACGCAGTGGTGTGCTGTCAACAAAACTTATGCCCGTGCATTTTCCTAACAAGACTTTCTTGATAAACAAAGCGAGTGAATGACAACCTCCCTTTCCAATTCTACTATACGGTTGTATGAGACAACTTTAGGAAACAAATGACGCAGATGCTTACATACTTTTTTCGAGATAGAAATGTTTAAAGAGCGATAACCAGAGTCGTGAAAAAGAATCATTATTAGCATGACTTCTGCCTTTGACATCGTGGAATCTCGATGATACTTTCTTTTTCCAGTAGGCTTTAGCGTCTATTTTGCCGTCATTGTGTCAAAAAAAACTTGCAGAAATCATCTGCCATACAAAATATTTCAGTAACTTTGTCCTCGGTGATCATAGCGATTTTTGTTTGTAATTGTTTGTAAATCAATACCTTAAAGTTACAACAAATTTCGCTAATCACCAAATTTATAGACACTTATAATTCGTCGAACTCACGTTAAATAGAAATCTCCCCCCCGGGCGCTATGGGTCAACACGCCATCGGGGTTTACCCAAAGCGAATGCCGCTACCTGCCGATGCAATGGTACTCAAATCCCATGCTCTCTAACTCGGCCGTGTCATAGATGTTGCGGCCGTCGATCACGAGCGGGGTGTTCATGAGCTCCTTCACGCGATCCCATGCGGGAATGTGGAACTGCCGCCACTCGGTGATGAGCAGCAAGGCATCAGCCCCTCGCACGGCATCATACATGTCAACCCCGCAATAAATGTTGCCCCATCGCATTTTGGCCATGTTCATGGTCACAGGGTCGTAGACACGCACCTTGCAGCCATATTTCGTGAGCAGGTCGAGCGTGACGATGGCCGGTCCCTCGCTCATGTCGTCGGTCTCGGGCTTGAACGACAATCCCCACATCGCTACCGTCTTGCCATCGAGCTTCCCCTTGAAGCACCGCGAGAGCTTCTCGAAAAGGATGCGCTTTTGAGCGACGTTCACTTGGTCCACGGCACGCAGCACGTCCATGTTGAGGTCGTTCACGTCGGCAATATTGATCAAGTCGCGAATGTCTTGCGAGAACAGTGTTCCGCCATAGCCACAGCCAGGATAGATGTATTTCGGCCCGATGCGGCTATCGGTGCCCACGCCCGCGCGCACCACATTGGCATCAGCGCCCACGACCTCGCACAAGTTGGCGATTTCGTTCATCAGGCTGATGCGTGTGGCCAGCATGGAGGTCGCCGCGTATTTTATCATCTCGGCCGTGCGGGTATCGGTAAAAATCACTCGATTGTTGTGAAGCAGGATGGGGCGGTAGAGGTGAGTGAGTACCTCTCGCGCCTTCTGGGTCTCCACCCCGATGACGATGCGGTCGGGCTTCATGAAATTCTTGATGGCGTTCCCCTCGGTGAGGAAGTCGGGGTTGGTGGCGATGTCGCACTCTGCCTCCACGCCACGCCGCTTGATCTCGCTGGCAATGATGTCCTTGATGCGCAACGTGGTGCCCACGGGGATGGTTGTCTTGAGCACAAACACGGCATAGCGGCTCACGCTCCGCCCAAAGGCACGGGCAATCTCCATCACGGGGTTGAGATTGGTGCTGCCGTCCTTGTCGAGCGTGGGATCAATGCAGCAGAACACAGCATCGGCATTGTCGAAAGCGCCCTCGTAGTCTGGCGAGAAAGTGAGCCGATTCTCGCTCACATTGCGCGAGACCATGTCCTCTAACCCTGGCTCGTAAATGGGCATATCGCCATAGACAAGCCGGTTGATTTTGCGGCGGTCGGGGTCTACACAAATCACGTTCACGCCCAACTCGGCGAAGCATGTGCCCGTCACCAAGCCAACGTAACCTGTTCCAACAATTGTAATATTCATGATGTCAATTTATTTAAGCGGTTCGATGGTGCATTCGTGGAATCGAATATCAGTTTATTAGGCAAATGTACAGTTTTTTTCATCGACTTGCAACACAAATTCAATAAATCGCTCCATATTCTTGATGCTGTCACATCAATTTCACATAGACTGGGCGGGCTGGCATGATGAACCAAGCCCCATCAACAAGCCATGCCCCGGTCACGCCGATGCACATGACCGAGGCATAGCCTGATAGGCGCAAAGCCTTGATGCTTAGAAGAGCTGGGTCGGGCGAGGATTGATGCACACGCCCAAGATCTTGTCCTTGTTGCCCCAGAAGTTTGTGACCTTCTTGGTGGCAGGATCATAGTAGTACAAGCCCGAGGTGTAGTTTTTCTCGCTGCTGGCGGCACGGAAGCCAAAGAACACGTAGTGCGTGAGGTGGTCGACCGCCAATTGCGTTGTGTAGACTCCCTCGGCATCGGTTGAGTTGATGGGGTCGGCTTCCATGTTGACAAACGCATTGTAGGTATTATAGCCCACAGTGGCATTCTCGGCAGGAATGTTGTAGTCGCCCAAACCGGCCGCCGGCGTTGTACCCTTGGTCATCCACACGTAGAGACGCCCCAAGTCCTCGTCGAGCGTGAAGCCCCGGGGCTGGGTGTTCTCCAGCACGATGGGGTGAGGAAGCGGGTCGGCAGGCTTGGCCCCGCCACTCTTGATGTCGGTGGGGCGGAAACGGTAGATGCCGTTGCCCGAGTAATTCTTACCCCACCAGAACATACCTGTCTTGTCGAGGTAGAGGTCGGTGTGGATTGCGCCATAGGAAATGCCCTTGCCGTAGTAGGCCAGCATGTTATTGACCACAAAATAGCCGCTGACGCTGTTAAAGTTGGTCTTCTCGGTGGCATTGCGCGTGTTCAACGGGATTTGTCGAATCCCTGTGTTGCGGTCGGTATAGTACAGGTTGATGCCATCGGTGCATCCCTGGAACGGGTCGTTGAAGGCTTGGCCGCCCACGTTGGTAATCATCACGTTGGTGCTGCTGCCGTCGGCGCTCATCACCGTGATTTTGCCGTCGCCCAAGGAGTTATTCTCGTCGTTGATGTAGTGATATTGCTTGCCGCAGTCGAGGATGTAAACGTTGTCCTGCTCAATGGTTGCCGAGTCGGTCATGGTTTTCTCGGTGGCAAACACGAGTTGGGTGGGCATGTTGCCGCTGCTCACGCCCATGTCGAACGGCATGTTCTTGGTGCCCTCGGGGAGTTGGGCGGCATCAATCAGTTTCATGGCCTTGATGTTGCCGCCGTACACCGCATAGTAGAGGGTAGGGGCGGGAATATTGCAGCCCACTTGCACATTCACATAGCTGTCCTCCAAGCGACGGTTCTCGCCATCGACATCAAACCAGGTACTCAACTCAATCTTTTGCGAGCCGATGTTTTTGAAAACCAATGAGCCCGGGTTGTCGATCGTGCCATCCTCATGGCTGTAGCCCGTGAAGGCGGTGATTTCCTTGCCATCGGCAGTCTTGGTGCCCTCGGGGAAGCTCCACACATACTTGCACTTGAGGTTTTCGGGATTGGGCAACTCGATGCCCAAGTTCACCGAGACATCGTTGATGACCACGGTGGGCGCGCTTTGCCGCTCCACGCTCAGCACCGGCGCGATGTCGTAGATGAGCAGCGGGTAGGTGCGGCTTCCTGCGCCCTCGACCGTGAGCGTCACCTGGTAGATGCCCGCCTTGTCATACTTGTGAAGCGGGGCTTGCTCGGTTGAGGTGGTCCCATCGCCAAAGTCCCAAGCCACGTTGCCTGACTTCGATGAGACATTGGTGAACTGAATGGTCGAAACCACATAGAAGTCAAGCGCATACTGGTCGCCCTTGACCTGATAGGTGAAGTCGACATCCTTAGCCGGGAAATTGCCATAATCTGGTTCCTTGTCGACACAAGCGACCATCATGAGCATCGTGGCGGCCAAGAGGGATAGGTTCTTAACTATTTTCATTGCTGTTTTCAATTTTTATCAGTTCAACGTAATTTCCTTGTTATCGGTCGTCTCGCCCATCTTCCCCTCGGTGTCGTAGACCCGGAAAGTGGGACACAAGTAGTAGGTGCGCAAGAAGTTCACCTTGTAGTTTTTCTCGGCCGCATCATAAATCCAGCCCTCGAAAGGAATGGTCGTGATTAAATCCTTGAAATAGGGCATCCACTCGTTGCGAATGGTCGTGATTTTCCCGCCCGTGTCGTCGCTGTAGCGGCTAAAAAGCCATGGGCTTGACTTGTAGACCGGGAACACACTCACGCCGCTGGGAGCATCGCTCTCATTGGCGATTTCGTGGTAGGACTTTTGACCAGCCTCGTCAACGAGAATGTAGTAGTAGTGGTCTACCTCATTCACCTCGTCGGTTCCATTCGTCACGGTTGTGAACCAGTTTTTGGACTTGTCGGACGCGGTCGTGTCGGTGGGAAACGAGACGTTGTACTTGGCGTTCAACTGCTCAAAAAGCTCTTTTTTGAAGTCATAGTTGATGTAGACCGTGCGCATGTCGTTGTAGTAGGTGCTATCTTTGGTGAGTGCCTCCACCATGTGAGCCGTGAACTCGTCGGCGAAAGTGCTCGGGTAAAGGGAGGCAAATTTCTCTTGGTCCCAGGCCTCTGGCGCAATCCACGACACGGGTGCCAGCGTGCGCGAGGTCGCGAAAGAGTCGGTGAGCACAAATTCGTAGCCGTCCCACACGGCTCTGTCATGCGGGAACTTGGCCACGCTTTGGGCGCTGCGCACGGTGTCGGTGAGGGCATAGGTCTTCGTGTAGGCCAGCGACGAGGTGAGCTTGCTGGTGGCTGCGGCTTTCTGCTCGCGCTTGACCAGTGCCCACACCTCGCTGTGGTCGATTGACCGGTCGCTCGACGTGTAGTATTTGGCAGTGAATGTGGCATAGCTTCCAGCTTTCACCACGGTAGAGTTCTGCTCCCAGTCGACGGTGGGAAGCACTTGACCCAACTCGCCATTGTCGTCAAACGGGTCGTGCACTGCGCAAGATGCTGCCAGGGTGAGCATCAGCGCCACTGAGGCAATTTGATTGAGTATTTTCATCTTTGTTCTAATCATCAAGTTAATTAATCATTTTCTCACTCGGCCGTCAACGATGTGCGCTGCCCGTAGGGCAATGCCCAAATCATGGGCTGCTGGAGCCACTTGTAGTTCTTGTAGGCCCCAAGGCGCTCAAGCTCGGCCTTGTTGTATTTCTCCTCGGTCTCGGTGTCGTAGTTGACGCGCTGGATCCAGGTGTTCTCCTTCTGTGCCTCGGTCAGGCCGTCAATCCAGTAGGCCTGGTAGAGATTGTAGGGGCGGCGGAGTGTGGGGTAGACAATTTCCTGGTTGTCGCCGATGCCATAATGGTTCCTATTGTTGCTGTAATGGTAGCGGCGCATGTCGGTCCACTGCTCGGGCTGGAGATACATGGCGATGTACTTCTGCTGCATCAAGTCGCTCAGCGTGTAGCTGCTGGCGTTGAAGAACCAGCGCTTGTTGCCTCGGTCGGTCACCTTGTTGACGCGTGGCTTGCTTGAAGTGCCCCTGTAGTAATCCTCGTTGTTGAGGAACGCGTTCACCTGTGCATCCCAATCCTCCTTGGCCACGAATCCTGGCTTGCCGCTCACCGTCACGTTGCCGGGGTACTTGTTGTCGTCCTTGTCCTTGTAGTTGGGGTTGATATAGGCCGACAGGAAGAAGTCGAGATGCCGCTCGATGTTGTGCGTAGTGGCCTCCTTGGCCAGCGCGCAAGCCTCTTGCTTGTTGCCCAGCCAGTACAAGGCCTCGGCTTTAATGAAGTAAAGCTCCTCCATGGTGAAGATGGGATTGTAGGCATTGGAGGCGCCTGCGTAGGCACCCATATAGAGGTCGGGATAGTTCACTTGCTTGTAGGACGTGCCCATGCCGATATTGTTTTCCAGATAGCGCATTTTGATTTTATCGCTGGAGTTGCTGGCCGTGACCGGTCCTGTGCGGGCGATCATGAGCAGCGGGATGCGCGGGTCGTTACCCCAGCCGTTGTGCACGACACCTCCCGTTGGCTTCTCGGCATCGTAGGCGCCATTCAGCCGCTCGTTGTCGGGCGAGCCCAGCCCCAGCAGGTCTTCCAGGAAGAATTTCGAGGGCATGGCGCTACCCAGCAAGTTGGCGCGCGACTCCCAAGAGTTGATAATGGGCTGCGCGATGCTCCACACGGCATTCTGGGTGCCTGTGCCGCCGTCCCACTTGTAGCGAGGCTCATTGCCGAACCAACTGCCATAGAGCAGGTTGCCGCTGCGCCATTGATTGATGGCCTGATCGGCAGCGTCAACGATTTTCTGGCACATCGCCGCACTGCGGTCGATGTTGGGAATGTTGCGAAGCAGGATGCGGGCTTTAATCGCCAGCACAAGGCCTTTCCAGCGGTTCAAGTCACCGCCGTAGACGCGATCTTCCTTGAAAGTGATTTTCTGGTTGTCGGGGTTCTCGACAACGCTCTTGTCGTTGTAGAGCGCAATGAGGTCGTCACACTCCTGCAACATCCAGGCGTAGATCGACGCTTGCGAGTCGTACCGCGGCGCGTTCGTCACAAAGGCTTGGCTGCGAGGGATGTCGCCAAAGGCATCGGTCGTGAGCTGGGTCGACATCAGGAAGATGGTTCGCGCAATCAACTCATAGTTGGGCGAATTGATGACCCGGGCATTGTCGATGAGATTCTTCGAGTTCACGCCGATGTCGTAGAAGTGGCGGCGCCACATGGGGTGGCGATTCATGGTCAGCATTTGCCACTCGCTTTTGTAGCTGTAGACCGAGCTGATGCTGGCCGTGGTGAGCATCTGCGAGAAATAGGCGTTGTATTCCGAGTGGTCATACACAATCTGCTGGGCATAGAACACGATTGTGGGAAGGCCGGACTTGGCATCGATGACGTGAGCCTTGTCGGGATTCACGTTATCGTCGAGGATGTCGACACAGCCTGCCATGAGCACGCTGGTCAAGAGCAGAACGGCTATATTTAAAATCTTTTTCATTTTCAGTCCTCCGTCATTTTTAGAATGTTGCTTTCAAGGTGAAGTTAAAGCTTCGCGAGGCCGGCACGGCATAGTTGTCGATACCCATGCCGCCGGTTCCACCCGCCGTCGAGGCCAAGATGGCCGGGTCATTGCCCGTGTACTTCGTGAGCAGGAACAGGTTGCGTCCAGTGAATGTCACGCTCAGGCCTTTCACGGCCCAGCCCCTCTTCATCATGGGGGTGAAATCGTAGGCGAGCGCCACATAACTCAAGCGCAGGTAGCTGCCATCCTCGATGAAGTTGGAAGAGACGGTGCTATAGTACTTGTTGATAAAGTGCTGGTCGAGCACGACGGGCGTCGTGTTTTTCACATAGCTCACCGTGCCGTCACTGGCCGTCACCGCCTGAACGCCATCGACAATGTACTCGCGGTTTCTGTACTTGCCGTAGAGGTGGTTCATGCCACTGGAGACAAGCCCACGGCCGGTCACATTCACCACGTCGCCACCCTTGCGGCTATCCAGCAGGAACGACAAGGTTGCGTTCTTGTAGCGGAACGTGCTGCCGATTCCCAGCAAGAAGTCGGGCTCTCGGTTACCGATGTAAACGCCCTTGGCCGGATTGATGGTGGGATAGCCATTCGCGTCGCAAATCACATTGCCGTCGGGGTCACGCTGGTAGTCTTTTCCCGAGATACCGGTCGAGGAGCCATGCAGGCGAGCCACCGGGAAGATGTCGCCATACTGCGTGCCTTGAATCTCAACGATTTCATCGGGGAGCTTCGTTACCTTGCCTCGGTTGAACGAGAAATTGGCATTTGCCGTCCAGGAGAAGTCGGCAGTCTTGATGATGTCTTGCGCCAGCGAGATTTCCATGCCGTGATTCTTGAGCGTTCCCTCGTTGCGGGTTTGCAGAATCGTGCCCGAAGCTGGCGACACGCGCACGCTCACGATTTGGTTGTCGGCCAGCGTCTCGTAGTAGGCCACATCCAAGCGCGTGCGGTTGCTGAAGAAGCGCAGGTCGAGGCCAAGCTCCCAGCTGCTGTCCATCTCGGGCTTGAGTGTGATCGCCCGTGAGGTGGTGGGATCCACGCCGTAGCCGCCATCGGGGAACATCGTCCACTCCTTGTAGGTGTTGGTGAACAGATAGGCGGGGCAGTCCTTACCCACCTTGGCCCAGTTTCCGCGCAGCTTGCCGTAGGAGAACCAGCGGTTGGCCAGATGAAACAACTCGCTGAAGATGACACCGCCCGTGACAGAGGGATAGAAGTAGTCATAGTCTACCTGGCGCAGCCGTGACGAGCCGTCGAGACGACCCGTGACACTCAATTGCGCCATGCCTTTGTAGTCAAAACGAAGCTCGCCAAAATAGCCGTATTTGTTGTATTTTGAGTGGTATAGGCTGGGCTTGTTGGCAATGAGCTTGTCGCCGTCGTTGAAGTCGGTATTCTGGAAACTGTAGTAGTCTCCTCCCAACTGGAAGTGGTTGTTATAGATACTGGCTTCAAGGCCCTTATTTTCCTTATACTCCACACCCAGCAAGGCATTGAGTGTGTAATCCTTGGCAATCGTCTTCTTGTAGGTAGCCATTGCCTGCGCGCTGAGCTGCTCGCCTCGCGACGGCTGGAAGCTATAAGTGCCATAGAGCGATTGCCGAGCCGTGAGTTTCTCTTTCACCTTCTCGTCGTCGGGGTCGATCAAGTCACCCCCGTAAATGCGGGGGACCGTGTAGGCATCATACATGCTGTAGCTCTTGTCATAGCCGATTTTTCCTGTGAGCACGAGATTCTTGATAGGCTCGTAGGTGATTTGGCCGTTGATCATCATGCGGTTGCTCTCGGTGAGGCTCTTGTCCTTGTAACGCCCGTAATAGGGAGACACTAAGGCATCAAGCCGCTCCATGTCGGTCATGGTCTCCCAATTCTCGTAGCGTGCTCTCCAGTTCACGTGCCCCTCAAGGGTCTCGTAGTCACTCATGTTCTTGTTGATGCCCCAGTTGTAAATCGTCGACATCGAGTTGCCGAAGCCACGAGCGCTGCTGTTGACAAAGTTGGTCGAGAGCTGGATGGTTACTTGCTCCGATGGCTTGTAAAACCCTTTCAAGAACACCGTGTACTGGCGCTTGTAGTCCTTGGGCACAACACCCTCGTTGTTGGTGAAGGCCACCGAGGCGTAGGAGTTGAATTTCTCGGTACCACCCGAAATGCTCATGTCATACTTTTGCAGCACACCGGTGCCCAGGAAATCGTCCAAGTTGTTATAAACCACATCGCTTTTACCGAGATAGGGCCCCCACCCGCCTGAGGCGGAGTTTTCTACGTACATTCCCTTGCTACCGGGAATGAAGCAATGCTGGATTTTGGGCACGCGCATCGGCTGGCTAATTTCGATAGTGGCGCTGCTGGTCACTCTCACGGTGCCATCCTTGCTGCCGCTCTTGGTGGTAATCATGATTACGCCGTTGGCAGCCTCTTGGCCGTAAAGCGCACTGGCTGCAGCGCCCTTGAGCACCGTCATGTTGTCGATGTCGTTGGGGTTGATGTCGCCCAGCGATGAGCCATGGCCCCGCATGGGCACGCCATCGACAATCAGCAGCGGCTCATTATTCTGCGAGTTGTTGACCGAGGAAATGGCGCGGATAATGACCTGCGTCGAGGAGTTGGGCGAGCCGCCGCCTGTGGAAACCTGCAGGCCTGCCACCTTGCCCTGCAAGGAGTTGGCAAAGTTGCTCGAACTGCCGGCGGTCACTTCGTCGGCATTGAGCGACTGGACGGCAAAGTTCAGTTTTTTCTTCTCTTGTGTCTGGCCCATGGCGGTCACGACCACTTCTCCCAGCAATTGGGCATTGTCGACCATCTCGATGTTGATGACCGTCTGCTTGCCCACTTTCACCGAGACGGGTGTCATGCCCACATACGTGATGTCGAGCACATCACCGTCGTCGGCATCAATTGTGAATTTTCCATCCATGTCGGTTGTCACGCCGCGCGTGGTGCCATGCACCCGAACCGATGCGCCGATGATGCTTTCCTTGTCGGAAGCCTGCCTGACGACACCCGTTACCGTGCGGGCAAATCCCATCACCGCAAAGAGGGAAAATAACAGAAGCATTACCTGTTTTCTCATAATAAAATCTTATTTTGGGTTGAAATTAATGACATAGGGGTTAACCAACCGTGTTCAATCACACAAAGTAAGCATTTTTTTCCCAAAATCTTGTTATCTTTCGCACGCTAATCGGGAATTATTTGCATTATTTTTGTATTATAAACATATTTTTAGTTAAATAGCATCGTTTAGATTTTTTATCCTAAAAATTCATTCGATTTTAGGTATATTAATATTTTTAAATTGATTTTTAGCATAATGTTCTCTAAATTTGTCATCTCGTAGTTCATCAGGTTGTCGGCTGTTGCCAAAGAACCTGACAATCATTCAGTAACACTAAAACCCATCACACCTATGAAATCTTCAACACTTCGCTATCACCTGCTGGCCATAGCCCTGTTTTGCTCCCTGCTTGCCACCCAAGCAGCAAGCTACAGCGTCCCAAAACGAGAGTTCCGCTCGGCTTGGGTCGCCACCGTGTGGGGTTTAGACTGGCCGTCAATCGGCGCTAAGCCCGAAACTCAAAAAAACGCGATGCGGCAATTGCTCGACTCGCTCAAGACCAACAATTTCAATGCCGTCAACTTCCAAGTGCGCTCCATGTGCGACGCCATGTACAAGTCAAGCTATGAGCCCTGGTCGAGCTACCTCACAGGCACACGCGGCAAGGACCCAGGCTACGACCCCTTGCAATTTGTCGTCGAGGAATGCCACAAGCGCGGCATGGAGTGCCATGCCTGGGTGAACCCTTACCGCTTCTCTACTGGCAGCAACTGGAACACCGAAATGGACCAGGAACTCCAAAACAGCGGGCACTTGCTCACCTACGGCAACACCACGGTCCTGGATCCTGGGCAGCAATGGACCATCGACCGCATCGTGGCCGTCTGCCGGGAAATTGTGACCAACTACGACGTTGATGGCATCCTCTATGACGACTACTTTTACCCTAATGGCATCCCCACCAATGAAACCGCTGGCGACTACCAGGAATGGAGAGACAGTGGCATAAAGATGTCGCTCGGCGACTGGCGCCGGGACAACGTGAACAAGATGGTGAAAGCCGTCTACGATATGATTCAAACCGTGAAACCCTGGGTGCGCTATGGCATCTCGCCCGCTGGCGTGGCCTGCACGCAGCAATCAATGGCCGACAAATATGGCATTCAGCCCTGCCCCAGCGGCAGCGACTGGCAGTACAATGGCATTTTCAGCGAGCCCTTGGCGTGGATTTCCGCGCACACGATTGACTACATCTCGCCACAAGTGTACTGGAAAATAGGCGCTACCGCCGACTATGGGAAAATCACCCCATGGTGGAACCAGGTGGCAGAGCACTTTGGCCGCCAATGCTACATCTCGCAAAACATCTACACCGGCATTGGTGCTCACAGCGACTCCACGCAATACGTCGAGGTGGCTCGTGAAACCGAGCTAAACCGCACTTCGAGCGTGGACGGCAATCCTGGAGCCATTTACTACTCTTGCAAGTACCTCTATAAGATGGGCGCTCAGCAATCGTTAGGCAACTACCTGAAAAACACCGTTTTCACGCGGCCTGCACTGCCGCCCGTCATCACCTGGAAACAGGGAAATAACCCTGGTCCGGTGCAAAACCTCGCCCGCGACGGCCAGCACCTCTCGTGGGAGGGCTACGAGGGCGCGCGCTACAGCGTCTACGCTTTTCCCTCGACGATGAACACAAGCACCTTTAGCAAACAGGTAGAATACCTGTTAGGCATGACTTACGAGCCCAGCTACGAGCTCACCGCCGGGCAAGCCGCCGACAACGAGTTTCAATATGCCGTGTGCGTGGTCGACCGCGTGGGCAACGAGTACGACCCCGTGTTCCTGGGCACTCCACTTGTGCAACTCGGAACCCCCACGCTCATTGCTCCGGCAGCTGGCGCCACCGTCGACGAGCCTTTCCATTTCACGTGGCACCAAGTGCCCGCCGCCACAACCTATGTGGTGGAACTGAGTAACGAGGCCGACTTTGGCCATGTTGTCGAGCAGCACGAGACTGCCGACACTACCCTGCTTTCCACCTCGTTTTCACAGTTGCAGCATGACCACACCCAATACTGGCGCGTCGTGGCCTCGGCCGACCAACACTATAGCGGTGTGAGCGAGGTGCGCGCCATCAAGCCCATGCGCCTCACGATCACTTACCCCGTCGACGGCCAAGAGGAACTCAACGACGGGTTCACCGCCACATGGTATGCTGTAGGGTCGAGTGAAGAGGCAACGGTTGAGATTGCCAACACAATTGATTTTGCAGAGAACGAGGTGGTGTTCACGGGCCACTCAGCCACTGGCGAGCTGGCAATCCCCAGCGGAACGCTTGATGCGGGCAACACCTATTATATGCGCGTGAGTCTCACCGTCGATGGCGTGAACATCGTGAGCAACCCCGTGCGCTTCAATCTTGCTCACCTGGCAACGCACTTCGTCACGCCCACCGATGGCGGTGTCCTTTTCCCCGACCAGTATGTAGCGGTGAAAGCGCAAAAGTGGGCCAACAGCTATGTGATTGAAATTTCGGCCTCCAAGAACACCTGGGGGCGCACCCGCTATGTGGAGACCCTCAAAGACGGGGCGACGCAAAGCAATACCCGTGCCGACTCCATCAAGGTGAACGGCAAGTTCTTGATACTCGGGCAAACCTACTACGCGCGCACCAAGACCAACTACAAGGGGTTTGACCAGGTTTCTCACTCAACGGACTATGGCGACATCATCTCGTTCACGTATGCCCTGCGTGGCGATGTGAACAGTGACGGCCAAGTGAATGTGTCTGACGTGACTGAACTGGTCAACAAGATTATTGGCACGGGCGAAGCCAGCGATGCCGTGTGCGACCTCAACAGCGACGGCACGATAAACGCGACCGATGTGACCGCACTCATCAACATCATCCTCGGGCATCCGTGAGGCCTGTCATCTCCCCGCTAATCAAGCCGAAGAGCGATTTCAACCTTGAAACCGCTCTTCCTCTTTATTGGGCTTTTTCCTGCCCACCCCTCAAAAAGCGTTGAGCAGGCTTCTACATGACCCTTGACAGGAGCTGTGCCACTTGCTCCAAGTATTGCCGGTCAACCTGGTCAAATGAGCCAAGCTCCTTGCTGTCGATGTCGAGCACGGCAGCGACTTCATGATTTTCTTGATAGATCGGCACCACAATCTCTGAACGCGACAAACTGTTGCAGGCAATGTGGCCGGGAAACTGCTCCACGTCGGGCACAACCTGCGTCTGCTTCTCTTGCCACGCCGCGCCGCACACCCCACGCCCTTTTTTGATGCGGTAGCAAGCGACCGACCCCTGAAAGGGCCCCAACGCCAGCTCGTCGCCATCGACCAAGTAGAAACCCGTCCAGAAATAGTGGCTCATGACCTCATGCAGCAAGGCAGCCGCATTGGCGAGGACTGAGATGCGGTTAGTTTCTCCCTCGATCACCTGTTTCAGGTCCTTCAGCAGCTGCTTGTATTTTTTTTCTTTCTGTTCGCTCATCTTATCTTGATTTTTTCTCCGCTTTTTATTCTGGAATTTATTCGGTCCACACGGGAGCGTACTCGTTGCCGTAGCGGTCCATCACACACACGGCGTAACGATAGCCATCGCGCTTGTCTTGAGGAAGGTCAAACACGACATCATCGCCCACATCATCGGGGTTGTAGCTCATGCCCAAGAGGTACTGCACGTCGTGCCTGAAACTGTCAGCGCTCACACCGCAAGGCACTGCATAGACGCTGTAGCGCACCTGGGGCAAGGGCGGCCACAGGAGCTGGCTGTTGCCCAAGTCGATGGCGCTCACCCGGGGATTGCCGATCAACTTGTAGTTGCGCCAGGACATGACAGGCGGCAGCGCGGGAAGGGTGTAGACCGTGCGCTTGAGATACTGCCCCAATTGCAGGCTGGCGCCGCTTTTCTTGTACAAGTTGCTCACCGACCAAAAGATGACCCCGGCCTGGTCCTGCGGCGACTCGTCGCGAGCCATCTGCACTTGCAGCGCCCATTCCTTGAAAGCATCGGTAGTCTTCAAGTTTTCAATATTGACCGAGACAAAGAGGTCACGGCCGAAAGTCTTGGCCGTGCTGCACCACCAGGGCACAATCTTGCTGTAGTCGGCCCGGGCAAAGCCCATTTTCCAGTACACTTGTGGCGAGACAAAATCCAGGTCCTTATTGGCTAACCACGAGACAGGGTCGCTGAAGATGCTGTTGTACTGCCAGTCGCTGCCGCTGGGGCAAGGCGAGATGCCGTACTGGCTGGCCAGTGACTGCTGCGTGCACGCCACACCGGCCGGCGAAATGCCGAAGCGCACCCAGGGTTTGGTCTTTTGAATCATCTGATAGACCGATCGCACCATCTTGCCCACGTTTTGCCGGCGCCAGTCGGCCATGCTCAACTTTGTGCCTGAGTCGAGATATTCCTGATAGTCGCCAGCGGTGGAATTGCAGGGGATGTCGTTGGGGTAGAAATAGTCGTCGTAGAGGATGCCATCGACGTCATAGTTGGAAACCACCTCATGGCACACGTTCACGATGCGGTCAACCGTCCACTGCTGGGCGGGGTCGAGGACGGTGTATTTCCCATGTTTCAGCAAGTGTCCCTTGGCCTCGGTGTCTTTGTCAGTCGCCCACACGCTGCCAGTCGAGAAACGATAGGGGTTAATCCAGGCGTGGCACTCCATGCCGCGGGCGTGGCACTCGCTCACCACGAATGCCAGCGGGTCGTAGCCCGGATCGCGGCCACGCACACCCGTGAGGTAGCTCGACCAGGGCTCATAGCTCGACTTGTACATGGCGTCGCACATGGAGCGCACTTGGAAGTTGACGGCATTAAAGTTCATGTTCTTCAACGAGTCGAGCATGCGGGTCATGGCGGCCTGCTGCTGTGCGGCCGACTCGGAGGCCTTGGGCCAGTCGATGCCATAGACGGTAGCCACCCAGGCACTGCGCAACTCGCGCTTGGGCGTGGTGTAGCGCTGGGCGATGACAGGCATTCCAAGCGCCATCAAGATGGCGAAAATGGTAAATTTCTTCATGATTATTTCAGATATTTATGGGCAGGACACCTCATGGTGCCTCAATTTAAACAACTCCTTGGCATTTTTGTCGGTTTGCCGGGCTACCTCGTCAATGGTCACATTCAAGTGAGCTGCGATGCAGGCGGCAATGAGCGGGATGTTGGCGCTCTCGTTGCGCGTTCCACGCTTGGGAATGGGTGCCAAATAGGGCGAATCGGTCTCCAGCAGCAGGCGGTTGAGTCCTATCTCGGGCAACAACTCGGGCACATTGCTCTTTTTGAAAGTGACGATGCCATTCACTCCAAAGTAGAAGTCGCCACGCTGGCGCACGGCAGCCAGGTCGCTCACGCTCCCCGTGAAACTGTGAAACACGCCTTGGGGCAACGGCTCGCCAAAATTATCAAGCACCCACAAGCACTCGTCAAGCCCGTTGCGACAGTGGATAATGAAGGGCACATCAAGCTCCTTGCACCAGTGCAGCATGGTGTCGAGCGTCTCGACCTGCTGCTCGCGGTGCTTTTGCTCCCAGTAAAGATCGATGCCCACCTCGCCAATAGCCACAAAAGGCCCATTGTGCAACTGCTCGCGCAACTCGGCCATGAGGTCACGGTAACGCTCGTCGACCTCCTCGGGATGCAGGCCTATGGTCATCGACACCACCTCGGGCCACTGCTCGCGCATGGAGCGGATGCGCAACAGGCTCTCGGCGTTTTCATTGGGGAGGATGATGTGGCTCACGCCTGCCGATAGGGCACGCGTCACGACTTGGTCGCGGTCCTGGTCAAACTCCTCGCTATAGATGTGGCTATGGCTGTCGATCATGCCTGGCGACCCACAAGACTGTTGATAAACTGCCGGAAGGCCTCCTTTCCCTCTTTTCTCATATTGACGGTCTCCAATGCGTCGATGGCTTTTTGTATAAAAGCGGCAATGGCGCGAAGGGTATCGTTGTGCAGGTTCAAGCGCTCATAAAGCGCTGTCATGGCTGCCACCTTCTCTTGCTTGATTGCGTATGGGTCGGCCAGCCAGCGGCGTAGCTCATTGGCATCGTCACCTTGCGCCTTGTGCTCGGCATTCACCAGCAGGAACGTGCGCTTGTTGTTCATGATGTCGCCGCCGATTTCCTTGCCAAAGGTGGCCTCATCGCCCCACACGTCGAGCATGTCGTCCTGCAATTGGAAGGCAAGCCCAGTGTTCAGCCCCACTTGATACAGCGCCTCGGCATCTTTTTCCCGAGCCCCTGCTATCATTGCACCCATCTTGCAGGCGCATCCCAGCAAGACCGAGGTCTTGAGACGAATCATCTCTAAGTACTGGTCGACGGTGACGTCTTGCCGATGCTCATAGTCCATGTCATATTGCTGTCCCTCGTCAATCTCAATGGCGGTGCGGTGAAACAGCGCATTCACGGCAGGCAACTTGTCGGCATCAACCTGGGCGATATATTGACTGGCCATCGAGAGCATGGTGTCGCCGCACAAGATAGCCACATTGTCGCCCCAACGGCGGTGCACGGTGGGCTTGCCACGGCGCATGTCGGCATTGTCCATCACATCGTCGTGCAGCAGCGTGAAGTTATGATATAACTCAAGTCCCACGGCAGGCTTGAGGGCCTGGTTCACCTCTCCCCCCATGGCCTCACAGGCCAGCAGCGCCAGCACGGGGCGTATGCGCTTGCCCCCCATCGCCATCGTGTAGCGAATGGGCTCGTAGAGATTCTCGGGATGCTCAGGATAAGGAATGGCGGCGATAGCGTCATTCACCAGTTTGCGATATTCATCAATGGATAGCATAGTCATTTTTCTATTCTTTTTATGTTCTATTATTTTGTAGACCTGAAGCTCTTGTTGAAATCCGCCATTTGCTCGGGCGTGTAGATGGTTTTAAGCGCCGCAACTTGGGCCGTGACGTCTTGGCCACGATCCTGGTCGGCTCTGAGCGCCGCACCCAGGGTTGAAGGCGAGGCAATGGCGCAGTACACTTTCATCTGGTCGCCTGTCGGCAAGTTGTCGACCAGGCCTTGAATGTCCTGATTCCATTGCGCCGGACTTCGCTTGAGCCATTCCATGACTGCATGGATTAAATTCACTCGGTGGCGAGCGTCATCCGCCTGGAGGGTTCCGGCAAGCAAGCCGTCGACAATAGGTTTGGCCGTCGCCTCGCACAAATCTGCCGAATTGAGCGCCAGCAATTGAGCCGCCGTGGTGAGCGTATCGTTACCATGAGCGCTAACCGCCTGGAGGAAAGCCTCGTCATAGTCAGCGCGGCCACGTGCGGCTTGTGCTCCATCGCCATAGATGGCTGCTGCCACGCGAGCTTGCTCGCTGTTGCCTTGCCAAGCGGCCACAAATTTTTCGGCCGCATCATGACCCGCTTGCCACGACTTCTCGTCACGACATCCCAAACCCACAAGCGCAATAGCGACTAAGAGAATCGTACACCTAATTTTCATCGTTCGTTTGTTTGAGCGTTCATTTGTTTGAGAGTTCTTTAGCCAGTTCGGGGTCAGCCTTTGCGAGGGTGTCGAGGAAAGCGCGGTTGAAGTCGCTTACCGCAAGGGTGTCGCCCATGAGTTCATACACGCTGCGCTTAGCGCTGGCCTCAAGCAGCGCTTCCTGCATGGCAAAGGTGTCGGCGCGCTCGGCAGCCAGCACCGAGACCGCTGCCTCCCGTGCCGCCGCACGCGCCTGGATGCTGTTGGGCGAGGTTTTTCCGCCGCACGACCACAACAGCCCTATCGCGAGGGCTACCCAAAGGAGATTGAATGCTTTTCTCATGCTGTCATCATATTACTGTGCAAAAATACAGCAAAATGCTCGCATGGCAAAAAATCTCTCGACAAATATCGCACGCTGACCACCCACGGCGCTGTGCCGCCAGCTCCACACCGTGGAAAACGCACGGTTTTGCACCTATCCACGGCTTTTTTATCGCATCCTAAATTTATGTTAATAAAGAATAACGTTTATTACAGAATTTATGTTATTTATTGCTTTTTCAGGGTAAAAAAATTATCTTTGCCAACAATCATGAACTTGAACACTTAAAAAACGACTACTTTTTTATGGGAACAGAAGATGATGTAACCGTTATCGCTAAATTTGACAGCGACTTTGAAGCCAATCTCGTCAAAGGGCTTTTGGAGTCGAGCGGCATCACAGCCGACGTGATGGGCGACTCCACCGCCAACACCTTCCTCAAGGGATTTGAGCAGGGAATGTGGCAATTGGTGGTTCGCCGCTGCGATGTGGATCGCGCCTTGGAAATCATGGGCAACTATCCTGCCGATGAAACGAAATGAGACCTAAATACACTAATTTATTTATAGTTATGAAAACAACAAACCTACTGAAGGCGACGCTATGCGCGGCCGCTATCGCTGTGTGCGGCCATGCCGTGGCACAAAGCGGTGCTCCCCACTCGGTGACCGCCTCCCCCAACTTCTCGCAAGTGACATTGAACTGGAGCGAGCCAACCTCGCCCATCCTCCTCAAGTGGCACGACGGCAAGGACTACAACGGCATGAGCGGCCGTGTCGATGACCCCGAGGGCACAGCCACCATCTATGCTGCCGCGAAATTCACACCCAGCGACCTAAAAGCGGTGGCAGGCGAGCAAATCGACAGCGTGTGCTACTGGGAATACAGGCACTGCTACAAAGTGAATGTGCAAATCTATGAAAACGGTCAACTTGTGAGCGACACTCCAGTTGACTTGAGCGCGTTTACCAAAAACTCCTGGAAACGCGTTGCGCTGTCTGCCCCCTACACCATTCCCGCCGACAAGGACGTGATGGTGGCGGTGAAGTACACCCACGGCAGCAACCTGGACTTTGTGGCCAACACCGACAGGGAGCCAAGATTTGGAAAAGGCGACCTCTACAGCTACGACGGCAAGAAATGGCAACCCGGCGCTTTGGGCGACTTCCTGATCACGGCTACCGTGCACAACAATGCCACGGAGACACCACTGGGCTATAACATTTACCGCGACGGCGTGAAAATCAACACGCAATTGGTCACAGCCACCGACACCACACTCAACGACGAGCCAGATGGCACACATCGCTACGAGATTGGAGCCGTCTATGCCAGCCAAGAGCTGAAATCGGCCGCCGTTGAGGCCACCGCCATCTCGGCCAGCGAACTGCGAGCTCCCGCCGCAACGTTCACCGGCACTGCCGACCACCTCGACGGCACGCTCCAGTGGAGCGCACCCTTAGCCAGCGGCCAATGGCTCACCTGGAGCGGCGAAACGATGGGCAACCGCATTGGCGGCACCTCATCGAGCGCGCCCAAGCTGTGGATTAAGCAAGAATTTAACGCTAACGACATGCTGGCGTTCCAAAACTACCAGATTAACAGCATCAGCGCCTACGTGGCCGAGCAATCGCTTTTGACCGCCCGCATCTTTGTGATGAAAAATGGGGAAATCGACTATAGCGAGGAGATTCCCAACGAGCAAGTCACAGCCGCCCAAGCCAATGCATGGGCAACATGGTCACTCGCCACCCCCTACGTGATGACTCCAGGCAACACCTACGCCTACGGCGTGTATTACACCCACAAGAAGTCGGCTCACCCCGTGGGGGTCGACAACACCACAGCCATCGACGTGAAGGGCAACAGTTTCTCGGTCTCATCGCCCAAATCGGGCAATTTTGACCATAGCACGCCCTCGTGGAAAACCCTAAGCAGCGGCAAGATTCCCGGCAACTTCATGCTCAAAGCCGGAGTGACCCCTACCAGCACTGCCATGCCAACCGACAAGGTGACGGGCTATGACCTCTACCGCGACGGCACTGCCATCGCCACAGGCTTGACGGCGCTTGGCTACAACGAGACCGTGACAGCGCCTGGCACCTATACCTACACGCTCCAGACCAACTACGAGAGTGGCAAGAGCGCACCCGAGCAGTCACTAAGCCTCACCTACACGATGCCAGGGGCCTACGAGGCGCCAACCATGGTAGTCCATGGCTTTGATCCCGCCACCAAGCAAGTGAACCTTGAGTGGAGCACAAGCGCTGCCAACCTTCAGCATTATGGCTCTCCCAGCTATGTGGTGGGCTTCGACGAGGACATGACCATGCTCTATGGCGCTAAATTCACAGCCGATGAGCTGAACGACTATGCTGGCTATCAAATCCGCAACTTGAAATTCGCGATTGGCGCTGCGCTCGACTCGTTTGCACTTGAAGTGCGCACCGGCGACAACCAATTGCTCTACAGCGAGACCTTTGACGGCCATAGTGTCACTCCACAGGCGCTCTACACCCTCACACTCGAGCACCCCATCGACATTCCCGCCGGAAAGGATCTCTACTTCGACTACAACGCCACACTCCCTGCTGGAACTACCCCCGTCATCGTTGACGCCGGGCCTGCTGCCGAGGGCGGCGCCATGGTGAGCCTGTCGGGCGGCGCGAACTGGATGAAACTGGGGACGATCGCCAGCAGCTACAAGGACTACAACATCGTGATTGGCGCAACCATCATGCCCGCCGCCAAGACCGGCGCTCCAGCGCGCACGCTATCGAGCAAGCCACTCAGCGAGAAAATGGATGCCATCGAAATTCCTGCCGCCGACTTGAGAACAGGTTTCGGCATTGAGGCGCTATCACCATGCCCAGCGGTTCCTGCCAAAGTCGCAAAACGCAGCACAAAGCCTGTGGTGAAGCGTTTCAAGGTCTATCGCAACAACGCCTTGGTGTCACAGCAAGAATCCACCATCTACAGCGAGACACTGGTCAAGCATGGCCAATATCACTACTATGTGACCTCCATCTTCGACAACGGCTGGGAGTCTCCAGCCAGCAAGGTGGTGAGCGTCAATGATCCCGTCGAGCAGCTGCCCGAAGGCCCCTACTACCTGCAAGGCACAGCCGCCGCTCAAGAAGCGGGCGACCTGCAACTCAACTGGCAATCGATTGAAGACGCCGACCAGTTTAATTACCAAAAGGGCGACTCGCTCGACATGCTCATTGGCATGACCAAGTCAAGCGGCAATTGCACAGCCTATTGCGCCATCATGATGCCAGCCGACACCCTCGCCAACTTCGCCCAGAAGAAAATCTCTCACATTAAGTTCAAGCTGGCGACAACCGAGGTTTCCAACACCGCGGTATTTGTCATGGTGGGCGACAACATCATCTGCAAGCAAGCGGTTGTCAATCCCGTGACTGGCTGGAACGTGGTGCGACTGAATCGCCCCATTGCCATCGAGCAGGGCCAAGAGATGAGCGTGGGCTACTACTGCGAGTACGCCTCGGGCGTGAAGCCCCACGTGTGCGATGGCACCGCTCCTGCCGTCGCGGGCTACAACGACCTCATCTCGTCGAGTGCGGCGGCCGGCTACTGGAAGTCGCTGTCAAAGAAATACCACATCGACTACGGATGGCGCATCAGCGCTGTGCTTATGCAAACCGATACCGTGATCGACACCCGAGCCCACGCCCCTGGCAGCGCTCCCGCCTCGGTGACCTATAACGTGTATCGCAACAGCCAACTCATTGCTGGCGGGCTCAACACGATGCAGTACTACCTGCCAGCGGCCAAGAGCGGGAAATACACCGTCACAGCCGTGGAAAATGGTGTCGAGACCGCACCAAGCAACGTGGTAGAGTACCTGAGCAGCAATCTCTATGGCGACCTCAACGGTGATGGCATCGTCAACGTGACCGACGTCACCGCACTCATCAACACCATCCTGGGCACGGCCGACTACAGCGAGGCCTTGTGCGACCTCAACGACGACGGCATCGTGAACGTGACCGACGTCACCACCCTCATCAACCATATTCTATCCATGTAGAGGCACACACCGATTGTTCATGCGCTAAGAGACAGGCTCACAAGGTTTAGAGCCTGTCTCTTATCATTTTTGACGAGCCCATCGCATGTAGATTAAAAACAATTCGCTAATTTTGTGAAACCATCCTATTAAAAAACGCAAAGATGAGAAAAATTGAAGATATCCATGAGTTACGCTCCATTCAGCTCAACATTCTAAAAGAGATTCACCGATTTTGCGAAAAATCGGGTGTCACTTACTTCCTGTCGAGCGGAACGCTCATTGGGGCTGTCAGGCACAAAGGCTATATTCCTTGGGACGATGACATCGACGTGTATATGCCACGAGCGTCATACGACCGCTTTCTGAAGACGTATTGCGACGAAACGGGAAAATATGTGATTCTTGACCCTTCCAAGACCACTGATTACTACTACACCTTCGCGAAGTTAGCCGACAGTAGAACAATGATGGTTGAAAACGAGACTCCTGGATTTAAAATCGGTGTCTTCGTCGATATTTTCCCCATTGATTTCATTAGTGACAACCCCGATGAGCAGGAACGCATTTTCAAAAGGAAACGTTTGCTCTACAAGATACGCCGCTGCAAGATTTCCCGGCACAACCCCTTGGGTTCCCGATTAGCCTACTTGTGCTACAAGTATCTGCCCCTATCGGTTAAGCAATTGGACAAGATGATTTCCCGATTGATTATCTCCAACACGGAAACCAATACCGTGTGTAATCTCACCGAAGCAGGCCCCGTCACTACCCAAGGATGCTTTGCGGCCAAAGATATAGCCACAGCCGTTGATATCGAGTTTGAGGGCCTCATGCTCAAGACCATGGCAGGCTACGTCGACTACCTCACACACACCTATGGCGATTACATGCGGCTTCCCCCTGTCGAGGAGCGCGTTACCCATGAGTTTGAGGCTTATCGACTGGACTGACCGTTCTTGCCGGCAACCTGCGCCTTCATGGCCGCAATGAGGCGAGCCAACATGCCTGCCCATTTTTCAGGGGTCAAATCCAGAACTTTTCAGTTGATTTGTGCTGTGTAAAGCATTGTGACGCATCTGTGTGCTGGAACAAGTCGTATATCTTGCTCGCAAAAACAGCGTCATGCAGCCCTAACCCTATGTTATAGCTTAGAATCCGCTCCTCGTCATTTTGCCTGCCTGGATTTTGCCCCAGCAACACGCGGCTGAGCTCATCGAAGGACTTGAACCTTGAGAAGTACTTGAACCCCTCGATGTGCCCCGTGTCGTCTCCATAAACCTTGTCGAAGAACAAGTCGCAATTTTGAAATCCACGCGTGTGAACCGGCACTAAAAGCATGCCCGGCCTGTACAGGTCGTCATGCGGGCAGATGTTTCCATGCGCCGAGGTGATGCACGAGATGAGCAAGTCAGCGCCAGCCACAAAGTCGTCAACGTCATCAATGATTTCAAAGCTGGCATTGCTGAAATCCTCGAAGCGCTGAACAAAGCTCTCGGCTTGATCCTTATACCTCAACAACCTAAACTTGACTGGCACATTCTCGTTGCCAGCCAAGATGCAGAGGGCAGTCGCTCTTCCCGTGTTTCCCAGCCCCATGAGGGAATAGGTTCCGACACGAGGCTTTTTGAGCATTCGGGCGGCGAGTGCCGCCACGGCACCCGTGCGCATGGTTGTAATCCAATCGCCGTCGATGATGGCCAGCAAGTTTCCCTTTTGGCTGTCGTACAGCAGGATGTCGCTGCCCAGCGATGGCGTTTGCCCGGCAATCCGATGCACAATCTTGACCGAGAATCTGCCAAAAGAGGGTGGCAATATCACAGGCATCGTGTTGAAGAAATCATCGCCTTGGGGATGAAGGCTGATTTTAGGGGGCAATTGCGCCTCGTACTTCAATTTGAACGATTCCTCGACCCACTGGACACAAGTTGCCGGCGAGATGGCAGCAGCCTCGATTTCGTCATGCTGTATTATTTTCACCTTGTTGCTCATCGCTGTTATAATTTTGACAGAACACGAATCAGTCTTGCATTATCCTCGCGGCTGCGGATAGCCAGCCGCACAAGCTCCTTGCCCGCCATGTTGCGCTTGAGGCCGCAATTGCTGATGAGCACATCATGCTCGATGAGGCACTGGGTCAACTGCGCCGATGTGAAGCGACTGGTCACCTCGCACAGGAAGAAGTTGGCTTGTGACGGCATCACGCGCAAGTAGGGAATTTGCTGCAATTCCCTGTAAAATATTTTTCTCTCATTGGCAAACTGGCGGCAGGCCTGGCGGTAATCGGCCTCGTACTTGCCGAAAATCTGCATATAGAACTCGCAAAAAGAGTTGATGTTCCAAATGGATACCTCCTTCTTCATGCGCGCAATCAACTCGCGATTGGCCGAGGCCAGGACACCTAACCGCAACCCAGGCACGCCATAGGACTTGCTGATGGATTTCATCACCATCATGGAGGGGAATTGCTCTAAGATGTCGCCTTGAAGCGTGCTGTTGTACTCATGGCCATCGGTGAAGTCAACAAAGCTCTCGTCGAGCAGCAGCTTGATGCCATTCTCCTGGCACCAACCGGCCAGGCGCACCACATCGTGCTTAGGGATGAAGTTGCCCGATGGATTGTCGGGATTAATGAGCAGCAGCAGGGAAATATCCTTGTGGGCAAAGAACCGCATCAAGTCGTCGGCCGTGTAGCGGAAATCCTTGTCTTGCGAGACAAAGGGCACAATTTGCTCTTGGCGCAACCGGTTGGGGTACTCGTCAAAGGTCGGGAACACCACCCCAACCTTCCCGTCGGCATGCTTTTCCATCACCATCTTGATGAGCTCGGCAGCGCCGTTGCCCACCACCACACAGTCTTGCTTGACACCAAAATACTTGCCGGCAAGCAGCGAGTTCACCCACATACCCGATGGGTAATTGGTGAGCAGCGTGTCGAAGTTGGAGCGCATCTCGTCTTTCATGCGCTTGGGCGGGAAATACGGATTCACCAAGTAGCAATAATCGAGCAGTTGCGGGAACCGCCAGAAGCCGCCATAGCGCTTGTGGTACTCATGGTATTTTATCTCGCCGTCGCTGAAAATGGTCGAGGCGATGTCGAGGTCCTGCACATCGTCGATTTCGTACCATTTCTCGTTCCCGATGGGAAGCGCTTTCAGGCTGGACGAGTGCAACAGCGTGATCACTCGCAACACTTGCTCGTAATACTCATTGTTGCCCATCACCTTGCTATAAGCCTCCAAGAAAGGGATATACTCGTTGGTCAGGAACTCCTTGCTAAACTTGTAGATATTGACCGTCTTGTAATAAGCGTCTATATCCTCGTAACGGAATGCGGCCTTGGGCACAAAGTTGACAATCTCGTTTTGCTCATTCAGGCACACCATCGTGCCATCCATCCAGGTCTCGTATTTCGCCACAAGTGCCAAGTTGGGGTCGGGAGCATTGAGCAGCATGGCGAGCAGCTTGTCCTCAAAAATCAGGTCTGACTCCAGCAAAATGGTGTCATCCTCCATGAGCTTGTCTTTAGCCAGCGCCAGGGAGTAGATGTTGTTGGTTTTGTCGTAGATGGGATTGTCGATATATTCTATCTTGATCACATCGTCGTAGCGATGGCCCAAATAGTCTTTCACCTCCTGACCCTCGTAGCCCACGACAAGCACGAGACGGCTCAAATTCAACGGTGCCAACTGGCCAATAACACGGTCGATGAGCCTCACACCGTTCACCTGCACCATGCACTTGGTGTTTCCTCGGGTGTATTCGCCCAGCCGGCGGCCCATTCCAGCCGCAAGAATGATTGCCTGCATATTATAGTATCTTTTTATGGACGCAAAATTAGCACATATTTTAAGAATATTGGCTATTTCATGACATTATTGTGCGGTATTTCCTGCAAATCCTTGAAAACATTGAGAATTTTAATGAAAATTGCGTACAAATTGTTCGGATTGCGATTTGGCGAGTTTTTGATCTGTTTTTTTGATTGGCGTGGCTTGCAATCTTGGGATTTTATATACCTTTGCAGCAATGAAGGTTTCTATTCTGGTGCCCGTATATGGCGTAGAGCAATTTATTGAGCCATGCGCCGTGTCGCTTTTCAAGCAAACCTACAGGGATATTGAATATATCTTTGTAGACGACTGCACGCCCGACCGAAGCATCGAGATTCTGAAAAGAGTACTCCAAGAGTACCCTCGTCGCCAGCAGCAGACACGCATCATTCGCCATGACCACAATTGTGGCTTAGGCGCCGCACGCCTGACTGCCACTCGCGCTGCCACGGGCGAGGCGCTGATGCATGTTGATAGCGATGACTACGTAGCCACCAATGCGGTAGAGCTGCTCGTGAAGCAGATGGAGCAGACAGGCGCTGACATTGTTGATGGCGGATATGCTATTGTGAGCAAAGGGGCAATTAAAAAAAAGCAGACTCCTTTTCATGGCGCTAAAGAAACCTACTTAAAGACCATACTGTGCCAGAACCTGGTTTTCAACCAAATCTGGGCTCGCCTCATTCGGCGTGACCTGTGTATCAAGCACAAGGTACTCTCGGTCG
Organism: uncultured Porphyromonadaceae bacterium; assembly: GCA_902489275.1. Lineage (GTDB taxonomy): Bacteria > Bacteroidota > Bacteroidia > Bacteroidales > Muribaculaceae > Sodaliphilus. Next base: position 26,381 of record CABTZK010000007.1, read on the forward strand.
AGGGTGTGGACTATAGCGAGGACTATTGCGTCGTTCCTCGCATGCTGCTCGATGGCGAGCGCAGCTGGATTGATGAAACAACCTATTACTATCGCGACGACAACAGCAATTCCTATACTCACAGCCTTAACCTGAAACATCATCAATCCTACTTGCGCTCAAATCGCATTGTGGTTGAAGCTTTTCTTCAGCAAGACACTTCTGGACGCTACAGGAATGCTGTAGAGATGTCAATGTTAGCGGTACTTCGTCACGCTCGCCGCTTTGAGGTGCCATTAAGTTTCGTTGATGAATTATTTCCTTACCAGCCCAAAGGATTCATTGCCAAAGGGTTGTGGAAGCTATTGCGCAGCCCCGTACCCTATCCTATCAGTGAAAAGATTTACCGCATGGCCCGCCGCATCTACTTCCTGTCCATCCATCACTAATCGAGAGGCTGCTCCTTGTGTTTACGCTTAAAAAGGAAATCAAGGCACTCATTCATGATTTTCACCTTGGCCAACTTCATCACGCCCACATAGAAAAAGACCGCTAACACTACGCGAGAGAGCAACAGGGCTATATCGTGTGTCTCCCAATTGGTGATGAAGTATGTGACAGCCATCACGACAGATGAAATCAAGAAAAACGGCATCACATCCAGCAGCGTCTCCATCAAGGTAACCCGGAGCAGTTTCCAAGCGACATATTGCCACACGGCGAGCCACAAAATGGTTAAAGCCGAGAATGCGATAATCATGGCCGTGAACCCCAATGGCCGAAAGAGGAGGATAACCGCTAACTGCAACAGGATTTGCAAGACGTTGCACCACAAGTAAATATCGCTTCTGCCGCTGCTGATCGCCACGTTTTGATACATTGAGTAGAATGGCACAAATGCGCCCGCAATGCACAGAATCTGCAAGATTCTGATGCTTTCAATCCATTGATTCCCAATAGACAGGAGGATAAATTCCTTGGAGACCATCGTCAATCCAAACATCACAGGGAACGACAAGAAAGCGGTGAAACGCATCATTTTGCGGAAAACCCGTTTTTGGCGTTCCCGGTCATCCTCGGTGGCGACAAGCACAGTTTGCACCACTTGCCACAAGGTGTTGGACACAAAGGTGCTCGCCGTGGTGTTCCACTTGTAGGCTTGCGTGAAGTTGCCCACCTGCTTAATGGGAAACAGCCTGCCAAAAACGAAAGTGAGCATATTGCTACTCAAGGTATTGATGATGCTCGTAAAAAGAATTTTCACCGAAAAGCCAAACATACGTTTCACAGGGCCAAAATCGATGTGCATGCTTGGCCTCCAGCCTGTGTAGTAATATCGGCCCACGTTGAGTACCGAGATATAAATGACCTGCTGCCACGCCAGGCTCCAGTAGGCTTTGCGCATAAACGCTAATGTCACCCCCACAATGCTTGACACCGACAAAGCGATTATGTTGATAATGGCAATCTCGCGATTCATCATGTTTTTGTTCATGTAGGCGGCTTGAGCGATACCAAACGACGAAATTAAAAAGGCTAAAAACACGAATCTTGACAGGTGAACCAATGCAGGCTGTCGGAAAAACTGTGCAATCAGAGGGGCACAGAACCACAAGATGCCATAAACAATGAAGCTCACGATGATATTAAACCAAAACACCGAGTTGTAATCGTTGGGCGTGGGAGCCTTCATGTTGACCAGTCCCTGCGTGAAGCCGCTACTCTGCAAATTGCCAGCGATGAGCGTAAAGATGGCAAGCACACCCATCAGCCCATAGTCGGCAGGCGTGAGCAGCCTCGCCAAGAAAATGCCAATCACGATATTCAGTACCTGGATGGTGCCATTGTTGAGTACACTCCAGAACATGCTTTTGGCTGTTCTCTCTTTCAATGTGTCCATTGCGATTGGAATAAACGATTGCAAAATTAATACTATTTTGGCACAAATTCAATATTTTGTTTTTTTATTCTCTATGATTGAGCAGAATCGGCCTAAATCCAAAAAATATTTGTAGATTTGCAACTTGATTGGGGCGCAATGCCTTGCTCAGCACAACACGAAGATTCAGAAAAAACGTCAAAAAAAATAATGATGAAAAAACTTTCCCAACTCGCCCTGCTCCTTGCCATAGTGGCTGCGCTGGGCGCATGCAACAAGCGCGGAAACGAGAACTACCCTTACACCACCCGATACCTGCCCGTGGTGCTCGAAGGCTCGCAAAAGTGGAGTATCCTCGATGTCGAGAGCGGCGAGGTGGTGGCCGAAAACGCTTTCAAGAATGCCCCATCGGCGATTGTCGGCGACAAGTTCAACGTGCACAACGACGACGGCTCGGTCGACTACTACAACATGAGCGACCTCAAGCACCCCATCAACAAGGAGCACTTTGCCAGCGGCACCGAGTTCAGCGAGGACGGCTATGCCGTGGCCAGCCGCAAGGGCGGCAACCTGCAAGTGATCGACGGCAAGTGCAACGTGGTGGCCGACTTGGGCGACAGCATTGTGAGTTGCTCGGTGTTTGCCCGCGGCCTGGCCGTAGCCTGCGGCGCCAACGGGAAATATGGCTACGTCGACACGAAAGGCAAGATTGCCATTGCGCTCAAATATGACCAATGCGTGCCCTTTGCCTACGATGACCACGCGATGGTGGCCACGGTGAGAGACACCGCTTTTTTCGACTTTTCCTTTATCGACAAGCGTGGCAAGGAACTGTTTTCGAGCAACAGCACGATGTATGGGCCCGAGGGCACCTTCAAGCATGGCGTGATGGCGTGCCAAAAGCGTGACACGGTGGTGTGCCTCAATGCCGAGGGCAAGGAAGTGGCCGACCCGGCCGCCGTGCCCGGTGCCGTGAAGAAGGACTTCGACCAAGGAGGGAGAGAAGGCGGCGGCAACTACATTGTGGTCAAAGGTGACAAGATGGGTGTCGTGGACGGCACCGGTCAGCAGATTCTAGCGCCCAAATTTGTGGACATTATCGACCTTTCAACCACCCGATTCCTGATGAGCGAGCAGCAAGGCAGCTATTACTTGGCCGACAAGAAAGGCAACAAGGTGGGCAAAGCCAAAATCATTGCCTTCAACGGCAATACCGGCGCAGTGGCACAAATTGGCAAAGTGGACCCCGCCAGCGTGGCCTACGCGCTCTTGCAACAGCTGTCAACCGTGGCTGCCATGCCCAAGGAGACGAGGCTCAGCACGTTCTACAACCTGCTCGACGGCGTTCACCCCGAGCGCTACGAGGGGCAAAACGCCATCCCGACGCAAATCGGCGTTGTGGCATTTGCCGGCCCGATTGTGAGCAAGACCCCCGAGGGCAACTTCACCTTCAACCTGCAAACACCAGTGACTTGCGTGACCCTGGGCCAGGATGTGGGCATCTACCCCAATGACACCGAGCAGAAAGTGATTGACCTCATGACCATGAACATGGGGAAAGCCGGCTTCGTGAGCATGGGCGACAACACGTTTGCCGGGGAGGCAGGCGGCGCTGTGGCCTTGGGCTACAAGGACGGGGCGATTGCCGTGTACTACTATCTTGACAAGTCACAAGCCAAGCCACTGCCTTGTGTGGCAAGAAAGTAGGAAAAGAGGCAAGAGGGGGCGAAAGCCGCAAACTTAAAAATCGTAAATATTTTTATTTTATTTACACTTGAATTCTAAAAAATTGCAACAGAGCCTATTTTGTAAGTCATTTTTATTGAGTATTTAATAAATAATTGCTTACTTTGCAGGCTCAAATTAGATTTTTTTATATTATAACATTACTTTAATCTTTACAATTATGTCTGAAATTGCAGAAAGAGTAAAATCAATTATCGTTGACAAATTAGGCGTCAGCGAATCAGAAGTGACACCTGCGGCAACTTTCCAACAGGATCTTGGTGCCGACTCTCTCGACACAGTAGAACTCATTATGGAATTTGAGAAAGAGTTCAGTATCCAAATTCCAGACGATAAGGCCGAAACGATTCAAACCGTTGGCGACGCCATCAAGTACATTGAAGCAGCCAAGGCAGAGTAAAAGCGCTTTGAGCACATTTCGCTATACAACATTATAGTTCGATATGGAATTCAAGAGAGTAGTGGTAACAGGTCTCGGTGCTATCACTCCACTCGGTAACGACGTTGAAACCACATGGAGCAACGCCGTGAAAGGTGTCAGTGGCGCTGGGCCGATCACACGTTTCGACGCATCGCTTTTCAAGACACAATTTGCCTGCGAGGTCAAGGATTTTGACCCGGCGAAATATGTTGAGGAAGGCAATCGCAAGGAGTTGAAGGACTTCAAGCGCAACGACCTATTCTCGCAATACGCCTTGGCCAGCGCCAAGCAAGCCATCGACGACAGCGGTCTGCTGGACGACGAGCGTCTCGACCGCAACGAGGTTGGCGTGATCTACGGCAGCGGCATTGGCGGCATTCGCACCCTTGAGCAAGAGGTAGAGGCCTACACCTTGCACAAGGAAAGCGGTCCAAAGTTTGGTCCTTTCCTCATCCCCAACATGATTGCTGACATTGCAGCCGGCCGCATCTCCATCAAGTATGGCTTCCGTGGTCCGAACTACGCTGTGGTGTCGGCCTGCGCAACTTCGACCCATGCTTTAATCGACGCATTCAACTACATTCGCTATGGCAAGTCACCCGTCATCATCACGGGCGGTGCCGAGGCTCCGGTGTGTCCAACCAGCGTGGGGGGCTTCAACTCGATGAAGGCCCTGTCGACCCGCAACGACAATCCGATGAGTGCCTCGCGCCCATTCAGCGGGAGCCGTGACGGTTTTGTCGTGGGCGAAGGCGCTGTCACACTGGTGTTTGAGGAACTTGAGCATGCGCTTGCCCGCGGGGCAAAGATCTATGGCGAGGTGATTGGCGCGGGGATGAGTGCCGATGCATTTCACATCACAGCTTCTCACCCCGACGGCTTAGGCGCTATCCTCGTGATGCAGCGAGCGCTTGAGGACGCTGGCATCAAGCCCGACGATGTGGACTACATCAACACCCACGGCACCTCTACGCCTGTGGGCGACATCAGCGAGGCTAAGGCCATCAAGGAAGTCTTTGGCGAGCAAGCCTACAAGATGAACATCAGCAGCACCAAGTCGATGACGGGGCACATGCTCGGCGCCACGGGCGCGGCCGAGGCCATGCTCAGCATCCTGGCTTGCAAAGAAGGCGTTGTGCCTCCCACCATCAACCATGAGGACGGCGACGAAGATCCAGAAATGGACTACAAGATGAACTTCACATTCAACAAAGCCCAAAAGCGCAATGTGGACATTGCACTGAGCAACACCTTTGGCTTTGGCGGGCACAATGCCTGCATCATTGTCAAGAAGTACATCGGCTAACCCCTGGCTCATGGTGCTTAACAGCATGATAAGATTCCTAAAGCTCCTTACCTCAAAGGATAAGGAGCTTTACCTTTATCTACACCACATCACAGGGTACTACCCCAACAAGATCGATTTCTACAAGCAGGCCTTTGTGCACCGGTCGATGCCCATGAAGGATGCCGAGGGCAAGTGGATTAACAACGAGCGCTTGGAATACCTTGGCGACGCCGTGCTCGACTTAATGGTCGCGGCCTACCTCTATGACCGATACCCCGACAAGCACGAGGGGTTCCTCACCAGCACACGCGCCAAAATCGTGCAGCGCGAGAGCCTCAACAAGATTGGCAAGCTGCTGCACCTGGACCAGCACGTGAAGGCCAGCGCCCACTCCTCGTCCCACAACAGCTACATCAACGGCAACGCGGTCGAGGCATTGGTGGGAGCGATCTACATCGATCGGGGCTATCAAGCGGCGAAACAGTTTATCGAAAGGAAAATCATTGGAGAGAATATCCAACTCGACGACTTGGTGAATACCGAAAAGAACTTCAAGTCGAGGCTCATCGAGTGGACACAAAAGTATCATGTGACCATTGAGTATGAGCTCATCGACACCTATAACGACACCGAGAACAACCCCATCTTCAAGACCGCGGTGATTGTGGGCGGCATCTTTGCCAGCGACGCCACGGGCTACAGCAAGAAAGAGTCGCACCAAGGCGCCAGCAAGAAGGCGTTGGAGCGGCTGAAAGGCGACCCGGTCTTCAGGGAACAAGTGCTATCGACAGCCACCAGCGCCGAGCAGATGACCGAATAGCCCCCCACTTCGCCGAAAAACAGCACAATACCCATGAGAGACTTTGCAGCAATTGACTTTGAGACAGCCAACTTCGAGCCCACCAGCGTGTGCAGCGTGGGGGTGGCCATCGTGCGCCACGGCGAGCTGTTGAACCGTTTCTACAGCCTGATCCATCCCGAGCCCAACTACTACCATCCCATCAACACCCGCGTGCATGGGCTCACCCCGGCAGATACCGACACGGCACCCGTCTTCCCCGAAGTGTGGGCGCAAATCGCTCCACTCATCGAGGGACTCACCCTCGTGGCCCACAACAAGCAATTTGACGAGCGGTGCTTGCGGGCCGTGTTCCGCACCTACCAAATGGACTATCCCGACTATGCGTTCCGCTGCACCCTGCAGGCCGCGCGCCTCAAGTGGCCCCGGCACGCCATCCCCAACCACCGGCTCAACACCGTGGCTCGCCTGTGCGGCTACGACATGCTCCATCATCACCACGCGCTGGCCGATGCCGAGGCTTGCGCCGCTATCGCCCTCAAAATCCTGTGACTGCTCATTGCAGGGCCGCACACGCCAACAGCCCCAGCCGAATCGGCCTCACCCGTGAAGTTTTTCCCAAAGCAGCGCTCGTTCCACAAAAAATTATGTATCTTTGCCACAGCAATAATTGAGAAAAAAGGAAATCAAATGATCCTCATCAAGCAAGTGATGCGCTGGCTCAACTATGTGTTGATATTTTTCTTCCTGTCGACAATTCTCGCCACGATTGCGTTCAAGTACATGCCCGTGTACTACACGCCGCTCATGTTCATGCGCTGCACGGAGCAGGTGTGGAATGGCGAACCCATGAAACTGGACCACCAGTGGGTGCCCATTGGCGACATCTCGCACAACCTCACGCAAGCCGTCGTGGCCAGCGAGGACAACCGGTTTATGGAGCACAACGGCTTCGACACCGAAGAGATCGCCAAGGCCTACCTGGAGAAGAAGCGGGGCGGCCGCGAGCGCGGGGCGAGTACCATCAGCCAGCAGACGGCCAAGAACGTGTTCCTGTGGCCAGGGCATAGCTGGGTGCGAAAGGGATTTGAGGTGTATTTCACCGTTTTGATTGAGCAAATCTGGGGAAAAGAGCGCATCATGGAGGTCTATCTCAACTCCATCGAGATGGGAAACGGCATCTATGGCGCACAAGCCATTGCCAGGCACAGTTTTGACAAGCCAGCCAGCCAGCTCACCAAGCGCGAGGCCGCCTTGGTGGCTGCCACGCTGCCAGCCCCCCTCACCCGCGACTCCCAGAACCCGACGGGCAAGGTGGTGAAGCGCGCCAACGACATTCGCATTCTCATGAGCAAAATCAGCCCTGTCCCCATCGGCAAAGGCTACCGCAGAGACTAACGGCAACGCCAAACACGTGAAGAATCTCGTCACAGCTCTTCCATTTAGAACAGAACCCTATAAAATAAGGGCATCTTTGCTAAAAACAAAGCGATTTTAGATGAAAGAGCCGTGGAGGAATCTCGAATAAAAGGGGACAATTTTTTTTGGAAAATTGAGAAATGATGTGTAATTTTGTCAAGGATAAATATAGAAACACTGTAAAATCAACCGCTTTGCCCCATGCCGCGCAACGCCCGCCATCCGCTTGCAGCGGCGTTGCCCTCCCTGCGCCGGAGCGCCGCACGGAGACCAGGAACAAGGCACATTCAGCGGTTGATGCCCACAGCATTATTAGCATCGACTTTTAAAATTGACGTGATGATGAAAAAGTATCTGTTTACACTGTTAGCCGCCATCCTCGCGGCCACCACAACCCTGCCGATGGCAGCAGAAGCCCGGACGGCCTACGCCGTAGAAAAAGACAGCACGCTCACCTTCTACTACGACACCCAGCAAGACGAGCGCGGGGGTACCGTCTACGAGGTGCCCACCAGCGAGAAGCAGTGGGCAACCTGGAACGGAACATTCTCTGAGCCTAACATCACCATCAAGTGGGTCGTGTTCGACACGTCGTTTGCCGACTTTCGCCCAGCGAGTACCGACTTGTGGTTTTTCTACTGCACCAGCCTCACAGCGGTCAAGGGCATCCAGAACTTGAACACCAGCCAAGTGACCAACATGTTTTCCATGTTTGACGGATGCCGGTCCTTGCAGGCATTCGACGCCTCCAGTCTCGACACTCGCAACGTGACCAACATGAGCAGCATGTTCAGCAGTTGCCATTCCTTGCAGGAACTCAATCTCTCGGGGCTCGACACCCGCAACGTGACCAGCATGAGCGGCATGTTCCTTGGCTGCACGTCCTTGCGCGAGCTCGACCTCACGAGTTTCGACACCCGCAACGTGACCTCGATGCTCTATATGTTCTCTGGCTGCGATGCCTTGCAGGAGATTGACGTGTCAAACTTCGATACGGGAAACGTGACCGACATGAGCAGCATGTTTTCTGACTGCAACGCCCTGCGCGCACTCGACCTGTCAGGCTTCAACACCGCGAATTTGACCAAAACAAGCGAAATGTTCATGAATTGCAAAGCGCTCAAAGCCATCTACAGCAACAGCGACTGGAGCCAGAGCGGCAAGGTCACAGAGAGCAAGGACATGTTCCGCGGCTGCACACGATTGGCGGGCGCCATGCCCTACAACGACAGCCAAGTCGACATCACGATGGCTAACCCCACCAAAGGCTACCTGCGTTCCATCGCGCAATAGGGCTTCGGCAGCAGCCAAGCCACAAGCGGCCGGCGAGCTGGCAGGCAGCGGTGCGGCTTGACGCCCCCTCTCTTCGGGCTGTGCCACCTGGCGATTACTCCCGGGGGCACAGGCTGCATGGTCACGCTCTTGCCCAAACAGAATCAACGCGTTCCCCAGAAATGGGCATTATTTTTGCCTCGGCTTCAAAAAATCGGGACAAGATGAGGTGTTTTTGAGGAATTATTCGTAAGTTTGTAAGTTAGAAATGCAGGCGCTGCTTGGGAGCGCCTGGCCATAACGATTGTGAACCAAGATGACAGAAGCAGCAAAGATGAGTCCTCAAGAAGAGGAGGCGATGATTGACCAGGCCTACCAAGACCTGCTCAATGGCTACTTGTCAAGCAATCATCGCAAGAAAGTTGAAATCATCGAGAAGGCATTCAAGTTTGCCAAAGATGCGCACAGCGGCATCAGGCGCCGCTCGGGCGAGCCCTATATCATGCACCCCATAGCCGTGGCCACGATTGTGAGCCAAGAAGTTGGGCTGGGCTCTACCTCGATATGCGCCGCCCTACTTCACGATGTGGTTGAGGATACCGACTACAATATCGAGGATATCGAGGCGCAATTTGGCTCTAAGATTGCCCAAATCGTCGAGGGTCTCACCAAGATTTCAGGCGGCATCTTTGGCGACCAGGCCTCGGCTCAGGCCGAGAACTTCAGGAAGCTGCTGCTGACGATGAGCAGCGACATCCGTGTGATACTCATCAAGATGGCCGACCGCCTCCACAACATGCGCACGCTGCAATCGATGCCCGCCGCCAAGCAATACAAGATTGCCGGCGAGACGATGTATATCTACGCCCCTCTGGCTCACCGCCTGGGGCTGTTTGCCATCAAGACCGAGCTTGAGGACTTGAGTTTCAAATATGAGCACCCCGAAGCCTACAAGAGCATTCAAAACCACATTCGCGAATCGGCACCCCGCAACAAGGAGGTGTTCAGCCACTTTTCGGCACCCATTTGCAAGCGGCTCGACCAGTTAGGGCTCCAATATGAGTTCATGGCACGCACCAAGTCGTGCTACTCGATCTGGAAAAAAATGGAGTCGAAGCACATCCCGTTTGACGAGGTGTATGACTACTATGCGGCGCGCATCGTCTTTGAATGCCCCAACGAGGCCGACGAGAAACGCATCTGCTGGAACGTCTACAGCGAGATTACCGACCTCTACCGCCTGCATCCCGACCGGGTGCGCGACTGGGTCTCGACCCCCAAGGCCAACGGCTACCGCGCGCTCCACATCACCGTCATGGGTCCTGACGGCAACTGGGTAGAAGTGCAGATACGCAGCCGCCGGATGGACGACATTGCCGAGCGCGGATTTGCCGCTCACTGGAAATACAAGATTGGCGAGGGCGAGGAGGAGAGCGAGCTTGAGGCCTGGCTGCAAACCATTGAGGACATCCTCAAGAACCCAGAACCCAACGCCATTGATTTCCTCGACACGATCAAGCTCAACCTTTTCTCCAGCGAGATTGTGGTGTTCACTCCCAAGGGCGACCTCATCACCCTGCCCAAAGACGCCTCGGTGCTGGACTTGGCATTCAACCTGCACACCGAGCTGGGGACACACTGCATCGCCGGGAAAATCAACCACAAGTTGATGCCGCTCTCCCACAAGCTGTCCAGCGGCGACCAGGTTGAGGTGCTCACGAGCAAGAGCCAGCAGCCCTCTCCCGAATGGGAGAGCTTCCTGGTCACCGCCAAGGGGAAAACTCGCCTGCGCGCGGCCTTGCGCCACAACCGCCGGCAAGTGATCGAGGCGGGCGAGACCATGCTGCAATCGTTTCTTCAGAAAAACGACGTGCCTATCGACAACGTGACCATGAGCCGCCTGGTTTCGAGCGAGAACATGGCCAACAAGGAGGAGTTGCTCTACAAGATAGGGAACAAGGAAATCGCCTTGTCGCAACAATTGCTGCGCACCGTGAAGAAGCAAGAGTCGCATGGCATGCTCAGCAAGTTGATACACAGCACATTTGGCAACCGATCGAAGCAATCGGGAGCCGAGAAAGGCAAAGCAAGCCCCGTGCAGCAAGCCCCCATCGACACCAAGCAGACCTACGTGCTCAAAACCATCAACGGAAAGCCAAACTACAAGATAGCCAACTGCTGCAACCCCATTCCTGGCGACGACGTGCTGGGATTTGTGACCCCGGGCAACGAGGTTGAGGTGCACCGCATGGAGTGCCCGACGGCGATGAAACTCAAGAGCAGCTACGGCGGACGCATCGTCCAGACCCAATGGGACACCCAGGCAAGCAAGTTCCTGGCATCCATCAGTATCGAGGGCATTGACCGCATGGGCATCTTGCAAGAACTCATTTACCTGATATCGACCAACTTGGCCATCAATATCAGGAAGCTCAACATCTGGACGGAGCATGGCGTGTTTCACTGTGAACTTGACGTGCTCATTGAAGATGCCGATGTAGTGACCAGACTGTGCAAGCGACTGAAAAAAGTGAAAGGCGTGAACACCGCGACCCGCATCAGCTAAATCAAGACAAAAAGCATCACACCACATGGGAAAAACGACTCAAAATCATATCATCATCCTGACCTTGTTCATGGTCACTACCGCTCTCATCACCGTGTTCCTGCCCAGCAAGAATTTCCAGGGGTTTAGCTACACGCTCGGGAAGCCATGGGCACACGCCATCCTCAAAGCGCCATTCGACATTCCCATCGAACTCGACTCGGCCGCCGCGCGGCATGTGACCGATAGCATCAACCAGAACACCGCAAAAATTTACCGAAAGGACTACAACCTCATCAACAAGCAGCTCAACAAGCTGAATGTGGCGCTCAACAAGCAAGCCGGCATAGACGCGGCGACCCGGAAAACCATTCTCGCCAAGGTGCACAAGCTCTACGAGGACGGCATCGTGGAAAACGACGTTTACGATCAAATCACGCAAGGCCACATCAAGGAAGTGCGCATCCTGGGCAACAAGGTGGCTGATGTGACCTCGACAAGCAAGATGAACTCGGCGCGCGAGGCCTACACCATGCTCGACACCATGCTCACAGGCTCAAAGTACCACGCGGCCATGTCGGCTGTTGCAATCTACAACTACCTGAAACCCGACCTGGCCTACGACTCCATCGAGAGCCAGAAACTGATTGACGACGCGCTGCAAAAGGCGCTAGCCCCCCGAGGCGTTGTGCAGACGGGCGAAAGCATCATTTTCCCTGGAAATATCGTGACCGCTGAAAAGTTTGCCATTCTGCAATCCTATGACCGCATGATGAAAGAGCGGCAAATGCACAGCCAGGGCATCAACTATGGCATTTTGGGGCAATTTTGCTTCGTGGCCATCATGATGCTGGTGTCGTACATTTTCCTGCGCGTGATTCGCCCGCGCACCTTCCGCAACCTGCGCAAGATGGTGTTTGTGATCTCGTTTATCGCCTTGTTTATCATTGTTGTCGAGCTGGTGACAGGGTTCCGCGCCAACTACATCTCTCTCATCCCCTTTGCCATTGTTCCAATCATCCTCACCACCTTCTGCGACTCGCGCACCTCATTTTTCTTGCACATGGTCGTGGTGATTCTGTGCTCGCTTGTGGCGAAGGACCAGGCAGAGTTTATCGTGATGCAATTCTTGGCAGGCAATATCGCGATTATCTCTATTCGAGAGATGTCACGCCGCTCTCAGCTGGCGCAATGCGCTTTCTACATTTTTTTGACTTACAGCATCATGGACATGACCTTCCGCGTGCTGCGCGAGGGGAACTTGAGCAACGCCTTTGCTGATCCAGGCTGGTGGCACGTGTTCCTCATGTTTGCGATCAATTGTGCCGTGCTGTCGTTTGCCTACATTCTTATTTTTGTCATCGAGAAGATTTTCGGTTTCACCTCGACCATGACGTTAGTCGAGTTGAGCGACATCAATTCCCCCGAATTGCGCGCCCTCTCGGAGTCCTGCCCAGGCACGTTCCAGCACTCCCTTCAGGTGGCCAATCTCGCCGCCGAGGCTGCTCACGAGATTGGGGCCAACGCTCAACTTGCCCGTGCAGGCGCGCTGTATCACGACATTGGCAAAATCAACAACCCGGCATTTTTCACCGAGAACCAAATGGGCGTGAATCCGCACGACAGTCTCACGCCCGACCAGAGCGCCCGCATCGTCATCGACCACGTGGCCGATGGGCTCAAGCGCGCCGACAAGGCTCGCCTGCCCCAGGTCATCAAGGACTTTGTGGCTCAGCACCATGGCAAAAGCCGCACCAAATTCTTTTATACCATGGCCTGCAAAGCCCATCCCGACCAAGTGATTGACCCGGCGCCCTACACCTATCCGGGTCCCAACCCTCTCAGCAAGGAGGCCGCCATTGTGATGATGGCCGACTCGTGCGAGGCTGCGGCCAAGAGCCTCACGCATCCCAGTGAAAAAGACATCAGCAATCTTGTGGAGAGAATCATCAACGGCCAGATTAGCGACGGATTGCTCTCGGAGGCGCCCATCAGCTTTATCGACATTGGCATCATCAAGCAGACGTTTGTTGAGCGACTGCGCACGTTCTACCACATGCGTGTGTCCTATCCCGAAGATATCAAGCCCATTGCGCAAGTCAATGACACCGACGACGATATTGACGAGAGTCCCACTCATTAAACAGCCCCTCCCCTCCTCACCACGGTTTGACCGTTGACATGCAGTTCAGCGCATTCTATTTGTAACGCTCTTGCAACAAAAACATTGAAGACATGACTTTTTTCACGATACTTCTCATCTTAGCCATCGCCAGCCTGGCAGGGGCCATCGTGCTATCGCTCAAGCCCTGGTGGGTGGCGGCAGTGCCTGCCCTGGCGGGCATGCTGCTCTTGCAATGGGGGGCATGGCTCAACCTGCCCACATGGAAACTGTGGAGCTGGGGCGGCGCGACCCTTGTGGTGGTGGCCATCCGATACCTCTCGCCCTCGGGAGAGCCCGATGGCCGCAACACCTCCAACATCTACATCGGCTTGGGGTCGATGGCTGGCGCGCTGCTTGGCCTGCTGGCAGGCATCAACTATATCCTGGCAGGCACAATCATAGGCGCGGTGATGGGTGCCATGGCCTACAGCCGCACGCCTCACGGCCGCTGGATCAAAATGGGCAGGAACACCTTGATTCAGTACTTCTGCGCCAAGTGCCTGCCCACCATTGTGGCCGTTGCCATGATTGGCACCTGCGCCGAGGGGCTACTATTTTATTTAGAAACATTTTATCACTACCAATGAGCAAAAGAACATACACAATGATGACACTCACCGCCTTGGCGCTGGCCTTATTCTCGTTTCAGGCCACCGCCAAGCAGAAGGTGACTGCCAAGACAGTTGACTTCGATCGCGTGAAGAAAGTGACGCAAGACCCTGCCTCACGCTTCTATTTCCCTAATCTTGTGAAGCTCTACATGAGCAACACCGACACCACGATGACACTTGAGGACTATCGCACCCTCTACTATGGCTACATGTACCAGGAGGACTATAACCCCTATCGCAAGTCGATCTACAGCGACAAGGTGGAGAATCTCTACTACAAGAAGGAGCTGTCGCGCGCCGAGTGCGACAGCATCGAGAAATATGCCGACCTCTCGTTAGGCGACAACCTGTTTGACTTCGAGCAGATGACCTACTACATTTATGCGTTGAAAATGAAGAAAAAATACACGCGCCACGACGTGCGGCTCAAGAAGATGGGCCGCCTCTACGAGGCCATCATCTCAAGCGGCGAGGGCACGAGGGAGAACCCGTGGGTGGTGATTTGCCCCATGCACGAGTATGACGTGGTTAACTTCTTGGGCTATGTGGCCACCGAGCAGCAAAACATTGACGGCAAGCTCGACTACATCAAGGTTGAGCCAAAGGAGGGGAGCAAAATCGAGGGGTTCTATTTCGATATTTCCAGGATGCTGCTTGAGGCCAAGCGAAAAGGCTATGACGAATGACCCCTCGGGCTCATGGCTCTGACACTAAATACTGCAACACACATGACAACGATAGAACAAGTTCAACACCTCAAAATCTCAAACTTCGACTACCCGCTCCCCGACGAGCGCATTGCCAAGCATCCCCTCAAGGAACGTGAACAATGCAAGTTGCTCACGTTCAGCCCCTCGAAAGGGATTGGCGAGGGGCATTTCTATGACATCCCCGCCTTGCTGCCACAAGGCTGCATGCTCGTGTACAACAACACGCGCGTGATTAATGCGCGCATGCGCTTCCGCAAGGAAACGGGGTCGATGATCGAGATCTTCTGCCTGGAGCCTGCACGGCCATGCGACTATGAGCAGATTTTCCAAACGACCGACACCTGCACGTGGCTGTGCTTAGTGGGCAACAGCAAGCGCTGGAGGCAAGGGGCGCTCAAGGGGCAGGTGAACATTGACGGCGAGGTGGTGAACGTGACCGCCACCCGCGGCGAGCACCACGGCAACTCCTTTGAAATCACCTTTTCCTGGGACAAGGGCGACGTGACCTTTGCCACGCTGCTCGACGCCATTGGCGAGATTCCCATTCCACCCTACCTGAACCGCGACACCGAGGAAAGCGACCGGACCGACTACCAGACGGTTTACAGCCACATTGACGGCAGCGTGGCAGCGCCAACGGCCGGGCTGCATTTCACCAACGAGCTCCTGGCCGAGTGCGACCGGCGCGGCATCACACGCCGAGAGCTCACGCTGCACGTGGGCGCAGGCACGTTTCAGCCCGTGAAGAGCGAGCACATCGGCGAGCACGAGATGCACTACGAGTTTATCGCGGTGAAGCGGTCGCTGCTCAACGACATGCTCAACGCCACGCGGCCCATCGTGGCCGTGGGCACCACCAGCGTGCGCACGTTAGAGAGCCTCTACTACATCGGCCAAGTGCTGGAAACCTGCCCCGATGCCGATGCCGAGCAGCTCACCGTGCGCCAGTGGATGCCCTACTCCACGCCCTGCAACATCTCGACGAGAAAAGCGCTGCAAAACATCATCGGCTACCTCGACCGGCATCATACCGACACCTACATAGGCAGCACACAGCTGATGATTGCGCCTGGATTCCTGTACCGCGTCGTGGAAGGCATGATCACCAACTTCCACCAGCCGCAAAGCACCCTGCTGCTGCTGGTATCGGCTTTCGTTGGCGACGACAACTGGCGCCCCATCTACAACTATGCCTTGGAACACGGCTTCCGCTTCTTGAGCTATGGCGACGCCTGCCTATTCCTCAAGTAGAGCCCGCACAAACGCAAGTTCCCCTAAAAAAAGACAAACTTTATCTCAACAAGACAAGAACACACAATGAAGATGCGCAAATTGCTTTTAACCCTCCTACTGCCTGTAGCCTGCCTGGCCATGGCAACCGACTATGTAGACTACGTGAACCCACTCATGGGCACCGACTCGCAAGCGGAGCTCTCATCGGGGAACACCTACCCCGCTATCGCCTTGCCCTGGGGGATGAACTGCTGGGTGCCGCAAACTGGCAAGAATGGCGATGGCTGGCAATACCGCTATGGCGACAAGCGAATCAGAGGCTTCAAGCAGACCCACCAACCCAGCCCGTGGCTTAATGACTACGGCACGTTCTCGCTAATGCCCACCGTGGGCACACCCACCTTTGACGAGGAACAGCGCGCCAGCTGGTTCTCGCACAAGAGCGAGGTGGCCAAGCCCTACTACTACAGCGTTTACCTGGCCGACCACAACGTGACCGCCGAAATGACATCGACCAACCGCTGCGCCATGATGCAGTTCACCTTTCCCGAGACCGACAAGGCCAACGTGGTGATTGACGCATTCGACAAGGGGTCGTATGTGAAGATTTTCCCCCAGCAGCGCATGGTGGCCGGCTGCACCGTGAAGCACCACGGCGGCATGCCCGAGGCCGACAACTTTGGCAACTTCTTTGTGATTGTCTTTGACCATCCTTTTTCGGCCAGCTGGGTCATCAAGAATGGCAGGTTCACACTCACTCCCGAGGTGCAATGCGACCACGCGGGCGCTGTGGTGCAATTCAAGACCAAGCGGGGCGAGAAGGTGCACGCCCGCATCGCGTCATCGTTCATCAGCTATGACCAGGCGCTCGTCAACATGAACGAGCTGGGGCGCATGAGCTTTGAGCAGCTCAAGCAGCAAAACCGGCAGCAATGGAACGAGGCGCTGAGCCGCATTGAAGTCAAAGACGACCATACCGAGGCGCTGCACACGTTCTACAGCTGCCTGTACCGCAGCATGCTGTTTCCCCGACGTTTCTACGAGGTTACCGATAGCGGGAAAGTGGTGCACTGGAGTCCCTACAATGGGGAGGTGAAACCCGGCTTCATGTTCACCGACACGGGATTTTGGGACACCTACCGCTGCCTGTTCCCATTCCTGAACCTGATGTTCCCTAACGTGAGCAAAAAAGTGCAAGACGGACTCGTTCATGCCTACGAAGAGAGCGGTTTCTTGCCCGAGTGGGCAAGCCCTGGCCACCGCAACAGCATGGTGGGCAACAGCAGCGCCTCGGTGGTGGCCGATGCCTACTTGTCGGGGCTGGACGGCTACCGCATCGACACGCTGTGGGCTGCCGTGAAGCACGGTGCCAATGCCCTGCATCCCAAGGTGAAATCGACTGGCCGGCTGGGGCATGAGCTATACAACAAACTGGGCTATGTGCCTTGCGACGCTGGCATCACCGAAAGCGTGTCGCGCACGCTGGAATATGCCTACGACGACTGGTGCATCTACCAGCTGGGCAAGAAGTTAGGGAAACCTGAAAACGAAATCGCCATCTACGCCCAACGCGCCATGAACTACAAGAACGTTTTTGACCCTGAGACCGGCCTCATGCGGGGGCGCTTGCAAAACGGTCGATTCCAAGCGCCGTTCAACCCGCTCAAGTGGGGCGACGCTTTCACCGAGGGCAACGCCTGGCACTACACGTGGAGCGTGCTTCACGACCCGCAAGGACTCATCGGCCTGATGGGCGGAAAAGCAAGATTCAACCAAATGCTTGACTCGGTGTTCACCATTCCACCCACCTACGACGACAGCTACTATGGCCACACGATACACAAAATCAGAGAGATGCAGGTGATGAACATGGGTAACTATGCCCACGGCAACCAGCCCGTGCAACACCTCGCCTACCTCTACAACTGGAGCGGACAGCCCTGGAAAACGCAATACTGGGTGCGGCAAGTGATGAGCCGCCTCTACGCTCCCACTCCCGATGGCTATTGCGGCGACGAGGACAATGGGCAAATTTCGGCCTGGTATGTGTTCTCGGCACTCGGGTTCTATCCCGTCTGCCCTGGCAGCGGGCAATATGCGCTGGGGTCCCCTTGCTTCAACAAAGTGACCTTGCATCTTGAAAATGGGAAAACGGTTGACATCGAGACCAAAGGCGCAGGATGCTACATTGGCAAGATGAAACTCAACGGAAAGACCTATACCCGAAACTATATCACCCTGCGCGATTTAGAGCAAGGCGCTAAAATCAAGTTCGAGATGACCGAAATGCCCAATCGGCAGCGAGGCATCCAAGCCGAGGACGCGCCCTACTCCTTCAGCAGCGAGAAAGCAAAATGACTGGGGGCGACCCAACTCGAAACGAAGTGTTAAGGTACCTTAACCAGAAAACGTATCGCAAGCGATAGAGTATAAAAGACGTTAATTGTTCGCCTATATCGCTTGCGATATAAAAAGCTTGACTTATCTTTGCATCGGCGAAGAGAGAAACACGGCCTGTTTCCCTGAAGCGCTAAAAACGAAACACGAACAACGAAAAAACACCAAAAGAAGATGGCAAAGGTATTTGATTTTAGTCTGAAAGACAAGAAAGGCAACGAAGTGAGCCTCGAAACTTACAAAGGCAAAGTACTCCTCATTGTGAACACGGCAACAGGCTGCGGCTTCACGCCCCAATATGAGGAGTTGGAAGCCATGTATCGCCGCTTGAAAGGCAAAGGGTTTGAAATCCTTGACGTTCCTTGCGACCAGTTTGGCCACCAGGCTCCTGGCAGCGACGAAGAAATCACGGAATTCTGCACCGTGAAGTTCGGCACCGATTTCCCACAGTTCAAGAAGAGCGAGGTGAATGGCAAGAACGAGCTGCCGCTCTACAGCTGGCTGAAGAGCCAAAAGGGATATGCCGGCGGCGCCTACGAGGAAAAACTGGCGGCTATTATGGAGGACCTCTATAACAAGTCGAACCCCGAGCCCCGCAAGGAGAACGACATCCAATGGAACTTCACCAAGTTCCTTGTGAACCGCGACGGCGAGGTGGTGGCTCGCTTTGAGCCGACCGCCGACCTCAAAGAGGTGGAGAAAAGCATCGAGGCGCTGCTCTAACCACCGGGCACGCTATCACAGCAAAAATCGAAGAGGGACACCCGGCACCAATTGAAATTGGCCAGTTGCCCCTCTTTGGCATGATTTGGCATGCGCTTTACCGGCTGCGCACAATGCGCAAGCCCGCGCGCTACAAATTCAAATGACAAGAATCAGTGAGCATGTCATACGAACAATTAAAACTCGACAACCAACTTTGCTTCCGCCTCTACACGGCAGCGCGCCTCATCACCCAGGCCTACGAGCCTTATCTCAAGCCACTGGGCATCACCTACACGCAATATCTCGTGCTCATGGTGCTGTGGGAACAGGACTGCCAGCCCGTGAACGACATCGGGAAACGGCTGCTGCTGGGCATCAACACCACCTCGCCCCTGATCAAGCGCATGGAGAAAGCCGGCTTGCTCGCGCGCCGCGGCAGCGTGGCCGACAAGCGGCAGCAAATCGTGTTCCTGACCCAGAAAGGCAAGGCGCTGAAACAGAAAGCCGCGGGCATCCCCAACTGCATGATCGAGGGAATGCGCTCCAGCGACCTGTCACCCGAGAAACTCGCCCTGCTCATCCCCACCCTCGACGAGTTCATCGCCAAGATGTCGAAAAACTAATCGCACCCCTATCCTTGGCTATAACTTTGGATTAAACCTCCAAATCCTTTTCAAGACACGAACTTAGTGCCTACATAGGCATAGGCCACTGGGTGACTCGATGCGCAGAAAGTGAAACTCTGATGGGAGCCAATACAATAAAACCCTCTCCCCTACATTTTTCTATTTTGCGAGTTCGTTCTTTTGGGTAATTACAACAGCATCATACATCATCATAATGATGTCTTCGTCGTATTGCCCCATCATCTCCTTATTTATAATTCCTTTGATATTGTTGGCAATAAGATGGAAAAAATCTACTCCAGCACCAAAAGCATGTAAGTAAGCACCACCAAATCGAGGATTCACCTCACTTAAGTAATACTCGCCATCTTTGTACCAAAAATCCATATCCACGGGGCCATTAAATTCAAGAACTGCACAAATTTCTTTAATGAAATCAAACAATCGATCATCTTTGAAAGAAATGGTTTTGCTGGCACCACCAATTTTTGTCTCAAGTTTTTTCTTAGAAAAGGCAGAAACTGGCTTATGAGAAATGCAGTCTATATAAACATCGGCATCACAATCTCCAGCATCCATAAATTCTTGAATAATATAATCATATTCTGCATGTATGAAGTAGTCTTCTAACTCAGCCATGCCATGAACCTTGTGGATACCAACACTACCACTACCTGTGCGAGGCTTTATGAAAACAGGGAATGAGATGTGACCTTGGGCGTATCCGTATTTAAAGTGTTCAAGAGTGTCATAGGTAAGAACAGTTCTTATTCCATGATCTTTCAAATAACGGAACATGGCATATTTGTCAAAACACAGTGCTGCGGTTTCCTTCTCTGGACACAATGGAAGGATCCCATTTTTCAAAAATAAATCACGATTTTTCGATAAAATTTCTATCTCGGGATCTATTAACGTAGTTATTGCCTTCACATCATTGGCCTTAGCTATATCTAAAATCGTACTGATATAATCTGGCGCATCTATCCTCGGAACAATAAATCGTTTATCACAAGCATAAAGTGCAGGTGCATAAGGAGAGTTATCTGCTCCTACAATCACACAATTTTCATCTAAAGCCTCTTTAAGATATTTGAGCAGCTGCACCCGTCGGCCACAACTGCAAAACATAATATTATTCATTTTTATCTATTATCGATTTTATAAGGAAATCATTAGCAGTCCACTTCTTGCGAACAATTTTCACGCTACCATTTTTTTCAACAGAATAAACAGGAGGGAAAAAACTAATAAACAGTGGCGTAAGACACATGGTGTAGGCTCCAACACGATGGAATAATATCTTATCGCCCACATTTAGTTTTTTCTCATGACCTGCTAAAGTAAAAAGTCGATCGTTTTCAAGGCAAGTGCTTCCCGAAACCAATTGAGGTTTACCAGCAGCAACTCTTTCTCCCCCTTTGGTTAGCAACTCCTTAAAATAATCTTTCTTATGAAAAAATGGGTCAATATCATTATGAGTACCATCAATCGTGACATAATACTGACCTTGGTGGTTCTTTACGTCCAACACTGACGTCAAATAATCAAAAGCCGACGCAACCAAAGCATTACCAGGTTCAACGATCACCACTATATTCCTATTGCTTGAAGCCAAACTGCTATAAATTGCATCTGCATAATCCTGATAGGTAGGCTTACCTGGCATTCTGCCAAAAAATCCTCCGCCAAAATCCCAATACTTCAAATTTAGACCATATTCATCAATAATAGGCTGAGCATACTGGATCACGTTTTGATAAAACCTTGGACTTCTTGTTTTCGAGGTGCGATGCGTGTGCAATCCTACTATATCAACATTGCCTAAGGCCTTTATTTTTGAAATTATATCACGGAAATCAGGAGTTTCTACTGAAAAGCCAAATCGGCTATTATCATCATCATGATTTTGGTCTTTGGGGGAAATTTTAGAGATGTCTATATTTAAACGAACACCAACCCCATAGGTCTTAGTAGATGGCAGCGTTTCAAGCCACTCTATTTCCCGAAAAGTTTCAATATTAACAATTGCACTTCCCTGCACCGCTTGCACAAACGTTTGCTTCGATTTCATTGGCCCATTATAAATGATGTGGTCGACAGAAAAACCACAAGCCAAAGCAAGTTCAAATTCGTCTCCTGAAACCACCTCGGCATAACAGCCTTTTTCACATGCAAACCGTAAACAATATGGTAGTGGGTTCGTTTTTACAGAATAACCTACAATACTTTGAGAAAAACGACTACGGAGAGCTTGCTGGAAAGAGGTGATACTCTCCTCTAATTCTCTTTCACGCAACAAGAAGCAGGGCGTATGAAAACCTTCGTATGTCATCGCTCATCCTCTAAATGATAGTCCTCTCGGTGTCCCCATAACAGGGAAAAGGGTTCACTTTCCATTTCACGCTTGAAATCCCTCAAAGCGTCTAAATAACTGTATTTAGGCTCATAATTTAACTCTTTTACTGTTTTACTAATGTCAAAAGCATTGCACAATGGGTCTGGTTTATCGGGCGCGTATGAGATGGGAGAAGGATTATCGACTGGTGAAAACACTTCCACAATTCCCCTGATTTGCTCTTCAAGTGAGACCTGCCACCCGTTGCCAACATTGTATACTCCACCTTCTAAATCACTACTAACGCAATTTTCTACCAACTGGGTAAAATCCTTAATATACACCATCTCTTTTTTCAACTTCACGGCAACATTTGCCCCCAAAGTTCCCAGTTGCCCTGAGAACTAACACTCTTTTTTTCATATTTTCAATTTTTATTAGTTGTTCCCATTAAACTCTTCCATTGTCACAGATCCGCTTCGCGAAATACCTTCACGGTGCAGTACAGCTCTAATAGTTGAAAAAATTATATTCAAATCGGTTCTCAGCGACACGTGGTCCACATACCACACGTCGAGCTTAAATCGCTCGGTCCACGAGATGGCATTGCGCCCGTGGCACTGCGCCCAGCCAGTGATGCCTGGGCGCACCTCGTGGCGGCGCGCCTGCTCAGGGCTGTAGAGCGGCAAGTACTGCGCCAGCAGGGGGCGGGGGCCTATTAATGCCATGTCGCCTTTGAGCACATTGAAGAGCTGCGGCAGCTCGTCGACAGAGGTAGAACGCACAAAGCGACCAACCCGCGTGAGGCGCTGCACGTCGGGCAGCAAGTTGCCCTCGGCGTCACGCTCGTCGGTCATCGTCTTGAATTTCCAAATTTTGAAAATCTTGCCATGCAGCCCCGGGCGCTCCTGGAAGAAGAATGCCCCTGCCCCACGATTGGCGAAATGCAGCCAAATGGCCACAGCCAGCAGCAAGGGACACAAGCCAATGAGCGCAACAAGCGCAATGCAAAAGTCAAAAACCCGCTTGAAAACCCGCCTGTACATCCATCAATCTTTTTAAATTGTCAAACTTTGTGAGGGACACGGCTCAAAGCCTCGGCATAAAAATCTTTCAGGCATTGGCGCACATACCCCTGCTCGAAACGGCTGGCGACGAGCTGGCGGGCATTGGCCGCCATGTGCCGTATCTCATCGGGACGCTCGACAAAGCGCCGCATGGCCTGGTAAAGCGCATCGGCATCCCTTGGCGGAATGATTGTTCCGTTTTCTCCCTCAATGATGATTTCGCGCGAGCCGTTGATGTCGGTGACAATGCTCGGCAACCCCATAGCACCAGTCTCTATCACCACATTGGGGAAACCCTCGCGATAGCTTGGGAACACCAACGCGTTTGCTGACTCGTAGAACGGGCGAACGTCGTCTTGTGAGCCAACCGCATCGATGGCCTCATTGGCTTCAATCTCGGCCCATGTATCGGGACTCACCGGGTCAAGTCGCTCCTCGCGAGAGCCAACTAAGAGCAATTTTGTAGCAGGACACTCCCTGTGCAGGCGGCTAAACGCCTCGATGAGTTCGTTCATGCCTTTATCCCTCACGATGCGCCCTACAAAAACGAATCGGAAACACCCCTTTTCTTTTTCATGGTTTTGGGACTGATAATAGTTCAAATCAATGCCCCTCACATTGCCATGACCTAGCACCTGGAGGGGCTTGCGCGTGATGCCATGACCAAGCAGGTCATTCTTCACCCCCTCCCCCTCGGGGATAACGTGCGTGGCGCAAGCGCAAGTCAACCAATCGGTGAGCATCAAGATGCGCTTCGTCAGCCCTGTGGCTGTCGGGAACACGAGTCCCGTAAAGGTGTGCACCCTCACTGGCACTCTCGCCAACCAAGCCGCCATCATGCAAATCAAGCCCGCCTTGGGGGTCATGGAGTGCACCATGTGTGGCTTTTCCTTGCGAAAAACGGTCCACATCTGCCCAAGCGACCTCAAATCCCTCAACGGGCTGATGTGGCGCTCCATGGGTACAGCCACAACTCGGCATCGCTCTCGGACAGCAATCTCTTGCAACTGCTGCCCGGGCGAAGACACGGCTACCACCTCGTAGCCCTCCTCGGCAAGTTCTCTCAACAAGCCCTTGCAAAAGGTGTTGAGTGACGTGGGCACCGTCGTGGCTCTAATAATTTTCAACTTCTTCACAGCGATAGATACAATTCGTGATACTTTCTTGCCATCACACTGATGTCGTACTGTTTCGCCTTTTCCTGGCACTTGATTGCCACCTCACGGTAATGCTCGGGATTTTCGCAAAGGCTGCGTATCTCGTGCGCCAACTTGCGGGCATCGCCCTCGGGGAACAGCACGCCATTTCCTCCGACAATTTCTCGAAGTCCATCAACATCGCTCGCCACAAACGGCCTTCCCGAGGCCATACCTTCAATGCTCGATAACGACAGTCCCTCCCAGTGCGAGGACAACACGTTGATATCACTTTCGGCAAGCAACTTGGGAATATCTGACCTGATGCCTAAAAAGTCTACCCTGTCAGCCACTTGAAACGCCACAGCCAACCGTTGCAGCTCATCGCGCCTTGCCCCGTCACCCACCAGCCGCACACGATAATTGGCAGGCAACTCTGCTACAGCCTTGATGAGCGTGTCCTGGTCTTTTTGCGTTCTAAAGGCAGCTATCATGGTCACAATTAAGCGCTGTTTTTCTTTTATCTGCTTGATTGGTAATAAAAAACGTTTTATACTAATTCCATTATATATGGTTTTAATCTTATTATTTCTACCTAAATATTTAACCAAATTAGATTTAGTTTGATCAGAAATACATATAATCCGCAAATATTTAGAATACATCCAATGATCCACCCATTTCAAAAACTTTTTGTCGCGTCTGCGATTGGTAGCATTATGCTCTGTGGTTACCAATTTCGCTCCACTAAAATTCAAGCACTTGGCCAATGGGGCGAACAACTGGCAGGCCGTGTTGTGGGTGTGAACAATATCAAACTTATTCACAAACTTGCACAGCCCAAAAATATTGAGCGGGCTATACACATTCCTCCCCACCGACAAACTTTGCACTTTTACACCAGTGGATTCAAGTTCGTCCATAAATGGAGTGCGAGTGCCGTCGAAGACCAGCAACTCTACCTCATCGCCCAGCGAGCGCAACTCGGGCAGCAAATCCACCATCAAGTGCTCGGCCCCTCCAGTCCTCAGCGAAGTGATCACATGCAGTATCTTCATTTTTTAAAGTTCATTTTTTGATTGGTATTCACCTTATACCGAATGATACAATACAACACGATACCAACTGGGATCGCCAAGACCGTCAAGAACTTTTTGGGTGATTTCTTGATAAAGTCCCAATCTTGGCATATCATGGAACTGGAAACGTAATGGGCACAAACGACAAACCTCCGCTTCAAGCTGTGAGTTGCTTCCATCTCTGCTCTACGAAAAAATGCAAAGCCACGAGGATTGCGCCAATATTGCCTGTACATGCTGAAACTCGATCCGTCTTGCTGATATTCAACAATGACGAGCGGCTCATTAAGCGTGAGCAACTTCCAATCGCGGTCAATGAGCATATATTTATAAGCCAAGCCCACATACTTCTCTCCCGGGAAGATGGGATATTCGGGATATTGCTCTATCACGTCGGTACGGTACACCAGTTTCTTGTCACCCCTGCCCCCTGTCTCATAATAGCCCATGAGCGTGGTTTCCTCCATTCCGTCGGGAAACTTCGTGCCAATCACACGTCCACTCTCCATTTGATCTAAAGCCAAAATGCCAGCATATTTCTCGCTTCCATGCTCTTTCCAAAAATTCACAATCTTCTCCACAGCGTTATCGGGCATCCAGTCATCACTGTCAATGCACGTGTTCAGCTCTGTCGTGATGTTACGATATGCTGTATTGTGAGCGCCATGCATGCCCTGATTTTCTTGATAGATATATCGGATTGATATTTTCCCGTCTTTCATCCACCTCTCAACAAGTTCACGGGTATTATCCTGGCTTCCGTCATCAATAACCAGCCATTCAAAATCCTGGCATGTTTGCCTGCACAGGCTCTCATAGGTGCGCCCTATGGTGTGCGCCCTATTATAGGCAGGAGTAAAAACTGTTAATGTCTTATTCATCTTGATTGTCCTAACAAGAACATGATAAATGTGAAACCCTCATATAGCAGCAAGATCAATGCTGTCTTGCGATCCTGGTCATCCCACAACCTGAACCGCAGCAAGGGGTAAACAATCACGATGGGGTAAAGAAACCAGCTCAAGTAGGCAAAGCGGTTGGAATAAGCCGCACGGATCACCATCACCCAAAACGCATTGGCTAAGATATAGGTTACAGCAATGATGTTGAACGTCCGGTCTTCAAAATTCCGTTTGATTGTCACATACCAAGTCATCAACACAGGCATGGCACTATAGAGCAGGAAATCAAAGCGGAAACCTGTTTCCGAAAACTGCTTCATCACTTTAGCGTCATCTTGACTTTGGAAATAATCGGTCATACGGTCATCGAAACCCAAACCTGCAAAAAAGTCTCCTACATAATTTCCAACAAAGAGCGAAATGAAAATTGATGCTATCCAAAACCATATCGCGTACTTTGGCTCTTTAATCAAAAACAGAGCCATGAACAAAGCCAATGCGGGCAACAATGTAGAACGATGCACTCCAACGGCTAAAACACACAAGAAAAAACCAATAAAAAATTTTAATTTCGTTTTCGTTACGAGTGGAAATGTTGCTAACATGATGCTGCATGCCAATCCATTGCGTAAGCCATTCACCGCATATCCATAGAAAGAAAAAGATGCCAAGCAAAACAAGAACGAAACCCAAACGTTGTTAGGGAACAACATCCAGCAACATAAAAACATGAGTCCAATATAGAGTGCCTCGATAATCAAGAAATAAGCATTCACCGAGAAACCCATCAATTGACACCACGACCTTAATCTTGCCCAAAGCCATTCCTCTTGCCAATCAACAGTGGAGTAATGATCTGAAAAATTGTTGTACACATGTGCATACATTCCTGAATCTCCAAACGCAACATTTAGAGGCCGAAGACCAAGGAATAATATTAACATCAACCCAACGGCAAAAGTAAAAAAAGGAATTTCCTTTTTTGCATACAACAAGGTCGTCCCGGCAGACGACAAATAACGCATAGCGGAAAGCAGGCAAAGAATAAAGATAAAACAACAATAAATTGCGCTGTAATACGCTGGGGATATATTTCTAAATAATTCCATGTCAAAAAGATTACAAGATAATAGCAGTAGCCAACGGTGGCGATTAATGCAAAACCCTTAGAGTGACAACATCAGCAAGTTTGGAGATAAATCGCTCTCCAAAAATCTTGACCAAAAAGACCTTACCTCTATGCCTGAAGTCGCTCAAGAAACTATGATCTAGCCAAGAACCGGCAAAATGATGAATACAAATCGTGTTTCCGGTTCTATGTATCACGCCAGTACGGTGATCTTTGGCGCAAAAATAATCTGCCGGGTACATGGCACACAGTCCAGGGAATTCCTGAAATGTGTTGTTCAACACCAGACCTTTTTTCAGCATATAATTGGTGATCATTGTTGTATTGGTCGTCATGTCCATACTGCCATCAGGCTTAATAAATGTTCTACGTGCATAACCCTCAAGCAAATCTTTCGCCCACTGCGAGCCTTTTTCAGCAGCCATCATTCCCGTGGGAACATTTCCATCGGTTTCAAAGCCCGAAAACATAGGATGGCCAAGAAATGGATTGAAACTGCCGATAACCTCAACATCAGTATCCATGTAGACACCTCCATCATGAAAAAGGGCATAAAGCCTGACGAAATCTGTTACAAAAGCAAACTTTCTCGCTTCATAAGCCTCTTTTACATACCGATTTTGGCCGATGTCAAAGTTATCTTCGTTCCACTCTTTGATTTCATAATCGGGAAGATACTTTTTCCAACTGGCTATGCACCGCTGTGCTAACCCTGGTTTTTCTCCACGTCCAAACCAGCAATAATGTATAACTTTTGGTATCATTTATTAATCAGGCCTTTCTTCAAATTAAACGAAAAAGAATGTACCGCACAAAATTCTCAACAGCAATCAGCTAATCATTTCCATCAACAGATTCAACAGATATCTTGACGATACATCCGTTCAATCCGTTCAATCTGTTGAACATAAAAAAACCTACAATAACTAATAGGGATGAAAAAAACGTTTATAAAAAAGAGCCTGGTTCCCAAAGTTTATCAAGTAACCCAACCTATAGCCACTTGCCTTCAAATAGCTGATCACTTGAGCCGCAAACACTCCTTTCATTTCTGTCACCGCTTTTAGTTCTACAACGATTTTATCAAAACAAACAAAATCAGCAAAATAATCCCGGGCTAATACTTGTCCTGAATATTTCACTTGAAAACGCTTCTCTCGCACATATGGAATCCCACTATTGCGAAATTCTATCTCCAGCGCTTCCTGATATAACTTTTCATCGAAACCACAGCCAAGAGCAGTATGAACCCTCATTGCAGCTCCTACAATAGCATAACTTTCCTGCTTGTACAAATATTCACTCATGATCCAGTTAGTCAGTCAACAGATTATGTCGATATTCTGACAATACTTCCGTTCAATCTGTTGAACATAAAAAAACTACAATAACTAATAGGGATAATCATACTCACTCTCAATCCTGTCACTTAATCTACAGATTAAACTGATTAAACAGATAACTTGACAATACATCTGTTGAATCTGTTGAATCTGTTGAATCTGTTGAATCTGTTGAATCCGTTTAATCTGTTGAACATCACTCATAATCCAGTTGATTCAACCAGTTGATATATTTTATTAATCTCCTTTTCATTGCCGAAATCATGTTCTCGGCAATAACTTGAAAGCTTCTCACGCTTTTCATCATCGTGAGCCAGTTCCCAAATCGCTTGTGCGATGCCCTCATTATCCATGGGGCAAATGATGCCATCTTTGCCATCGCTCACCTGGCTTGAAGCCGTGGCATAGTTTGTAATCAACACCGGGCGGCACAGCATCTGCGCCTCTCTCACCGTCACGCTTTTCCCCTCATACCGTGAGAGTTGAACGTAAATATCAGCCTCTTTGATATAGGGATAGGGATTGTTTCGGGAGCCTAAAAACTCAACGACATCACCAGTTCCTGTCTCAATGATCGTTTTGTCGATTGCACGATGATCTCCCGGTCCCACAATAAACCACTTGAACTTCAACCCTTGCGCCTTGAGCAAACGGGCAATGTGTGGCACATTGTCATAGTTCTTGGCATAACTGATGCGACCCACCGAAACCAACTTCAGAACGCCATGAGGCACTTGGAGTTCGTGTGCCGCCCCCAAGCGGGCTTGTTCGCGTACGAAATCGGATGACAGGATATTCTCCATCAAAATGATTTTACTGGAAAGGGACGGGAATGTTTTCAAAAATGCCCTTGTACAATCCTCGCTAATGCTGACGACGTGGTCATACTGCTCCCAAATTTTCAATTCCTGCTGAGCATGCACATGAATCGTGCTATAATCGGTGTGAATCCAGCAGATTTTTTTCTTTGCCTGCACCTTGTCGAGCACAATATTGTGTGGCTGCATAAAGCTAATGGCCAAATCATACTCGCCCAAGTCATCAAGATTGTCCAAATGTGGGGCGACGGCATCCATCACATACTGAAAGATACTGGAATCCTGCGCCATCACATGCTCATCGAGCGTACTGTAGTATTTGTCATGCTCCCTGCGAGCCTTGATTCTCGCTAAAGCAATCTTGAACTGCCCCTCTTTTAACACCTGAATGAGGGGACGCTCTATGGCATTATACCCCTTTCGCTCCGACAACAAATGCACTTTACTGGGAATTAAACTCATAAATGCACCCGTGTGCTGATTGAGAAACAAATCAACATCTACCCTTTCACAGTCGACCGCATTCAGCAAGCCCAGCAAAGCCCTTTCGGCTCCCCCCAACTCCATGTAGTGCATATAGATAAATAACCGAGGTCTCATCTTAAAAGGCTTTCCCCAATTGATTTAACAGAAATGAGATTGATTTTTCCACATCTTGACCTATGCAATCATTAACTACCGAATAATCAATATTGGATTGTAATGTCGCTTCATCGGAAGACAAGGATATTAACCGTTCCAAAATACCATATCTATCCAACAAATCACGCATGCGCTGGTTAAGCCCATCCTTACGCTCCGCTACAAAGAAATCTTTATTGTAAATTAACGCGAATGCTGAAGCATGAAAAGAATTACTCAAAACGCATTGAGCATTTTTAATTAAAGCGACAAAGGATTTGGGACCAGCATTTACAAAATTGCGATGAGCATAAGGCATTCTAAAAGAGCCCACACTATAAATCTTGCATTTTAATATTTTAGATAGACGCTTTGCAATTACACCGATGATCCCATGTTTTTCAAAGTCGTAAACAAGAATATATCTTTCATTTTCACCCGAATGGCCTGCAATATCATCCCAACCTTTCTTTGAAATCAGAAAAACCGGGTCAACAACTTGAACGCCCTCAAAACCTATTGATTCAAGTATTTTAAGTCCAGAACGTTCACGGACAGATATAGCATCAAGATTTTTTAATTTATTTTGAACAAAAACCCTGCTACTCTCTTTGAGTTGACTCGTCGCAAAACTGGCTGCATAACTAATCTTTCGCGCATTCCCAAAATCCAAGTAGAATGCAGCATCATTACCATTGGGGAATTGCGTGTTCCAAATCTGATCGCTACCTGCAATATACAAATCGGCTACGGGAGGTGCATCTTGCAAATCCTCTACATTGCAGTAACGCTTCTCCGTGAGGTTTAAGTACTTAGCAGTAAAGCGGTCAAAAACCTTTTTTCGTCTCAATGATAACAATCGCCCTGGAAGTTTTGCGCAAAGATACAACTGCTTGATAAACGGCTTATTAAAAACAGGGTTTGACACACACCACAACCCAAAATGCCCACTCAAATAGCGAGGCTTATAGTCAATAATTTCCACATCGTGTCCATGCTCCTGCAAAAAACGCTGCAAGGCATAAGCTTGAAGAGAAGCTCCCAAGTTATATACATCGTGGCAGGTAATCGTCTTAATCCTCATTTCTTAAACAATTTTTCAGGAATCCTTTTCAAATAATACTTCATCATAAAAGGAATTTTGTCATGAAAAAGTTCCTTTCTTGAAGCATATCTATCAATTTCGCCCAATGACTTTTCACTTCTAAGGTTTTTTTTGACATATAGGTATGAAGATGGTCTTTTGGCGCATGTTTTCATTTGCGCCTCCGTGACAATATCAGATTTCTCAGTCATGATTGTACAACTTGAAGACAATTCCGCCAAAACATCCTTCCCAACAGAGGTCAATGCCACGATTCCACTCACCCCCTTATTGTCAGCCGAATACTTTGCACTCCACAAGTCACCAAGCCTGATATCAGCAGCCGAATTACACATTTTGTATTTACATGAATCATAACATGCTGCATTCAGGCATCGGTTTTTCAAAAAGAATTTATAAAAAATATCATTCTCTTTGAGGGAACAACAAAAGGTACCCTTTTGCCCTTGCAAAATCATATTCCAGGAATTATGCCATCCGCCATTTGATTTATTCCTCCATTTCACGGCTTCAACTGTCCCTGTTATTTCAGCAAGATCTTTCATGTACTTATCCCACATCAAATAAGAGGGAATTCCATGACAGAAGAAATCTACCAGGATAAACTTATACTCTACCTTTCTTATTCTTAGCCAATTCCTTAAAGAATGAATGTAACAAGGCAAGCCAAATACCACATACTTTGACCCATCGAAAATCGCGTTTAGTGAATTGGGGGTAAAACTCTGGACATATTTAGAACCCTGCATCCTGTCTATATCTTCGACCTTTTCGGCAACAAAATGTTCAGCCCGGCAAGTTGAGATGTTATATTTAACTCCAATCACTTTATAGCCATTTTCGACACCTCTTTTGGCGATTTCATAGGCAATGCCTCCTGATGAACTTATTAGTCTTTTCTCTGTATTTTTACTCCAGCCTGCATAATACTCATAATCAGAATTTTGATATGGAATTTCATGATCGAACGCACAGACTTTCAAACACATTTCACATTCTATGCAGTCATCTGAATGGCTTATCTTTGGCGAAAAAAAGCCGTCTCTATTTTCCTTAAAATCAATAATTTTCTTTGGACAAACTGCCACACATACGCCACAGTCGTAACAATTTGAAAACTTCGAAATATTATTTTTCACTTCTGCCATATCCAAATTTCTCAAAGAAATCCAACCACATCGGAATAATTCTTTCTGACCTGAATTGTTCTGATTTTAACTTTGCACATTTTCCCATACTTTCTAATTTTTTTGGATTCAAAGCAATTTTTTTAAATACCCTGAAGAATTGATCAGAATCATGCAATGGAATTAAAAATCCATCTTGACTTTCAGTTATAATGTCACTTGGCCCAGTTGGGCAGTCATACGAAATACAAGACAGCCCACAAGACATGGCTTCAATAATAACCATTGGCAAACCTTCTGCAACAGAGGCAGAAAGGTAAATAGCCGATTGGCAATATTTACTCTCTATATCCGACACAAGACCACAAAGTTTAACTTGTCTTGAAAGTCCCAATTTATTTATTTCTTTTTGAAGTAATTCTTTTTGAGAACCAGTACCATAAATATCTAAACGCCACTCTGGATCAAAATTAGCAACATCTCTCCACATTCTGATTAAGTCAAGGAAACCTTTTCTATTATCATTCATACTACCAACAGAAATGGCAACTTTATTACTGTAGTTACCATGCTCTATCAGATGAGCATCAACAATGTTTGGAATAACAACTGTTGGGGTCTTATAATTACCACTTTCTTGGTCTTTTTTGGTCAACAACACCAAATAATCATAATTGTTAAATGAACAGAAAATCCTAAGATAAGTTATAAGATACTTCATTCTTTGAAACATGGATTTCATGATCTTTGCCCTTTCCCAAACAGCTCCTTTGGCAAAATGAAACTCCCGGACAATAGGAATTTTCAATTGATGGCAAATTTCAGGAAGATAGAAATCATCAGTTCCACGCTCCATCACTATCACTACATTTGGTCTTATTTCATCTAACAACGCTTTGAAATTTTCATAAAATCTCTTTTTATATATCCAATTTGTATAAAAGGGTATCTTCAGGTTTGGAATCAAGGATGGGTTGTACAAATCATGGAAATGTATTTTATCAGAGAACTGATAAGCTCTTTTTGTATTTTTACTTTGAGTACAAATGTGTATTTCTATACCATATTTTTCTGCAAAAATCGATGCCTTTGTCGACAATACCCTCTCTGTTCCACCCTTCGAGGATAAGGAACCTATGCTATATAGTATTTTAAAATTAGTCATGATAATATCTGCTAATGAAATCTGAAAATGCAAGTCTAAAATCAATTAATCTCTCTTTTATTTTATCATCGTCCCAATTCCACCATGCAATTTCATTCATTTTTTTTACTTCGTCAACAGTACATTTATATTTTATTATTTTTGCCGGGACACCACCTACCACACAATAATCGGGCACATCTTTTGTGACAACGGATCCAGCAGCAACAGTTACCCCATTACCAATATGGACTCCAGGCAATATTATGCAATTCAATCCAATCCACACATCATTTCCTACAGAAATTCCGCTTCTTTCACCAATAGAATTAGACACAAATGGGTAGTTCGTTATGCTATTTGACATGTGCCTCCCCTCGTCAAGAACAAATTTCACGCCATAAGAAATTGAGCAATACTTTCCTATTACCAATGGTGCATTGCTCCAACGATAAACGAAAGCATTGTTATCATAACTTTTATATCCAACTGTTGAATAACAATCCTCTTTCAAATATACATTATCAACATTTTTAAGAATATGCATATAATCAACCCCTAAAAATTTCCAAAGCAAAACTCTTATCGCCTTTTTAAACATATTTCCTTTATTTTTTTAATAAAAATTTTCTTTTCAGATTTATCAAACCCAAATGTAAGCATTGAAACAAAAACAAACACGAACGAAAAAACAAACGTATAAATTATATTAGGGATGTTATCATCAAGTAAATCTGAAATAAATCTAAGAACCACCCATGATATAAAAAAAACCACCACCATGGGACAGAAAGCCTTTAAAAGAAACTCTCGCGCCAGAAATTGCGGCATTTGGAAATGAAGGATCATTAAATTTATTATAATATAGAATAATGTCAATACTACAAACATTATATAGCAGCTCTTATAATCCAAGCCACATTGCAACATAAAATACATTACGGGAATACTTAAAATATATAATGAGCCACAATACACTCCCGTTTTAAACATTTTTCCCGTCGCATGAACAGCTATAATCACAACAGACCCAAAACACGAGAATAAATTCATCAGCAAACTCATTTGTGTCATAAAGACAGCACCATCTGGTACTATTTTTAGCCAAAGTTTTAGGACATATTCTGTTTTTACCAGTATCGGGATGATCAATATGAGCAACAATACAGACGAAATTTTAGCTCCAAACTTTAACAAGTTATTCATTCGACCAAAATCGCCAGTGGCATAACTTTTGATTATCTGAGGTTTAAACGCCATAATGACATTTGAAGAAAGCCCTAATAACGTTCCCTGAACGATAGATGCGACATTACTTGCAGCATTAAAAACAACTCCATAAAACACATTAAGCACAAAGTTTGAACCCTGCTGGCGAATAGACCATGCCATATTCCCATATAAATCCCAGCCTGAGAAGCTTAACAGTGGTTTAAAATAGGTTTTATCCCAAATCCAGTGGAAACGAACTTCTTCGAAATGCCTGATTGAATAAATGCGGTAGAGCATCATGATGAAAAGACTCACGCCGAACATGAGCCAGGCGTAGAGGATGAGTTTGTCGAAATGCCCGATGGTGAGCAAGTAGACGATGAGCAGCTTTAACGTGACGTTAAGGATTTCCACATAGGCGTACACGTCCATCTTCTCGTGGGCAATGATGGTGGCGTTGTAGGGAACCTGGGTGATGCCAAGCATGGCGCTTGCAATGCTGAGCTGATACACCCAATGGGCAGCACTCATTCTGCTCTCGGGAATCACGAGTTTGTTGGACAAGAACCACAATCCGGCGGTCTCGGCCACAACGAGCACAACGAGCGCAATGCCAACGTGGATGATGAGGGCGCTGGAAAAGATCATAGCCAGCCGCTCATGGTTGCCTCGCCCAAGCTCGAAGGTCAAGAAGCGTGAAGTGGCGCCGGCCATCGAGGCGTTGAGGAACCCCATCATCGCCACGATGCCGCCCACCACGCCGTAGATGCCGTAGTCCTCTACACCAAGGGTGGCCAGCACCACGCGGGAGGTGTAAAGCCCCACGAGCATGGCGAAGAGCATCCTGAGGTAGAGCATGAGGGTGTTTTTGGCGATGCGCCTGTTGCTGGTGACTGGCTGTGGCATCACTGGGGCAGGTGAAGTTTTTGGGGTTGGCGCCCCGGGTGCTCGGGCAAGGTTGCAGTTGGGGAAAGGCTTGGGGTCACCGACCTGCCAGGCAAGCCGACGAGCATCGGTGGGTCTGCACTGCCTCTCCAAGCGCGGGGCATGGCACTGTCGCAGTAGCCAGTGCGGAGTGCTTGAGGAGACGCTATATCGCAAAATATCATACTTTTACGAATCGCATGAATTTTGATGGGCAAAATTAGGCATTTTCAAGCAACAGGGCAAATTTTAGCGTCCATTTCTCAGTATTGGCGACTGAATTTCGATGACAGGGATGAGGTGTGGGAAAAAATGCTTAATTTTGCGGCCATGAAACGACGAGTGACCATAGCAGCGGCACTGTTGGTCATAGCGCTTGCTGGATGCCGCTACATCAATTATCACCCCTACGATGTTGACATCTCGGGCGCAACCGGCCTGAACAAGAAGAACGCGAGGCTCATCGAGGAGCGATGCCTCGGCAGAGACACCATCGTCTTTGCCGCCACGGGCGACACCCAGGGGTGGTATGACGAGACCGAGGCGCTCGTCAAAGACCTGAACAAGCGCCCCGAGGTGATGTTTCTCGTCCACGACGGCGACTTCACCGACTTTGGCGCGGTGCAGGAGTACAAGTGGCAACGGGCCATCCTGAGCAAGTTGCGGGTGCCTTACGTGGCGTGCATCGGCAACCACGACTGCCTGGGCACGGGCAAGGAGACCTTTGAGCGGATCTATGGCAAGACTAACTTCACTTTCATTGCAGGCGGCGTGAAATTCCTGATGCTCAACACCAACGCGCTTGAGTATGACTACAGCGAGCCGATTCCCGACCTTGACTTCATCGAGCGGCAGGAGCGCGAGCGCGCCGGCGAGTTTGACCGCACCATTGTGGTGATGCACGCCAAGCCCTACAGCGACGTGTTCAACAACAACGTGGCCAAGCCATTCCAGCGCTACCTGCACCAGCTGCCTGGCTTGCTGTCCTGCATCAACGGGCACAACCACAGCTTGGCGCAGGACGACATCTTTGGCGACGGCCTGGTCTACTACCAAACGCCTTGCATCGCCAAGCGGCAGTACTACATCTTCACCATCACGCCCAACAGTTTCAGCCATGAGGTGGTTTCTTTTTAGCACATTCTTAGCCGTGGCGAGCCTGCTGGCTTGCGGCGAGCCTATCGACACCGTGGAGGTGACACGTGTCGACACCGTTTACATCAACAGCACCGAGACCGACTCGATAGCCGACGTGGCTCCCTGGGTGAAACGGCTTGAGCGCTACAACCGCTTCTGGAACTGCCTTTCGCCCCGTGGCGCGCGCATCCAGTTTGCAGGCAACATGGGCCTGCTCTCGGCTGGCCCGAGCTGGATTTACGGCGGGCGCCACTGGGAGACGGCCATCATGCTTGGCTTTGTGCCCAAGCATCAAGCTCATCGCGGCATGATGACCATGACCGTGAAGGAGGACTACATCCCCTGGAGCATCTGCCTCCCGGGCAAGGCATCGTCCATTGACTTCCAGCCCCTGGCGACAGGCATTTACCTCAACACGGTGTTTGACCGCAAGTTCTGGAACAGGCAGCCCTCCCGGTATCCCAAGGGCTACTACTGGTTCTCGACGCGCATGCGGCCCAGCATGTACATCGGCGAGCGGCTGAAGTTCCACATCCCCAAGCACCGGCGCCGGTTTGGGAGCGCAATCAGCTTGTTCTACGAAATCAGCGCCTGCGACTTCTACCTGATCCAGCAAGTCAAGAACTCCTACCTCAGACCCGGCAAGTACCTCACGCTGTCGTTCGGGCTGCAAGTAGAGTGGCTTTGAGCCCTGCCAAGCGCTACCGGGGCATCCTGCCCGCCATCCATCATTTTGGTGTTGAATCTACGTAAAATCACTGGAAATTCGTCATTTTTGCGATTTTTTAGTACCTTTGTTGGTTAGAAAAACCATTTTAATAAATTTTCCGCAATGAAGAAATTAGTTGAACGTTTCCTCCACTATGTGAAATTTGACACTCAAAGTGACGAACTCACCAACCTGACCCCTTCAACTCCCAACCAGATGACCTTTGCCAAAGAGTTGCGCAAAGAGTTAGAGTCGATGGGGTTAGACAACATCTCCCTTGACGCGAATGGCTACTTGATGGCCACCCTGCCTGCCAACACCGACAAGAAAGTGCCCACCATCGGCTTTATTGCCCACATGGACACGTCTCCCGACATGAGCGGACACCATGTGAACCCGCGCATCTTGAAATATGAGGGCGGCAAAGTCGTGCTCAACGAAGAGCAGGGCATTGTGATTGACCCCGCCCAATTTCCTGAAATCGAGGACTTCAAGGGTCAAGAAATCATCGTGACCGACGGCACGACACTGCTGGGCGCCGACGACAAGGCTGGCATTGCCGAGATTATCAGTGCCGTTGAGTACTTCCAGCAGCATCCCGAAATCAAGCACGGCGACATCCGCATCGCTTTCAATCCCGATGAGGAGATCGGCATGGGCGCTCACCACTTCGACGTGGAGCGCTTTGGCTGCGACTGGGCCTACACCATGGATGGCGGCTACCCCGGCGAGCTGGAGTATGAGAACTTCAACGCGGCCAGCGCAAAAGTCACCTTCAAGGGGCTGAACGTGCACCCTGGCGCGGCCAAGCACAAGATGCTGAACTCGATTCGCGTGGCCAACCAGTTTGCGATGATGATTCCCCGCTGGGAGACTCCGGAGCACACCGAGGGCTACGAGGGCTTCTATCACCTGATTGCCATTGAGGGCAACGTGGAGAAGACGGTGCTCACCTACATCGTGCGCGACCATGACCGCGAGCGTTTCGAGAGCCGCAAGCGCGAGCTTGAGCACCTGTGCCACAAGATCAACTGCGAGTTCCCCGACTGCGCCAGCATCGACATCAAGGACCAGTACTACAACATGCGCGAGAAGATTGAGCCCGTGATGCACATCATCGAGATTGCCGAGAAAGCCATGAAGAATGCGGGCGTGACCCCCAAGGTGCAACCCATTCGCGGCGGAACCGACGGCGCTCAACTGTCGTTCAAGGGCCTGCCTTGCCCCAACATCTTTGCGGGGGGCATGAATATGCACGGGCGCTATGAGTACGTGGCCATCCCCTCGATGGAGAAAGCCATGATGACTATTGTCGAGATTTGCAAGATAGTGGCCGAGCAATAATTTTCACGGTGGGCATCGGCCACACCGATTCTACCCATTTCCACCAGTTGGCTCCCATTCAGGCAGGCTTGTCCCCTGAATGGGAGCCAACCTATTGAATTGGCGGGAGAAAAAACGTGATTTTCAAGCCCTAACAAGGCACTTTTTCTAAATTATGCAAAAAAATAACGGAAAAAATTCTTTATTTCATGATTTATTTCTACCTTTGCCGTCGAAATGGCATGAGGTTCTTCTCTGTAATGGAGAGGATGAAAAGGGAATCAGGTGAGAATCCTGAACAGTACCCGCTGCTGTGAGTCCCCATCGTTGCTTCGTTTCACCTCGCAAAGCCACTGGTCTCGACCGATACTCCAAGTCGACTACATCATGACCGGGAAGGCGTGAAACCGAAGAGGGGACAAGTCAGAAGACCTGCCTTGCGCTGTGCCTTGCAAAATAAAGACAGTCCACGCGGCACTTGGACCAAGAGGCAGAAACAAAATGATGTGGTCGTAGGAATGCATCTCACCGTTTTTTGCAACTTTTTCAGCAGCCTGCCTGTCGGTTATGCCCAACCCTGTGCCTGTTGCGCAGTTTCTCGTTTTGCAAGTCATTGATAGCGCTAAAATAAATGTTTACTTTATAAAAAAATTGCATGATGAGAAAACTTTTTACGTTTGCATTTGCCGTCAGCATGGCCGTCAGCTCAATGTCAGCCGCAAAGTTTGATAACGGTATCTTCATTTTGAATGAGGACTGGTTTGGACACAACGCCAGTTCAGTGAACTTTTATAGCTACGATGACAATTCCATCCTGTATCACGCCTATCAAGCCGCCAATCCAGGCTTGACGCTTGGCAACACGTCACAATTTGCCGAGCTGGGCACTGAAAATATCTATTTCTGTTCCAAGCAGAACTACGGTACCACAGGCGGCCGCCTGATTGTGGCCGATGCCAAGACCCTCGCCAGCAAGGCCAGCATCGAAGCATTTGGCGCCGACACGCGCGCTTTCGCCTCGATTGACGACAGCAAGGCCTACATCAGCACGAGCGGCGGCATCTACACCTTTGACAAAACCACCAACACTGTGGGCGAGGCCATCGAGGGCACCACCGGCAAGGAAGTGGGCAACATGGCCCTCGTGCGGGGCAAGGTGCTGGGCACAGCGCGCGGCACAGGAATCTACGTGATAAACACGCTCACCGACGAGCTGGAGAAAACCGTGTCCATCGGCGACATCACAACCGTTTTCGTTGTTAACGGCCAGCCCTACGCCGCGGTCAACAACGCCGGTTTCGGCGCTCCCAAAGAGACGGACACCGAGCAATTCGTCAAATTGAACCCAGAGACGTTTGAGCCCGACGAGACCCTGACCGTGCCCATGGCATCGCAAAACACTTGGTTTGCCTGGAAAAACTGTGTTCCAGCCATCGACGAGCAAAACGAGGTGCTTTACTACTCGCCTTACGAGAATTGCAAGTTCATCAGCAAGTACGACCTGAAGACGGGCGAGTTTGTCAAGGAATTCATCAACTTCGACGGCAGGCAGACCATGTATGGCAGCGTGGTGGGTTACGACCCCGAAAACCACTATGTGGTGGCCGCGACCTTTGAGACCTACGCCTCGAAGAAATACTGGCTCAACATCTATGATACCAACGGCAACCCAGTGAAGACGATGCAGCTCAGCAAGAACTACTGGTTCCCTGCCATGCTGCTCTTTGCCCATAGCAAGGCGCCATCGGCAGTGGACGACGTGAACGCCACGAAGACCGTTGCCAGCGTGCAATACGTGAACCTGCAAGGCCAAGTGAGCGCCGAGCCATTTGCCGGCGTGAACATCAAGGTTGTCACCTACACCGATGGCAGCCAGTCGGCCAGCAAAATAATGAAATGAAGTAGGGAAAAAGTAATTATATAGTAACTCGTTCGAAACAGGGCACTGCTTGAACAAGGGGGTGGTGCCCTTTTCAATTCCAAGGCATGGGAAATCTCAATTTCGTCCAAATTCTCAGTACCACATTGGTGCTGCTGGGTATCATCGACATCGTTGGCTCGATCCCCATTATCATGCAACTCAGGTCCAAAGGCCGCTCGGTGAACGCCTTCAAGGCCACGCTCTACTCGGCGCTGCTGATGCTGGCTTTCTACTACGGCGGCTACTGGATACTGGCCTTGTTTAACTGCAACATTCAATCCTTTGCGACGGCAGGCGGATTCCTGATGTTCCTGATGGCCCTGGAGATGATACTCGACGTTGAGATTTTCAAGAACAACGGGCCTGAGAAAGGCGCGACACTTGTTCCCCTGGTTTTCCCGCTCATTGCCGGCGCCGGCGTTCTGACCACCCTGATTTCGCTCAAGGCCATGTACAGCGAGATCAATATCCTCACTGGTCTTGCCCTCAATATGGTGTGGGTCTACGCCGTGGTGCGGTCAACGGATAAAATCCAAAAATTCCTGGGCGAGGGAGGCATCTATTTCATGCGCAAATTC
Source organism: uncultured Porphyromonadaceae bacterium (assembly GCA_902489275.1). Classification (GTDB taxonomy): domain Bacteria; phylum Bacteroidota; class Bacteroidia; order Bacteroidales; family Muribaculaceae; genus Sodaliphilus. Next base: position 67,788 of record CABTZK010000007.1, read on the forward strand.
TTTGGAATCATCTTGCTTGCCATGTCGGTCAAGATGATGAGCGAGAACCTTGTTCAACTTTTATAAAGTCATTAGGACGAATCAGTAGACGCTGGCTCACTCAGCCATGCGCCACAGGCCGCAGGCCGCTAAGTTTTAAAAAAAACGCGATATTATGGATTGGTTTCTTGACCTCATTACTGGAAACAGTGTGGCACATGCTATTTTCATCTATTCCATTGTCATTGCCGCCGGCGTGATATTAGGAAAAATCAAGTTCTTCGGCATTTCGCTGGGGGCGACCTTTGTGCTCTTTGCCGGCATTCTGGCCGGGCATTTTGAAGCAGCCGTCGATCTCAACACCCTCAAGTTTGTCCAGGAGTTTGGCCTCATTTTATTCATCTTCTCGATTGGCCTGCAAGTGGGTCCGTCGTTCTTCTCATCATTTAAAGAGGGCGGCTTGCTGCTCAATGGCTTGGCCTTGGGCATCGTGGGGCTTAACATTGCGGTGGCGATGTGCATCTATTTCGTCGTTGGCGACGTGAGAGTCAACGAATTGGTGGGCATTCTCTCGGGAGCAGTGACCAACACGCCAGGCCTCGGAGCGGCTCAGCAAACGCTCATCGAGACTCAAGGCTCCGAGGCGGCACTGCCGCTCAACGAGTCGATGTCGATGGGCTACGCGGCCGCCTACCCGCTGGGTGTCGTGGGCATCATCCTCTCGATGGTGCTCGTCAAGGCTATCTTCAAGATCAAGACCGAGGCAGAGTCAAAAGAGGTTGAGGACGACAAGACCCACAGTTTGCTGGAGCCTCACGTGGTGACCTACAAGGTGACCAACCAGCTCATCTTCAACCACACGATCGAGCAGTTGCACGACATCATTGACCGCAACTTTGTCATCTCGCGCGTGAGGAAGCACAGCACCGACGAGATTGTCATCCCCAAGGCCGATACCCTCATCGAGTCCAGCGACCTGCTGCGCATCGTGGCGAGCGTGCAAGATGTAGAGGTATTTGATGCCTTGATCGGCCCGCAAGTCGAGAGCGAATGGACAGCAGACAGCACCCCCGTGGTCTCGCGCCGCATCCTGGTGACCAACAGCGACTACAGCGGGAAGAAAATCGGCCAGCTGCGCATGCGCAAAGGCTATGGCCTGAACGCCACTCGGGTGAACCGCGCGGGCATTGACCTGCTGGCCAGCGCCAACTTGAGTTTGCAAGTGGGCGACCGCATCACCGTGGTCGGGGAACTCGACGACATCGACCGCTTAGCCTCCCGGTTAGGCAACTCCATGAAGCGCCTGGAGCAACCCAACATCTTCACGATCTTCATCGGCATCACCCTGGGAATTCTCGTGGGCCTGCTGCCCATCAGCCTGCCCGGCATGAGCGTGCCCATGAAATTAGGCTTGGCTGGCGGGCCACTCGTCGTGGCCATCTGCCTGGGCAAGTGGGGCTACAAAATCAAAATTGTGACCTACACCTCGTCGAGCGCCAACCTGATGCTGCGCGAGCTGGGCATTTGCCTTTTCCTGGCAAGCGTGGGGCTGGCGGCCGGCGACAACTTCGCCTCAACGGTATTTAATGCCACAGGCGCGCGCTGGGTACTTTACGGGTTCATGATGACCTTTATCCCGCTCATGATTATCGCCCCGCTGGCCCGCGGCAAGTTCAAGATGAACTACTGCACCATCATGGGACTGGTCTCGGGCGCGACAACCGACCCTCCAGCGCTGGCCTACGCCAACAAGGTAGCCAATAACGACGCTCCAGCGGTAGCCTACTCAACGGTCTATCCACTCACCATGTTCATGCGTGTGATTACCGCCCAAGCGCTCATTCTGCTCCTGGCTTGAAGCTGTGAGCTTGGACGCTTCCATCATCATTTTACCTATAAACGATTTTGAAAATGAAAGAGAAAGAGAAAGCCTACGTCAGGATTTACACGGGTAACGGACAAGGCAAGACCTCGGCAGCATTTGGCATCCTCGTGAGGGCGCTCTGCGCTGGCAAGGTGGCCTATGTGGGGCAGTTCATCAAAGACGAGCTCTACAACGAGACCAACATCACCCACTTCTGCAAGCATGTCGTGATTGAGCAACTGGGCACAGGCTGCTTCCTGGAGCGCAAGCCCAACTTGCTCGACAAGGAGGCCGCCCAGGCCGCTCTGGCACACTGCGCCGAATTGATGGCCAGCGGCATCTACGACCTGGTCATCCTCGACGAGCTCACCATTGCGATTTTCTACAAGCTGCTCACGGTCGAGGAGGTCATAGAGGCGATCAAGAAACGCTGCGAGACCACCGAGGTGGTCATTACCGGGCGCTATGCGCCCCAAGCGTTAATCGACATGGCCGACTTGGTGAGCGACCTGCATGAGGTGAAGCACTACTACCAGCAGGGGGTACTCTCCCGCGACGGTTTCGACCATTAGGCCGGCGCCGTGCCCACCACGCCAGCGACCCATACATTTTCTTCCTATATACCTATTAATGTATCTGCATTAATTACTGTGAGTTTTTAACTAGCTGTTATTTATTGATTAGGGTTTGTTAAGGAAAAACATAAGGTTCATGATTTTGAAATTTTATGGGGGAAAGGTATCGCGCTGTGAAGTGCGGTACCTTTTCTTGAATTTTCCCTTGCGGCCATCGGTTTATTTTTCCACGCCCATGAGTCGATATTAAAAAAAGAGTTGTATCTTTGCAAAAGAAATAGCACGAGGTTCTTCCCCGTAATAGGGAGGATGAAAAGGGAATCAGGTGAGAATCCTGAGCAGTACCCGCTGCTGTAAGCCCCCGCCACCGCTTCGTTTCACCTTGCAAGCCACTGGCCGCAATCGACGCTCCAAGTCAACTACATCATGGTCGGGAAGGCGTGAAACCGAAAAGGGGGCAAGTCAGAAGACCTGCCTTGCGCTGTGCCTTGCAAGAGAATAGCAGTCCACGCGGCACTTGGACCAAGAGGCAGCAACAAAATGATGTGGTCGCGAGAACCCGCTTTTTTCATTTTGCAAGGATCATGAGCATTCTATAGTGTTCAATTTTTAAAATATTGGTCAAATGAAAAAAAGTTTACTTCTCCTTGCCGCACTGGCGGCAACCGCTTGCATGCAAGCACAAAACGATTACGAGTTGCGCACCCTCACCTTTGAGGACAGCGATGTGAAAGAGGGATTCACCAACCTCTCGGAGGCCGAGAACTGGAGCGGCCTGATTGACAGTGTTCAATATGGCGGCCACATGCTCTACTGGAACGGTTCGGGCAGCAACGAGCAGTACTATGCCTGGTACGATGGCGGAAACACCAACCTCCACAACGAGTTGAGCCAGGGTTATGGCACCTACTGCTACTGGTCAGGCGGGCACGCTATCTCCAACTACGGCTCCGGCGAGGCAGCCACTTATGGCGATTACCTTCATCAGCTCACCGTCTACAAGGCTGGGGTCGAGGGTATTGCACGCGAGGGTTGCGGACACAACGGCTCCAATAACTTTGCCATGCACTTTGGCTATGCCGACAATTCGGGCTACGGCTTGGGCGAGGACGCGCTGCCCACGCTCGTTTTTGCCGACGGCGTGGCGCGCGTGATTGACCACATGTACATCACCAACTCATGCTATGCCATCAACTGCTACATCGACGGCAACAGTCTCACAGCCAAAATAGGCCCTGACGACTGGGTGAAAGTGGTGGCCACTGGCTACGATGCCAACGGGGAAAAGGTTGCCCAGCCTGCCGAGATCTACCTGTGCAACGGCCCCGATAACATCGTGAAGGACTGGACCAAATTCGACCTATCGGCCCTGGGTTCTGTGACGAAAGTCTCTTTTAACATCATGGGCAGCAGCAACAATGGCTATGGTTTCTCGCAACCCGCCTATTTTGCCTACGACGACGTGGCCGTGCGCTTCCCCAGCGAGACCCCGACCGCTGTGGACGACGTGACCGCCAAGACCGTTGCCCGTGTTCAATATGTGAGCCTGCAAGGGCAGGTGAGCAACCGGCCATTCGACGGCGTGAACGTGAAGGTCACGACCTACACCGATGGCACCCAAACCACCAGCAAAATCGCAAAATAAAACGCAGGCCAGCACACCCTGAAAGGAACTGCTCTCGGAAATGCGCGGCTCCTTTCAGGGCAAGTGCTAAAAATCACTTGCCAACATGCCATTCAGAACAGCAATCATGAAACGCATCTATTTGATCTTGACTTGTGCACTGCTGTGCACAACACCAGCCTGGGCGCAAACCGAGCACACCAAGGCAGGGCGGCTCGACTCCATGCAGCACCTCTCCAACGTCACTGTCTACGCCCAAAAGCCCTACCAGGAAGTCATTCCCGCCCAAACGCTCAACGGCAAGCGCTTAGAGCGCCTCAACAGCAACAGCGTGGCCGATGCCATCCGCTATTTTGCTGGCGTGCAACTCAAGGACTACGGCGGCGTGGGAGGCGTGAAAACCGTCGACATCCGCTCAATGGGCACCAACCACATGGGCGTGTTCTATGATGGCATCCAGTTAGGCAACGCGCAAAACGGCCAAATCGACTTGGGCAAGTTCTCGCTCGACAACATTGAGTCAATCACCCTCTACAACGGCCAGAAAAGCGAGATCTTCCAGCCCGCCCGCGACTTCGGCTCGGCAGGAACCATCTACATCCGCACCCGCCAGCCGAGGTTCAGCAAGGGCAAGCGCGACAACCTCAACGTGACCTTCCGCACGGGCTCCTTTGGCTTGGCCAACCCCAGCGTGCGCTGGGAACACCAGTTCAGCAAGCAACTGAGCGCCACGTTCAACACCGAGTACACCTACGCCACGGGGCAGTACCACTTCCGCTCCCGCAAGGTGTTTAGCGACGGGACGGTGGCCTGGGACACCACGGCCGTGCGCAAAAATGGCGACGTGAAAGCCTTGCGCCTGGAAACAGCTATCTTCGGCTTGATGAGCCAAGGCCGCTGGAACGCCAAGCTCTACTACTACGACAGCGAGCGCGGCATCCCGGGCGCGATTGTCAACAACGTGTGGAAAAACTCGCAGCGCCAGTGGGACCAGAACTTTTTTGCCCAAGGCACTTGGCAAAAGAAATTCAGCAATTTCTACGAGTTCATGGCCAATGCCAAGTATGCCCATGACTACATGCGCTATCTCAACCCCGACACCACCCTCATGTACTTGAACAACAAGTTCTGGCAGGACGAGATTTACCTCTCGGTGGCGCAGAAGTTCACCCCGGTGAAGAATTGGGACATTAGCCTCTCGACCGACTACAAGTGGAACACCCTCGACGCTACGCTCGTCAATTTTGCCGATCCCACACGCCACACCGCGCTCACTGCCCTGGCCACGGCCTACACGATTCATCACCTCAAGGGCGAGGCCTCCTTGCTCTACACCATGGTGAACGACCGCTACAGCGCCAAAAATGATGGTACTGTCGTGAAAAAGCACAGCAAGTACCTCCACAGGCTCACCCCGGCGGTGTTTTTCAACTATCAGCCCCTCGACATTCCCGACTATCAGGTGCGCGCCTACTTCAAGCGCATCTTCCGCATGCCCACGTTCAACGACTTGTATTACACCGACATTGGCAATGTGGCCCTGAAGCCCGAGTACGTCAACCAGTTCAACATTGGCTTGGTGTGGCAACACCTTAAGGAAGAGGGCTTTGCCCGCGGCTTGAAACTCACCGTCGATGGCTACTACAACCATGTGACCGACAAGATTATCGCTGTGCCCAAGGGTACGGGGCAATACCGCTGGATGATGATGAACATTGGCAAGGTGAAAATCCGTGGGGTCGATGTCACGGGCATGGCGCAACTGGCGCTGCCAGCCGAGCTGATGCTCGATGTCAACCTCACCTATACTTACCAAAAGGCACAGGACTACACGCATCCCGACGACTACGGCGATGGCGGCACCTACAAAGGCCAAATTGCCTATATCCCGTGGCACAGCGGCAGTGCAACGGCTCACTTGGGCTGGCGAGCCTGGGACTTGAACTACAGCTTCATCTACACGGGCGAGCGCTACCACAACAGCGCCAACATCCTGGCCAACCATGAGGAACCATGGTACACCAGCGATTTGAGCGCAAGCTATCAGTTCAGGCTCAACAACCTGCATTTCAAGGTTACTGGCGAGGTCAATAACTTGTTCAATCAACAATATGATGTGATCCTCAACTATCCTATGCCAGGCCGCAATTATAAATTAGTACTTAAATTCGACATCTGATGAGAAAAGCATTGTATCTATTAATTTTGGTCTCAGTGATGACCTCATGCCGAGATGACGAGGCAATTTTCATTCCTGAACATGTGCACATCTCACATCCGGAATATACCGAGATAGAGGGTCTTTACCTGCTCAACGAGGGTAACATGGGCTCAAATAAGGCTACGCTCGACTACTATGACTATTCAACAGGAGAGTTCATCCGTAATATTTTTGCATTTGCTAATCCCAATGTCCCAAAGGAAATGGGGGATGTTGGCAATGACTTGGGAATATACGGCAGCAATCTCTATTGTGTAATTAACTGTAGCAACAAAATTGATGTGCTTGACAAGCATACTTGTGTCAAAAAAGCCCAAATTAACATTCCCAACTGTCGCTTTATCAAGTTTCATGGTGGCTACGCTTATGTTTCGAGCTATGCTGGTCCAGTCGAGCTTAATCCCAACTACGAGCAGCGAGGCTATGTGGCCAAAGTAGACACAACAACGATGCAAGTAGTTGAGACTTGCATCGTAGGCTTCCAGCCCGACGAGTTGGAGATTGTCGACGACAAGATTTATGTGGCCAATTCGGGCGGCTACATGTTTCCTAACTATGAGAGTACGGTTTCGGTGATTGACATTCCCACTTTTAAAGAAATAGAGAGAATCCCCATTGCTATCAACCTGGAGTGGTGCAAGGCCGACAAGCGTGGTGTGCTGTGGGTCAATTCCCGTGGTGACTATTACACTAAGAATAGCATGCTCTATGCCTACGACACTCGCAAGCACGAGTTAATCGATTCTATTGACGTGCGTGTGAGCAATATGTGGATGGATGGAGACTCGCTCTATATCGTTTCTACAGAGTGGAGCTATATCACAATGAGCAACACAATCTCCAATTCCATTGTCAATACCAAGACGAGGCAGGTGGTGAGCACTAATTTCATCACCGATGGTACCGATAAACTCATACAGATTCCTTATGGTATATGCGTGAACCCATTCACTAAGGATATTTACGTGAGCGATGCCCGCGATTACGTGTCTCCTGGTCGCCTCTACTGCTTTAGCCCCGATGGCAAAAAAAAGTGGGTCGTGCGCACGGGTGACATCCCAGGACACTTTTGTTTCTTGGGCAACAACATCAATGAACAATAATCTTTAAAAAACATCAATATGAAAACAAAACTTTCCATTTTTCTGTTAGGCATAACTTTGTTTGGAGTTTTTGCTATCGGGCATGCCGAAACTAACCATTATCCCTGGCTTACCCGAGTCTATGACTACAATCCAGCCCCAGGGCAGTTCATCAACACGTTACCTGCCTATGAGGTGGGTGAGCCTAAAGACAGCGTGATTGATCGTTGCAGGCAAAACATTTGTGGCCACATCGACACCATTGTCACAACCTTTCATGGGGAAACTCACACACGCATTGACACCGTGTGGAGTGAAAGCATGATTTCCTTGGGCGGCTATGGCGGCAGCGTGATTGTGGGATTTGACCACCCTGTGGTGAATCAGCACACCTATGACTTTGAAATCTTAGGCAATGCATTCGTGGCCGCCAGAGAGTCGAAAGGCGGCAGCTGTGAGCCTGGCATTGTGATGGTGAGCCGTGACGTGAACGGCAACGGGCTGCCTGATGACCCATGGTATGAACTTGCTGGCAGCGAATACCATAAACCCAAAACCCAGCACAACTACGAGATTACCTACTATCGCCCCGACGAGAACAAGACGCCGGAGGGCTCGGGGTATTTGAATGACACGACTTACATTCGCTGGACGAGCAACGACTGCCTGAACCCCGACAGCACAAGTGGCTACATGGCCAAGAACGTTTTCCATTCCCAATCCTACTGGCCACAGTGGGAGACGGGCGAAACGCTCACGTTCAAGGGCACAAAACTGCCTTGCAACGCTGTTGATTTAGGCAACAATGGCGGCAATTCCTATTTTGTGCAGTATTTCTTCGACTGGGGCTATGTCGATAACCTGCCCAACGAGCCTACGCACGCCTCGGCGGGCGATGACTACAACAACGAGCACCTCTACAACCCCGGCTTCAAGCTGGACTGGGCAGTAGACCAGAATGGCAATCCCGTGTACCTGCCACAAATTGATTTCATCAAAATCTACACGGCCGAGAACCAGTATTGCGGCTGGTTGGGCGAAACTTCTACCGAAGTGGCTGGCGGCATCGACTTCCACCCCGAGGCCACCGTGGTCGAGGTGCGTGGCGATGTGAATGGCGACGGCTCGCTCGACGTGAGCGATGTGACTTGCTTGACCAATATCATCTTGCACAACAGCACCGCCCCCTACAACCCCTTTGAAGCCGACGCCAACGGCGACGGAATCACCAATGTGAGCGATGTCACAGAATTGATTAACCTGATTCTTGGCAATTGAAAAAAACGCGTGGGCATGAGGGGAGTTCAAGGATGAGAAGCCTTTGTGATCTTCATTGGCGAGCTCCTCTTTTTCCCTTTGACTGACGAGCAGTGATAAGTTCTTACAATAAAAAAAATGAAAATGAAAAAAATTTTACTTTCAATGCTGTTGGCATTTTCGTCGATGGGCGCATTTGCCTTTTCTTTGAGTGACATTCAAAACTGGAGCGGCCAGGGGGCTAACGAAGCTGCCATGGTGGTTCAATGGAACGTTGAGGGCGAAACCAATGCTATGGCATTCGGATTTCGCTGGGACGGTGAGGCTACGGGCTATGACATGCTATCGGCCATCGCCAAGAATAATCCTCGGTTCTACTACCTGACCGAATCGACCGGCTTTGGCTATACAGTTGCCGGATTGGGCTGGGATGCTGACAATGACGGTGATTTGGGGCTCATGCTGAACGGTACCCGATATGACTTGAACGCAGACAGCTACGTGGAGACCAATGAGTACAACTACGACAACTGGACAGCCGCTGACCCCGACGACACGTGGCAGAGCGGCTGGTCCACCAATGGGTTCTGGAGCTATTACACGAAAGAAGCAGAAACCGAAGACTGGGGCTTCTCCAGTGTGGGCGTATCGGGCCGTAAACTGACCAATGGCTGCTGGGATGGCATGAATTTCGCAGTCAAAATGCAAACGCAACCCTGGAAAGAAATCGTTTCGGCACCAAGCAATCAAACCCCGACAGGAGTTGATGAGAAGATAGCCGAAAGACAAGTGGCCTGCGTGCAGTACTTCAACTTGCAAGGCCAGCAAAGCGCTGAGCCGTTCAACGGTGTGAACATCGTCAAGACCGTCTACACCGATGGCACAAGCACGACTGCCAAGATGATGAAATAACAACGAGCCATCTTCTCTCATTTTAGAGGGGAAAAGGAAACCGGGACTTGCCGCTCGCATGCGGCAGTCCCGGTTTGTGTTGTTGAGGGCGGCATCGTCGCAGCCGCCAGCTGCTGGGGTCTAACGGCTCATGTTGAAGTCAAGACTCACGCGTTCCTTGGTCACGCTCAAAGTCACAGGGCATCCTTCAACCAAGGGATAGTTGAGGGCCTCGTCGTGGCTCGTGGGGAAATCATAGCAGATGGGGATGTCGTAGCCTTGCAGGAACTCGTGCAACATCTCGTACATGTCGCTATAGCCCGCCGAGGGCTCGTAGCCAGTGAAATGGCCCACGATGATTCCTCTCACCCGGTCGAGTGCCCCCTTGAGCTTCAACTGGTAGAGCATGCTCGACACGCGAGAGATATTCTCGCTCACATCTTCAAAAAACAAAACCACATCGCGGTTCGCGAGATAGTCGCGGTCGAGGAAATCCCACGTCTTCGAGCCGCTCATGTTGACCATCACGCTCATGTTGCCCCCGATGAGGATGCCTCGGGCCTGGCCAGGGTGATTGCATGGGTGCCCCTTGACGGTGTAGCTGGGCAAGCGGCCCAGCAGCAGGTCATGCAGCACAAGGCTCAGGGAGTCCTGCCCGCCCGTCTCGCTCAGGCGGCCGCACATGTTGGCGTGGATGCTCATGTGCCCCGTGCGTGTCCAGGCGCTGTGCAGCGCGGTAATGTCGCTGTAGCCAATCATCCACTTGTTGTACTTCTTGAGCGTGTCAACTGGGATTTCGTGGAGCAGTTGTGACGAGCCATATCCCCCGCGGGCACACAAGATGGCCTTGACGCTTGGGTCGCGCAGCGCCCACAGCAAGTCGCTTTTGCGTTCGGCCACCGTTCCTGCCCACAAATGATAGCATGCCGTGACGTGCTCGCCCGCCACCGGCACAAGCCCCCAGTTGCGCAGCACCTCCATTCCCTTGCTCACGGCACTCTCGCTCGGGGTGCTCCCTGGCGAGATAACGGCAATCTTGTCGCCAGGCTTCAAGAATGGCGGAGCAGCGGGGTTGGGCTCTTTTTCTCCGGCCCAAGCGGTGAGTGCTGCTGCCGACAGCAGTGCGGCATGTAAAACAGTCAAAAATTTCGTCATAATCATTTGCAAGGAATCAGGGCTCGGCAGGAATAAGCTACGCCTAAGCCTCAATTCCTCTTTCTTTTTCTAAGATCGGTTGCTCTTCATGAATTCCTCGATGTCGGCCGGGTGATAAGGAATGCGTTCCTTGCCCAAGAAGCGGCAGCCGTCGCGCGTGATGAGCACGTCGTCCTCGATGCGAATGCCGCCAAAGTCCTTGTAGGTTTCTAACAGGTCGAAATTCAAGAACTCGGCACAGTACCCGCTCTTGCGCCAGTCGTCGATGAGCGCGGGAATGAAGTAGATGCCCGGCTCGTCGGTGACGACAAAGCCTTCCTCCAAGCGGCGCCCCATGCGCAGGCAGTTGGTGCCAAATTGCTCTAAGTTGGGCCGCGTCTCGTCGTCAAATCCCACATAGATTTGCCCAAGGCCCTCCATGTCGTGCACATCCATGCCCATCATGTGCCCCAAGCCGTGGGGCAGGAACATGGCGTGAGCGCCCGCGCGCACGGCCTCCTCGGTGTCGCCCTTCATGAGCCCTAACGCTTTCAGGCGGTCGGTCATCAAGCGGCAAACGCCAAAGTGCACATCGGCATATTTCACGCCAGGCTTGGCCACGTCGAGCACATAGTCGTGGCACTCCTCGACAATGCGGTAAATGTCGAGCTGGCGCGGGGTGAACTTGCCATTGACAGGATAGGTGCGCGTGTTGTCGCTGCAATAGCCGCTGATGGTCTCGGCGCCACAGTCGCAAAGCACCAGCCGCCCGTCCTCCAACGGCACGGGCTGCGGGCCACCGTGCATGATCTCGCCATGTTGCGAGAAGATCGTGCCAAAGCTCACTTGCAGGCCATAGCTGTTGGCCACGCCAACGATTTGGCCGCCGATGTATTTCTCGGTCACGCCGGGCTTCGTGAGCCGCATGGCCGTGGTGTGCATCTTGTAGCCAATGGCGCACGCTTTCTCAATCTCGGCAATTTCAAGGTCACTCTTGACCGAGCGCATGCTCACCACGGCATGAATCAGGTCGAGTGAAGCGGCCTCGCGTTGCTTGCTGGGATGAATGCCCAAAAGATCCATGATTTGGATCATGGTGTCGTGCCGATAGGGCGGCAAGAAATGAATCTTGCGTTCCTTGGCCTCCTTGACGAGCTCGGCCAGCTTGGCCATGGGGGCGCTGTGAGCCACGCCCACGGCCTGTGCCAGCGTGGCCACGCTGTCGTAAGAGCCATACCACACAATGTCCTCGATGTCGATGTCATCGCCCAAGAGATACTCCCGGTCGTTGTCGATGTCAATCACCCCCACAAGGCCTTCGCGCTGCAGCTCGCCAAAGTAGTAGAGGAATGACGAGTCCTGGCGGAAAGGGTCATAGGCATTACTGGGATAGTTGTTGGGCGACAGGTTGTTGCCAAACAGGATAATCACGCCGCTCTTCACCAATTTCTTGAGCGCATCGCGCCGTTTCTCATATACTTCTTTTTCAAACATAGGTCATCGGTATTTTAAAGTTATACCCTGCAAAATTACACAAATACCGTGAAAAAAGCAAGCCCCCACGCAACCCCGCGATTTTAACCTCAAAATCGGAATTTGACACCGCGCGATTTAGCTTTTCAAGAACGTTTCGTAATTTCACACTTGCCGTTAGGGCGCTACAACATTTTGGTGTTGAATCTACGAATCTGCCCGCCAGGGATTTTTATGGAAAAAGTTGGCAGGAAAGTGTTTTATTTGTAATTTTGAGGCCGAATTACAAACCAACCTACATAAGAAACTATACTAAGCTATGCTTGAGAAAACAGAAATGCTTGCGTTCTTGAAGCGCAACATGGCGCCGGCGTTAGGCTGTACCGAGCCTGCATGCGTTGCGATTGCCGCTGCTACCGCTATGCAGGCCGTGGGGGGCGATATTTTGAGAATTGATGCTGCCGTGAACTCCAATATCTACAAGAATGGCATGTCGGTGTCAATTCCGAACTTCCCTGACGTCGGCCTTGATTTCGCTTTTGCCATTGGCGCTGTCATTGGCAATCCTGATAAAAAACTGCAAATTCTTCAGGACCTGAGCCAAGAGGGAGCCAAGAAAGCAAAAGAGCTCGTCAAGCAAGGAAAGGTGAGAGTGGATATTGACCGCTCGCAGCACACGATATATGCCCGCTGTGACGTCACGACCAGCAATGGCGTGGGCACGGCCATCATCAAGGGCAACCACACCAATGTGATCCTTATCCAAAAGGATGGTGTCGACCTCATGCGAGACGATGACTTTGTGCACACCCAAGAGAACAGCACGCTGAACAAGCTCTTAGGCATGACCATCAAGCAGATGAGGGAGCTGGTCGACTCGGCCACCGAGGAAGAGCTGTCATTTGTGAGCGAGGGGCTGAACATGAATGAGAATGTCGCTAAATATGGCATGAGCCACGAGGCCGGCATTGGCATCGCCCGGGTACTCAAACAGGATTGCAACAATGTCATGGGCAACGGCCTGATGACACACACCATGCTCAAGGTGGCGAGTGCCATTGAGGCGCGCCTTAACGGCTGCCCCCTGTCGGTGATGAGCAGCGCGGGGTCGGGCAGCAAAGGCGTGGGCATGATTGTGCCCATCACCGAGATGGCCAATGCGTGCCACTGCTCTCGCGAGAAGACCCTAAAAGCCCTGGCTCTTGGCGACTTGCTGAACAGCTACATCAATTGCAAGATTGGGAAACTCGTGGCCATGTGCACTTGCGCGGCAGGTGCATCGACAGCGGCCAGCGTGGCCATGACCTGGCTCATGGGGGGCGACGATGAGCAAATGGGCTGGGCAGTGCGCAACATGACAGGCGCTATTGCAGGCATGATTTGCGATGGCGGGAAAGTGGGGTGCGCCCTCAAGCAAGCCACAGCCACGGCGGCGGCGTTCATGAGCGCCCGGCTGGCGATCAACGGCGTGGCTTTGCGCCCAAGCGATGGCATTTGCGCCCTCACTCCAGAGCAGTGCATCGCCAACATGGCACGCGTCGGGACACCAGGCATGACCATGGCCGATAACGTGATTCTCGACATCATGCTGGAGAAATCGCAGGAAGCCTCGTAGCGGCGGAGCCCAGGCTGCCAAGCGCTTGGGCAAGTTCTACCGCCTCTGGCATTTTAACGAGCTGCAACCTGTGTCCGGGTTGCAGTTTCTTGTGTCGGGGTATTGTGAGGGTGTGGGAAAAGCCTTACCTTTGTTTTGACGAAAGGATAAATCTCATGATTGATCGAGCTACTGTAGACAAAATCATTGATGCGGCCGACATTGTTGATGTCGTGAGCGACTTCGTGGCATTGAAACACCGTGGCGCTAACTATGTGGGGCTCTGTCCTTTCCATAACGACCGGCGACCCTCGTTCTATGTGTCCCGATCCAAGGGCATTTGCAAGTGCTTCTCGTGCGGCAAGGGGGGCAGCGCGGTCAATTTCATCATGGAGCACGAGCAACTTTCCTATCCCGAGGCCCTGCGCTACCTCGCCAAGAAATACCACATCGACATCGAGGAGCGAGAACTCACCGACGAGGAGCGAGCCGCTCAGAGCGAGCGCGAAAGCCAGCTCGTGATCAACGAGTTTGCCATGAGACTTTTCGAGCAGCAGCTCCATGAAACCCGCGAGGGTCAAGAAATAGGGTTAAGCTACTTCAGAGAGCGAGGCTTCACCGATGAGTCCATTCGGAAATTTCACTTGGGCTATTCGCCTGAGAGCAGCCACTTCTTTTATCAATCAGCCATCAAGGCCGGCTATAGCCGGGAAATGCTGTTGGCGGTAGGGCTGTGCATCGACGATAACCGTGGAGGCGGCTATGACCGATTTCGCGGGCGCGTCATGTTTCCCATCTTCAATATCGCCGGCAAGGTCGTGGCCTTTGGCGGCAGGACCCTCAAGCAAGAGGCCGCAAAATATGTCAATTCGCCAGAGTCGGCCATCTACAACAAGAGAAATGAGCTCTACGGGCTGTTTCAAGCCAAGCGCGCTATTGCCAAGCAGGGGAAATGCTTCATTGTTGAGGGCTATGCCGACGTGATTTCGATGCACCAGGCAGGATTTGAGAATGTGATAGCGTCATCGGGCACCGCCTTAACCGAAGGGCACATTCACAAGATACACCGCTTCACCGAAAATGTGACAGAACTCTTCGACGGGGATGCCGCGGGAGTGCATGCGGCATTGCGAGGCGTTGACCTGCTCCTCAAGCAGGGGCTGAATATCAAGGTGCTGCTTCTGCCCGAGGACGAGGATCCCGACAGCTTCGCCCGCTCCCACAGCGCCACCGAAATCCAAAACTACATCAACGAGCACGAGCGAGACTTCATTCGCTTCAAAACCGATGTTCTTCTTAAAGGCAGTAAAAACGATCCCATCAAGCGCGCCACTGCCATTGCCGACATTGTGAAATCGATTGCGGTCATCCCGTCAGAGATCACCCAATCGGTGTATGCCAAAGAATGCAGCACCCTGTTAGGCATCAAGGAAGAAGTCATCTTGAAGGAAATCAAGAAAGATGTCCTCAAAATCAAAAATGAGGAATACAAACGCCAAGAGCGGGAGAAATCACAGCGCACAAGCGGCAAGACCGCCAGCAGCGCGCCGGCAGCCCAAGGCAATGACGCACAGCGCCCCACGGCCGGGGGTGACCTGAAGATAGAGGCCTCTTCGCCTGAAAATCATCCCGCTATTCAGTCGCCCGCTGTTGAAGCCGTTCCGCCACACGAGACCGACCTCATGAGGTATATCGCAAAATACGGCATGTGCTATTTGTGCGAGACCGATTATGGCGACGGCAATTTGGTGCCCACCTCGCTCATTGAATATGTTCACAACCAGTTCTCTGATTTCAATCTGAAATTCACCTGCCCCACCTACATCAAGATCTACAACCTGGGCATCGAATGCCTGCCAGAATTCTATCGGCTATTAGAAGACCTCCAGCAGCAGATAAAGGCCGAGAGCAAGCGCCTGTTTGACGAAGGCACCAGCAGGTTCAGAGAGGAGGGCATCGACAATCTTGACGAGATTGAGCAAAAAGAGAATGCCCTGAGCGAAAGCATCGAAGCCTCGATGAATGTGAAAATGGAAGATTTCCGCAAGACCTATCTTGAGAAGCGGCTATGCTCTCATGCCGATGACAAGGTGAGAGAGACGGCACTTGAGCTGGTGAGCGAAAAACATCAATTGAGCAAAATCCACACCCAGTTTGCCGTCATCGCAACTGAGCTCGACCGCCTGCCAGAGTTGGCAAAGGAAGCTATCAACAATTGGCGCAACGCCATTGTCACAGAGCAAATGAAGTCGATTCAGAACGAGTTGAAAAATGCTGACAAGGCCAAAACCCAAGAACTGCTGCAACACCTTCAAGACTTGAGCCAGCAGCGCAAAAAACTGGCCAAGCTCACCGGCGAGCGCGTAGTGAATCCCCGCTAACGCGCCTTTCACCCCCACCCCCGATGAGCAGTGAAAACCTCGCGGAACATTAACCCCAAATCGGTCATTAGAAAATGTCAAGAAGCTTTTTCTAATGGCCGATTAGGGGTAAAAAACATTTTGCTCCTCTCCCATTCGCATGGATGATGGAGCAAAATGTCACAAAAAATATAACGAATTCTACAATTCCTTTGGTGCGTGTCTTGTTGCCTCAAAAAGAGGAACGTGGGGGTTTACTTCACGACCCAAGTGTCGCCTGCAAGCGCCATGTCGCGCAAGGAAGCGTAATTGTACTGGGCAGTGACCTCTTCCACTTGCTGCTGCACGCCTTCCTCATAGGAGGGTTCCTTGACCGCGCGAATCACGCCTAACGCCAGAGGCAGGTCGTGTCCGTCCATCATGGCCAATTGCTGGTGCAGGAAGTTGTTTGCGCAGTGGGCGTCGTGCACGAGCACGTCGTCGATGGTGTAGCCATCCTGTCCCACGGTCACAGCTTTCAGGCCAAATCCGTCTTGGACAAGGCCTTTCTCGTTGTTGGCGCCAAAGAGCATCTTCTCGCCATGAACGAGGTGAATCGTGCGCTCGGCGCGGGTTTCGCGGGCGGTGATGTATTTGTGGATGCCATCGTTGAAAATCATGCAGTTTTGCAGAATCTCAACCACCGAGCAGCCCTTGTGCTTGGCCGCTGCGACCATGATTTCCTGATTGATTTTCAGTTCCACGTCGATGCCACGCGCAAAGAATGTGCCCCGCGCGCCAAACACGAGCTCGGCAGGCACAAAGGGGTCTTCGACCGTGCCGTAGGGCGATGACTTTGACTTGAAGCCACGGTCGCTCGTGGGCGAGTACTGCCCCTTGGTGAGGCCGTAGATCTTGTTGTTCAGCAAGATGAGGTTCAGGTCCACATTGCGCCTCACCTCGTGGATGAAATGGTTGCCTCCAATGGCCAGGCCGTCGCCGTCGCCAGCGATTTGCCAAACGGTTATCTCGGGGTTCGCCACTTTGAAGCCCGTGGCCACTGCGCCGCCACGGCCATGAATGGTGTGGAAGCCGTAGGTGTTCATGTAATAGGGAAGGCGGCTTGAACAGCCAATGCCTGAGATCACCGCTGTCATGTGAGGAGGGATGCCAAGCTCGGCCATCGCCTTGTGCAGCACGTTGAGCACGGCGTGGTCGCCGCAGCCTGGACACCAGCGCACAGACTGGTCGTTTTTGAAATCCTTAGGTAGGTATTGCTTTAGATTCGTGTTCTCTTCCATGATTATTTGTCCTCCAAATTTAATTTAACGCCTTTAACAATTTCACTCACCAAGAATGGCTGGCCTTGAACCTTGTTGACTTGCTTGATGTTGACATCAGGGAACTTTGACCTTAGGTAACGGGCAAACTGGCCGCTGTTGAGCTCGCACACGATCACTCTCTTGTAGCGACAGAGCGTGCTGTGGGTGTTGAGGGGCAGGGGATTGATGTAGCGGAACTGGGCGAGGTCAATCTTGATGCCGCTCTTGTTGAGCTCCTCGCAGGCCTCAAGCATGTGGCCGTAGGTGCCGCCCCAGCCGACCATGAGTGTGTCAGCAAACTCGTTGCCGTCTCTTTTCACGACCAATTCGGGAATGTGCTTGGCCACCTTCTCGATCTTTTTGGCGCGAGCCTTGACCATGCGCTCGTGATTCTCGGGGTTGTTGCTCAAAGTGCCGGTGTTGTAGTCTTTCTCCAGGCCGCCCAAGCGGTGCTCGAATCCCTCGGTTCCTGGAATTGCCCAGTAGCGGACACACTCCTCGTTGCGCATGTAGGGGAACCATTTCCCGCGCATTTCGGGCTGCACGAAGTTGGGTTTAATCTGCGGATAGTCGCCGATTTCGGGAATGCGCCATGCGCTCGACCCGTTGGCGATGAAGGCATCGGTGAGCAAGATGACAGGGGTCATGTGTTCGAGAGCGATGCGAGCGGCTTCAAATGCCATGTGGAAGCAGTCGGTTGGCGACGCGGCGGCAAGCACCACGAGCGGGCATTCGCCGCTGCGGCCGTAGAGTGCTTGCTGCAAGTCGGTCTGCTCGGTTTTTGTGGGAAGACCCGTTGATGGGCCGCCACGCTGCACGTCAATCAGGATAAGAGGGAGTTCTGCCATCACAGCGAGTCCTAAAGCCTCGCTCTTGAGTGCCAAGCCTGGCCCAGAAGTGGTGGTCACGGCCAGATTGCCGGCAAACGACGCGCCGATGGCTGAGCAAATGCCAGCAATTTCGTCTTCCATCTGAATGGCTTTCACGCCCATGTCGCGCCGCTTGGCCAGCTCATGCAAGATGTCGGTTGCTGGGGTAATGGGGTAACTGCCCAGGAAAAGCGGGCGATGGCTATTCTCTGATGCCAAGATAAGGCCCCATGCGGTTGCCTTGTTGCCATTCACGTCGGTGTAGACGCCTGGACGCTGCTTCTCGTTGGTGGCAATGCGGTAGGTCGATACCGAGGCGTGGATGTTGTGCCCATAGTCATAGCCACCCTCAATCACCTTGGCATTGGCTTCATACACGGCAGGTTTCTTATTGAACTTTCTCTTGAGGAAACGCAGTGGGGCTTCTACGGGGAAGTCAAACAGCCAGCACACAAGACCTAATGCGAACATGTTGCGGCACTTCATTTGCGCCTTGAAATCCATCCCAGTGTCTTTGAGGGCCGCCTTTACCATTTCGGTCATGGGTACTTCGACGACTTGAACATTGATGCCCAATTCCTTAAATGGGTCGTCGCTCTTGAATTCGGCTTTCTCTAAGTCGGCTTTCTTGAAAGAGTCGATGTCGACAATAATCACGCCGCGCGGACTCAGAAACTTGATGTTCTGCTTGAGCGCTGCTGGATTCATGGCTACGAGCACGTCACATTCATCACCTGGAGTGTGCACGCCATGGCCAATGTTAACTTGAAATCCAGACACGCCGTTGAGTGAGCCTTGAGGCGCGCGCACCTCGGCTGGATAGTCGGGGAAAGTCGAAATAATCTCACCATTCTCTGCCGAAACATTGGAGAAAATGTTGCCGGCAAGCTGCATACCATCACCGCTGTCGCCCGAGAAACGGACCACAATGCTTTGACGGAACTTCACATTGTTCTTTTCCAACATGACAATTAAAACAATTTTTCAGGCAGACCGTCACAGCCATCTGCCAATTACACTAAAGTTGAACAATCTTTTCCTGTATGAATGACGGTTTTAGAGGCATCATGAAAAGACACTGCAAAGTTAATGCTAAAAAGCACAAAAAAAAAATTTAGCAAGAAATCTTTCTGAAAAAAGGTTACATTAAGTTTCCACGATGGGAGAACGGCCTTTCAGGCCACAGCGCATGAGGATTTTTCGAGGTCAAAAACGGCATTGCTTTAAGGTACTAACCGAGATTCCCGTCGCTTGTCGCATGGGTGAAGCAGGGAGTGCAATCAATGGCGCTGAGACGCGGCTTTAGGTGGATTTTTGGGAATTTCTGGCATTTTTTTGCCCGAACGCTTGCGTGTGGGGAAAAATAATATTATCTTTGCACCGCTTTTATAGAGATTCGCTAGCTCAGCTGGTAGAGCACAACACTTTTAATGTTGGGGTCGTGGGTTCGAGCCCCACGCGGATCACAAGGCGGCTGGAATCCAGTCGCCTTTTTCCTTTCTGAATATCAATAATTTACAAATTAACTGCCTATATACGAATCGTTTAAAAGTGTGTTCCGCATGACGAAAAGGTACGTTTTAATGTGTACAAATATGTGCAAATGTGTACAAAAACACGGTACAGAGGCGGTGCATCGGCAAGAAAACACGGTACAGATATGAGATACCCTACTATTTCAATTAGATTTAACCGCCGAAAGGTGGCCACGGCGACGCGTAAGGCTATGGTGGAAGTCCTTGTGTCGTTCAGTCAGAAAAAGATGTATTTCCCCACTGGTGTCCGGCTTTCGCTCGGGCAGTGGAAAGGAGGGCGTGTCGTGAGGCACCCTGAGGCGGCAGCCTTGAACAGGCAGATTGATGACATCCTCTCCATTGTCAGAGACA
>CABTZK010000008.1 GCA_902489275.1 uncultured Porphyromonadaceae bacterium
AACACCCCCTCTTTTCTCTGAAAAAATATCTTTTTCGCTCCTTTTGTTTATTGCCAAAAGTTGCATTTCTTAATTGAACTTACGCAGGCAAATACCTTGCCGCATGGAACACTCTTTCATCCCTGAGCTGTCCCGGGCAAAGCCACTAATATGCACTTGCTTTTGCAAAGATAGAAGAAGAAAATAGATTGGCAAAGCATTCGATGAATGAAAATAACGAAATTGATGCGGCACAATGAGGTGATTATCAAAAAACAAGAAAATTCTATAAATATTGTAAGATTATGCCAAAAGGCATCAAATAAAAGTTGCACATTCCATTTTAAATCACTATATTTGGAGTGTTATACTTAAACTTATTTTTTATGAAAAAGAAATTTTTTAATGCGAAATTTTATCGCAACTGTTCAGCAACAGAAATGATAGTGGAGAATGGCAAGATTGCTCAAATTGGCAATAATCTGCCTAAATGTGACGAGGAGATTGACTTGAAAGGTAAGTTTGTGCTTCCTCCTTACGTAGACCCACACTTGCACTTAGACTATGTTTACACACTGGCAGAGATGGAAGGTATTGGTGCTGCATCGGGTACACTTTACGAGGCTATCGAGAACTGGCCCAAGTACAAGGCCACAATGACCATCGAGGGTGTGAAGAAGCTGGCACGCAAGGGTATCGAGGACGAGGTATCACAAGGCGTTCAGTTTATCCGCGCACAGACCGACGTAACCGATCCCAAGTTTATCGGCTTCAAGGCTCTCATGGAACTGAAAGAAGAGATGAAGGACATCGTGGACATTCAGGTTGTAGCCTTTCCGCAAAACGGTATGTACACCTACAAGGGTGGAAAAGAATTGGTGGAAGAAGCGCTGAAAATGGGTGCTGACGTGGTTGGTGGTATTCCACACTACGAGCCCGCAAGAGAGTTTGGTGAGAAATCTATCCACGACATTGTTGAGATGGCCATGAAATACAACGTACTGATTGACGTTCACTGTGACGAGACAGATGACACCATGGCAAGATTCGTTGAGATTCTGAACGCCTTGGTATACCTGGAGGATTATGGTACAAAGACCACCGCAAGCCACACTTGTTCGTTCGGTTCGGCAGACAACTCGTACGCTTACCGCATGTTCGATATGTTCAAGAGAAGTAAGATGAACTTCATCTCCTGCCCCACAGAGAACGCATATCTGCAAGGTCGTCAGGACACTTATCCAAAGCGTCGCGGCTTGACACGCATCAAGGAGTTCATGCACATGGGTATCAATGTCGCACTGGCTCAGGACTCTATCAACGACCCGTGGTATCCATTGGGAAGCGGTAACATGATGAATATCCTGGATAATGCCATCCACCTGTCACAGTACGCAAGCCCAGAGGAAGTAGAAAATGCTTTCGATATGATTACTTACAATGGTGCTAAGTGTATGAACATCCATGACGCATACGGACTGGAAGAAGGCAAGGATGCCAACTTTATCGTTCTGGATGGCGACAGCTCATGGGATTGCATCCGTAGACGTGTTGGTGTACTGGCTTCTGTTAGAAAGGGTGAATTCTTGTTTAAGAAGAAACCTACAGAATATGAAATTCCTTTCAAGATGTAAGGTCATTCAACTTAAAAAAGTTGCACAATGTAATGTGCAGCTTTTTTTATGCGTGTATATGAACTTGTTCTTTATCCTATCCGTCGCAATGTATGCTTGGCGAATATAGAAATTATCATTCCTGGCACGGCTAACAGTACGGCATACCATATCAAGCTCGTTGGACCGAAGCTTATCAGCAACAAACCTGCAATCCATGTCGTAATCATGATAGAAAGATTAAACATACACGACTGCACCGACATGGCCACATCTTTTCCACTTTCCACTTGGTTTCCCACTGCAGCCTGGAACAATGTAACCAATGGACCGAACGACAATCCCCACAAGAAGAAACCAAATTGCGAAATTCCCATGGCACCCTTGAAGAAGTAGAACAGGAGCATGGCTACAGCTAAGAAGGCAAACATGGCGATAGTAAGCTCACGAAGATACAAATCAATGTACTTCGTTGCGATGATGATAGATATCAATGAGCCGATACCAAATACCATCAGAGCCATCTCAATGCCTCCTGCTACGTTAATTTCGGCAACCAATTGGGTGATGTAGGTATATACTCCGTAATGTCCACAAACACCTAACAAGGTGAGAAGAATAATCAATAAAATGGATTTGTTTTTCAACATGGCGAAAGGTGATGTGCTCTTGGTGAGCTTTTCGCCAGGCGTAGACGGCAGCATGAATAGCGAAAGCAGCGCAATCAGCGCAACAAGCAGTCCTAATGCGATAAATTCAATACGCCAACCAAACTTATCTCCAATTGATGTCATCAGCGGCATACCCAGACTTATACCCAAAGTATTACCCGCCATGATCACAGCTACAGCCCTACCTTGATGACTGGGATGTACCAAACGCATGCCAAAGGCCGCAATCATCGGCCACATGACACCCGCACTGATACCGCCGAGGAAACGCAACGCTAACACTATGTAGTAGTTGTGTACAAGACCTGACAGCACGTTGCAGATCGCAAATCCCACCAACAACCACAACAACACCTTCTTGCGGTTGTACTGCATTGTCGCCGAGATGAGTGGAATGCCGAATATGGCCGATGCAAGAGCATACAAACCCACCAGCCTTCCGCCTTGAACTTCGTTGACGCCAAGGTCTGACATGATTTGCGGTAACACGCCCGAAGGCACCAATTCTGATAAAATTCCCACAAATGTTACTGATGACATCAAAATCATCAATACCCAAGGGAATAAATCTGTAGATTTTTTTTCTTGAACCATAGCTAATAGCTTATAATTAATGTGTTTTCAAAGATAGATATTTAAAATCTATATAACAAATATTTTTGACACATTTTCACAAGGTAGATTCAACACCAAGATGCAACAAAGTTTTGCTCGCCAAAATGGTGACCTTTTAAATTTTATTATTTACCTTTGTGAACTTTTATATGAGTTTTTTTATGGAATTGTTATGGCAATCGAAATACGTCAAATTGAACCCACGCGAGGGAATTTACTGAAATTCATCCATTTCCCTATTGACCAGCTGTATCGTGACAGTCCTTACTACGTGCCTTGCTTGGTGACCGATGAACTCAACACGCTCATGCCGTCGCGCAACGCCGCATTCGCATTTTGCGAGGCTGCCTATTTCTTAGCCTATCGCGATGGTAAAATCGTGGGGCGCACGGCCGCCATCATCAACCGTGTGGCCAATGAGCGCACGGGCAGGCAAGAGGGGCGTTTCGGCTTTATCGACTTTGTTGACGACCCCGAGGTGTCGAGCGCGCTCATCGGCAAGGTCACGCAGTGGGTCAAGAGTAAGGGAATGACCAGCTTAGCCGGGCCGCTCGGTTTCACCGACATGGATCGCGAGGGCTGCTTGATCGAGGGATTTGACCAGTTGGGGACACAAGCCACCATCTATAATTACCCTTACTACCCAGCGCACTTTGAGCGGCTTGGCTTCGAGAAATCGGCCGATTGGGTTGAGTTCAAGGTCTTTATCCCCAATCAAGTTCCCGAAAAGATGAGCCGCATTGCCAACATTGTGCGTGCCAAGTACCACTTGCGCACCGTGCGCTTTAACGACCGCAAGAAACTTGTTCGGGCTTATGGGCAACCCATTTTCCAACTGATCAATGAGGGCTTTGACAAGCTCTATGGCTACACCCCGCTCACACCCGCTCAAATCGAGCAGTATATCAAGGCCTACTTGCCGCACTTGCCCCTTGACCACGTCTCGTGTGTCGTCGACTCCAACGACCAGCTGGTGGCTTTCGGCATCAGCATCCCGTCGCTGAGCAAAGCGCTCATCAAGTGCCGCGGCCGCCTTTTCCCCCGGGGATGGATGGACTTGCTCAAGGCAGTGAACGGCCACACCAGCATTGTGGACTTGATGCTCATTGCCGTGAAGCCAGAGTTGCAGAGCAAAGGCGTGAACGCGCTCATTTTTGAGGATCTGATTCGCACCTTTGTCGAGCGGGGTTATGAGTATGCCGAGACGAACGTCGAGCTGGAGACCAACGCCAACGTGCAAAAGCAATGGCAATACTTCAAAAACGAGCAGCACAAGCGCCGCCGCGCTTTCTCAAAATCCATTTGAGAGCACAGCGAGACCGTGCGGGGAGACTATGCTTATTCAAAGAATAATCAGTATATTTGCAGGAGAACTAAAAAACGAATCAAAACAGCTTGGTCATGAATATCAAAACATGGATGGGAGCGATAGTGGCTTGGGTGCTTATAGTGGCACCCGCTACAGCGATGGCACAAAAACAATTCACCTTAGAGGACTTGAACTTTGGCGGAAACAACTACCAGAACATGATTCCCCAAAACAAGACGCTCACCTGGTGGGGCGACAAGCTGGTGCACATCGACAAGTTGACCTGCTCCATCGTGAACCTTGACAACGGCAAGGAAACGCCGTTCATCTCTACCGGTGACCTCAACCAGTGGGCGGCTCTGCAGGGCGACGAGCAGCTCACGTCGATGAGGGGCGTGTCGTTCCCCTACGCCCACGAACCCATCGTGATGGTGGAAACCCACACGACGCGCATGCTCGTTGACTTCAAGAAAAAGGAAGTCGTCTACTCGGCTCTCTTCGATCAAGGAATTCAAGCCGAGGAGTTTAACCTTGTGGGCCGCAACAGCGCCTGGGTGAAAGACGGAAATCTCTATGTGAACGATGAGCAAGTCACTACCGACGGCTCACGCGAGATTGTCTACGGGCAGGCGGTGCACCGCAACGAGTTTGGCATCGACGGCGGCATGTTCTGGAGTCCCGACGGGCAGCAAATCGCCTTCTATCGCATGGACCAAAGCATGGTGACCGACTATCCGCAAGTCGACATCCCCGCGCTTGACGCTCCCAATGGGCAAATCGCCACGCCCGCGCCCGACAAATACCCCATGGCTGGCCAGCCATCGCACAAGGTGACGGTGGGGGTCTACAGCGTTCTGACGGGACGAACAATCTACCTGCAAGCGGGTGACCCTACCGACCGTTACTTCACCAACATCACATGGAGTCCCGACAGCAAGCTGATTTACATGTTTGAGTTGAATCGCGACCAAAACGATTGTCGCTTAGTGAGTTACGATGCCACTACGGGCGCTAAGGCCGGCGAGCTCTACCGCGAGACGCAAGCCAAGTACGTTGAGCCGCAGCACCCCATCGTGTTCTTGCCATGGGATCCCGGCAAGTTCATCATGCAAAGCCAGAAAGATGGCTGGAACCACCTCTATCTCTTTGATCAAAGCGGAAAGGAACTCAAGCAAATCACCAGCGGCCACTGGGTGGTGATGCAGCTGATGGGCTTTGAGGCCAAGGGACACAACGTGATCATCGCCAGCAATGAGGCCGGCAGCCTCCAGCGTAACCTCTACCGTGTGAACCTTGACAACGGCCAGCGCACCCGCATCGACCAGGGCGGCAAGGGCTGGCATTATGGCACACTGAGCGAGAGCGGCACCTGCATGGTGGACAATTACCAGGAACCCGACGTGCCCCGCAAGGTTGCGATGGTGAACACCACCACGGGCCAGGCTACCACATTTTTCACTGCGCCCAACCCATGGGCGGGCTACAAGGTGCCCACCTACGAGAGCGGCAGCATTAAAGCCGCCGATGGCGTGACTGACCTCTACTACCGCCTGGTGAAGCCTGCCGACTTCGACCGGGGCAAGAAGTACCCTACCGTCGTCTACGTGTACGGCGGCCCCCACGCCCACAATGTGGATGCCCGCTGGCACTGGGGCAGTCGAAGCTGGGAAACCTACATGGCGCAAAAAGGCTACGTGCTTTTTATTCTCGACAACCGTGGCAGCGAGAATCGAGGCCGTGACTTTGAGCAGGCCACTTTCAGGCAGCTGGGGCAAATTGAGATGCAAGACCAGATGAAAGGCGTGGAATTTTTGCGCAATCAAGCCTACGTGGACACGGCGCGGCTGGGCGTACACGGCTGGAGCTTTGGCGGTTTCATGACCATCAGCCTCATGACCCGCTATCCCGACGTGTTCAAGGTGGGCGTTGCCGGCGGCCCAGTGATTGACTGGAAATGGTATGAGGTGATGTACGGCGAGCGCTACATGGACACGCCGCAAGCCAACCCCGAGGGGTACGCGAAAGCCAGCTTGCTCGACGCTGCCAAGAACTTGAAAGGCCGCCTGCAAATCATCATTGGCTACAACGACCCCACGGTGGTACCCCAGCATGCCCTGTCGTTCCTCAAGGCTTGCATCGCCGCTGGCACGCAGCCCGACTTCTACGTCTATCCCGGCCAGGGACATAATATGCGCGGTCACCAGAGTGTGCACTTGCACGAGCGCATCACGCGCTATTTCGAGGACTACTTGAAATAAAAACTCGGCGTGCGATGAAGAAAAAATCCATGATAGAGCTGCACCGCCTCGATGCCGAGCAGTTTAAGGCCGTTTCCAAAATACCCGTGACGGTCGTGCTTGACAACGTGCGCAGCGAGATGAACGTGGGCAGTGTGTTTCGCACGGCCGACGCTTTCCTGATCGAGCGCATCGCCCTGTGCGGCATCACCGCTATCCCTCCCATGCCCGAGATTCACAAGACCGCCTTGGGCGCTGAGTGTACCGTGGCATGGTCACACTACGGCAGCACCTTGCAGGCCGTGGAGCAATTGCGTGGCGAGGGCTATGAGATTTGCTCCGTCGAGCAAGTGCACGGCAGCATCGGCCTTGACCAATTTAGCATCGAAAAGGATAAAAAATATGCCTTGATTTTTGGCAACGAAGTGAGGGGGGTGGCACAAGAGGTGGTTGATGCCAGCGATTGCTGTATCGAGCTGCCCCAGTTAGGCACCAAGCACAGCCTGAACATCGCCAACACGGCCGCTATCGTGATGTGGCGGCTTTTTGAGCAGTTGAGATTGAAGTAGCCCCTTTCCAAGAACAAACATCTTCCTTATCGTGGCAAAAAATCGTCTTTTCGTGATTTTTCCGATAAATATGCTCTGGTTTCCATAAAAAAACATTACATTTGCTTGGTTAAAAATAGCTCAACTAAAAATCAGAGAAAAGATGGAAAAAATTGATAATTTGGACAAGAAAATCCTACAGATTATCATGCACAACGCCCGCATTCCCTCAAAAGATGTGGCCATAGACTGTGGCGTGTCGCGCGCCGCCATTCACCAGCGCATCCAGCGCATGATCGACATGAAGGTCATCACCGGGTCAGGCTATCATGTTGACCCCAAGGTGTTAGGCTACGGGACTTGCACGTTTATTGGGTTGAAACTGGAGCGTGGCTCCATGTATCACAGCGTTGCGCAGGAACTTGAGAAAATTCCCGAGGTGGTGGAGGTGCATTTCACCACTGGGCCCTACACCATGTTTGCCAAAGTCTATGCCCACGACAACGGGCAGCTCATGGAACTGCTCAACGGGAAAATCCAGCATATTCCTGGCGTGATGGGCACCGAAACGCTCATTTCCCTCAACGAGAGCATCAGTCGGCAAATCCCTATTTACAAGAATGACCGTGAGGGGCAATAGCCTCTTCACCCTGGCCAGCCAGGGCAACGGAAAGACTGCGCAGAGCCTTGCCACCCTTCATGGGCGGCAGCGCCATCAAACCTTTTAAACGCCATTTCTCCAAATGATAAATGTGTTTCATATCGTATCCAACAAAATCTGGAGCGGCCCCGAGCAATACGCGTTTGACTTGGCGTGCATGCTCAAGGACGACCCCGGGTACTACGTGGAAATCGTGTGCCGCAAGTCAGATTCTGTCTTCAGCAAGTTCCGGACACTGGAAGTCCCTGTGTCGATGCTGCCGCTGAAAGGCTTTCACGACTTTGAAAGCCCCGTGCGCTTTTCGCGCCTGCTCAAGCGGGGGCACAACATTATCCACGTGCACAGCTTTCGTGATGCCGTAGTGGCCATTTGGGCCAAGCACATTGCCGAGAACCCCAAGAACCGCATTGTGTTCACCTTGCACGGCGTGCCGCACCCGAGGCTCAACTATGTCTCCAAGAAAGTGTATCGCGAGGTTGACCGGGTGATTTTCGTCTCCCAAAAGGCCTATAACGAGTTCATTCCCCGCATCCAGCGTTTCGACAGCGATAAGGCCGTGATCATTCGCGACAGCGTGCTGCCAGCCACCAACGAGCAAATGCAAGGCGCGCCCGACCTGCGCCGCATCTGCCAGATGACCGATGAGCAGGCGATGATCATGTTTCACGGCCGCTTGAGCCACGAGAAAGGCATCGACTTGCTGCTCCAGGCACTCTCGCGAATGGACGGCAGCAAGTACCACTTGGTTGTCATAGGCGAGGGGCAACGGAAGTTTGTGTCCCAAATCAAGGGCTTCATCGTGTCGCACAACATGGTGAAGAATGTCACGTTCCTGGGGTTTAGCGGCAATGTGCAGCCACTCATCAAGCAGTGCCGCTTTGGCGTGCTGCCCAGCATCATGCCCGAGGCGTTAGGGCTGTCGAACCTTGAGTACATGATGCAAGGCAAGGCGCACATCACCACCAACAATGGCGCGCAGCCCGAGTATATCAATAACGGGGAAAACGGCTTGCTCGTGAATCCCGGCAGCGAGGAAGAGCTTGCCACCGCGATCCACACGCTGCTCAGCGACAGCGTGCTGTGCAGCCGCCTGGGAATGCAGGCTCAACGCGACTTCAACGAGCGGTTGAACTACCAGAATTTCTATCAGGAAATGACCAAACTGTACAGCGGGCTCTATCAATAGCCTCTTCTTTTCCCCATCATCGTCAGGGAAAGTCGTTTTTTCGTTTCATTTATTTTCGAGTATATCTCAACTATTTTTTGTATTTTTGCAAAATGAATCCGACTCAAGAAAATCATAAAAACGCAGAGAAGGCCATCATTAGCCAGGCCGCTGACGAGGAATACAAATACGGCTTCGTGTCCGATGTGGATACCCACGTGATTCCCAAAGGGTTGAACGAGGACGTGATTCGCACCATCTCGCAACTCAAGGGCGAACCCGAGTGGCTGCTGGAATTCCGTCTCAAAGCCTATCGCTACCTGGAAACCATCAAGCAGCCTCACTGGGGGCACGTCAATGTGCCTGAGCTTGACCTGCAGGCCATCAGCTACTATGCCGCCCCTAAGCCTAAGAATGGCAACGAGAAAAAAGAGATTGACCCCGAGGTGAAAAAGACCTTTGACAAACTCGGCATTCCCCTGGAGGAGCAGATGCGGCTCTCGGGCATGGCCGTGGATGCCATTATGGACAGCGTGAGCGTGCGCACGACCTATCGCGAGAAGCTCGCCGAGCTGGGAGTCATCTTCTGCTCCATCAGCGAGGCCGTGAAGGACTATCCCGACTTGGTGAGGAAATACTTGGGTACAGTGGTGCCCTACCGCGACAATTTCTATGCCGCGCTCAACTCGGCCGTGTTCAGCGACGGGTCGTTTGTCTATATTCCCAAGGGTGTGCGCTGCCCCATGGAGCTGTCGAGCTACTTCCGCATCAACGCGGCCAACACGGGGCAATTTGAGCGCACGCTCATTGTGGCCGATGACGATGCCTACGTGTCGTACCTCGAAGGCTGCACTGCCCCGCAGCGCGACGAGAACCAGCTGCACGCCGCAATCGTGGAGATTATTGTCGAGGACCGCGCCGAAGTGAAGTACAGCACGGTGCAAAACTGGTATCCCGGCGACAAGAACGGCAAGGGCGGCATCTACAACTTGGTGACCAAGCGCGGCCTGTGCCGTGGCGACTACTCCAAGCTCTCGTGGACACAAGTCGAGACGGGCAGCGCCATCACGTGGAAATATCCCAGTTGCGTCTTGAAAGGCGACAACTCGGTGGGCGAGTTCTACTCGGTGGCGCTCACTCGCAACTACCAGGAAGCCGACACGGGCACCAAAATGATACACCTGGGCAAGAACACCCGCAGCACGATTGTGTCGAAAGGCATCAGTGCCGGCCATAGCCAGAACAGCTACCGCGGCATGGTGAAAATCGCCCCCCAAGCCGTCAATTGCCGAAACTACACGCAGTGCGACAGCTTGCTGCTCACCCCCACGAGCGGTGCTCACACATTTCCC
Source organism: uncultured Porphyromonadaceae bacterium (assembly GCA_902489275.1). Lineage (GTDB taxonomy): Bacteria > Bacteroidota > Bacteroidia > Bacteroidales > Muribaculaceae > Sodaliphilus. Next base: position 10,151 of record CABTZK010000008.1, read on the forward strand.
GTGATTGAGGTGGGCAACGACTCCAGCATGGTGGAGCATGAGGCCACCACGAGCAAAATCAACGAGGAGCAAATCTTCTACTGCAACCAGCGCGGCATCAGCACCGAGGACGCGGTGGGGCTCATTGTCAATGGCTACGCCAAGGAGGTGATGGCTAAGTTGCCCATGGAGTTCGCTGTCGAGGCGCAAAAGCTGCTCAGCGTCTCGTTAGAAGGCTCTGTAGGGTAGAAAGGAATGGTTTAGCATGAAATATTCGGAATTGAATAAGGAATTGGAACATAAATTTCGAGGGAATGATTTTGCCTTTGTAACGAGTGCTTTGCAACAATCAAATCGAGATGAAATTGTAGATAATAAGTTTTATGATGTTGTTTCTGAAGAGGCTGTTGCTTACGTTTCTCAAGAAAGGTTCTGTTTGCCTTTGGAGTATGATGTTCCATTCCCGCCCCCATTGCAAGTAGACTTTACCTTTATTGATCTTTTTGCTGGTATAGGCGGTTTTAGAATTCCTTTGCAATGGGAAAATGGCCGATGCGTTTTCTCATCAGAATTCAATGCGCACGCCCAAAGTGTGTATCATGCTAATTATGGTGAATATCCTTTTGGAGATATTACCAAAATTCCTTTGGAATTTATTCCCAAGCACGATGTTCTTGCTGCGGGTTTCCCTTGCCAACCGTTCAGTATATCTGGGAAAATGAAAGGATTTGAGGATACGCGTGGTACCCTTATATATAACGTCTTCAAGATTGTCGAGGCGAAGCGACCTAAAGTCATCTTGTTGGAGAATGTTAAACATCTCCTGTATCATGATCAGGGGAATGCGTTTGAATCTGTTGAAGTAAAATTTGACATCCCTATTACACACAATATCATATCGATTGTCAAGGAAAAAATTCAACCTTCGACAGTGAAAAGATTCTATGTATTATCTACTCAACCTGAATTGAGTGATGATCAAGTAGAAATAGAAAAAGATATTAATCAAATTAAAAATACCCATGGTTGTCAGTTGGTTGTTAATGGTGTACTGCCAACAATTAAATATTACCTAAGATTATTGTCAGATACTTCTGCTTTTGTTAAGCATTATGCAGACCTCATGGAAAAGGATAATTCCATTACATTTGAGCATAGGCAAGAATGGAATGATTTAGTGTCAAATTTATAATATTACTATGTTAGAAATCAAAGACCTGCATGCCTCTATCGAAGGCAAGGAAATATTGAAAGGCATCAACCTCACGGTCAATCCGGGCGAGGTGCATGCCATCATGGGCCCCAATGGGTCAGGCAAGTCAACCCTGAGCGCTGTGCTCACGGGCAATCCAGCCTACACGGTGACTGGCGGCACCGCCACGTTTTGCGGCAAGGACCTGTTGGCGCTCTCGCCCGAGGACCGTGCCCACGAGGGCCTGTTCTTGAGCTTCCAGTACCCCGTAGAGATTCCGGGAGTGTCGATGGTCAACTTCATGCGCGCCGCTATCAACGAGAAGCGCAAGTACTTTGGGCAGGCACCCTTGGGCGCGAGCGACTTTTTGAAGCTCATGCGCGAGAAGCGCGCGGTGGTGCAGCTTGACAACAAGCTGGCCTCGCGTGCCGTGAACGAGGGGTTCTCGGGTGGCGAGAAGAAGCGCAACGAGGTTTTCCAAATGGCGATGCTGGAGCCCAAGTTGAGCATCCTCGACGAGACCGACAGCGGGCTTGACATTGACGCCCTGCGCGTCGTGGCCAGTGGCGTGAATACGCTCAAGAGCGCCAACAACGCCACCATCGTCATCACCCACTACCAGCGCCTGCTCGACTATATTAAGCCCGACTTTGTGCACGTACTCTATAAGGGTCGCATCGCGATGAGCGCGGGACCCGAGCTTGCGCTTGAGCTTGAGGAGAAGGGCTACGACTGGATCAAGGAGCAGGTCGACAACGCTCCCGGCAACGCCCGCTAACCTCGCTTAGGCGCCGATGCCAGATCTCCCAAGAGCAGCAGCCAGGAATGGCTTCTTGAGCGCGACTCCTCAAAAACGTCCCTGGAGGCTGATGCAGAGCGCAAAGAAAATTGGAAAACAAAACACAACATGCAATGACTACAGCATTAAAGCAATATATCGACCTATTCAAGGAGTACCGAAGCGCGATCGAGGCACAAGCCCCACAGGCTCTCAACAGTTTGCGCGACAGTGCCCTGCAAGCGCTTGACGGTGCCCAGCTCCCCACGAAAGGGCAAGAGGACTATGAGGCTACCGACCTGGAAAAGGTGTTCGCGCCCGACTATGGCGTGAATGTCAACCGCACCCAGTTCACTGCCGATGCTGCCAATGCCTTTCGCTGCGATGTGCCCAACATGAGCACCTGTCTCTACTTCTTTTTCAATGACATCTTCCGCCCCAGCCGCACAGCGGGAATCAACACGGGCGGCGTGGTGGTGGAGACGTTTGCCGAAGCCCAGAAGAATCATCCCGAGATTTTGCAAAAGCACTTGGGCTCGATAGCTGACCTCAACAAGCCCGAGGTCGCGCTCAACACGCTACTGGCGCAAGACGGCATGCTCATCTACATCCCCAATGGCGTCACCGCCGAGAAACCTATCCAGCTGGTCAACATCTACAATGCCGCAGCGCCTGTCATGGCCGTTCGCCGCCTGCTCATCGTGGTGGGCGAGAACGCTCACGGCCGCTTGCTGGTGTGCGACCACACGCAAAACAAGGATATGAATTACTTGGGCAGCCAGGTCATCGAGATTGTGGCGTTGAAAAACTCCACCTTCGACTATTACGACCTGGAGGAGACTGCCGAGAGGACGCATCGCGTGTCGTCGGTCTACATTAGCCAGCAAGAGGGCAGCAATGTGCTGGTCGATGGAATCACCTTCCTCAATGGCTTCACGCGCAACGATTACTACGTCGATGTCGACGGCGAGCATTGCGAGACCCATCTGCTGGGCATGACCATTGCTTCAGGCCGCCAACACGTTGACAACCACACGCTCATCAACCACAACGCTCCACACTGCCACAGCAATGAGATGTTCAAGTATGTGCTGAACGACAACGCCATCGGTGCCTTTGCCGGCAAGATCCTGGTTGCGCCCAACTGCCCGCGCATTGATGCCTACCAGGGCAACCGCAACATTGTGGCGGCTCCCACAGCTAAAATGTACAGCAAGCCGCAACTTGAGATTTACACCGATGATGTGAAGTGCTCCCACGGCACGGCCATCGGCCAGCTCGACGAGGAGGCGCTCTTCTACATGCGCACCCGTGGCATCTCGGAGAAGGAAGCGCGCATGCTGCTCATGCAGGCGTTCATGAGCGATGTGATTGACAGCATACGCATGGATTCGCTCAAGGATCGCTTGCACCACCTCGTGGAGAAGCGTTTCAAGGGGCAGTTGGCCATGTGTGGCGAGTGTACCGCAAATTGCAACAATAAAACAGAGAACCGTTAACACAGAGTGATGATGTCACAACCATTAGATATTGCTCAAATCAGGTCAGAGTACCCCATCCTGAACCGGGAGATTGAGGGGCACCCGTTGATTTACCTTGACAATGCCGCCACCTCGCAGACACCGCGCCGTGTGGTGGAGACGATTGACAGCATGTACTACCGGCACAAGGCCAATGTGCACCGCGGCATTCACACGATTTCCCAGGAGGCGACCGACAGGGTCGAGGCCACTCGCGAGAAGGTGCGCGACTACATCAATGCCGCATCGACCGAGGAAATTATCTTCACCCGCGGCACCACCGAGGGCATTAACCTTGTGGCCTCGTCGTTTGGCGACATGCTCTACAATGGCGACGAGATTATCCTCACCACCATGGAGCACCACAGCAATATCGTGCCTTGGCAACTCATTGGGCATCGCAAGCGCATCCGCATCCGCGTGGTGCCCATCAACGACCGTGGAGAGCTTGACCTGGAGGCTTACGAAGACTTGTTCACCGAATCCACCCGCTTTGTGTCGCTTGCTCACGTGAGCAACGTGCTGGGTACCATCAACCCCGTGAAAGAGATGATCGCGATTGCCCACCGCCACGGCGTGCCAGTGCTCGTCGATGGCGCTCAGGCCGTGCCCCACATGCGTGTTGACGTGCGTGACCTGGATTGCGACTTCTACGCTTTCTCAAGCCACAAGATGTATGGGCCTGCAGGTGTGGGCGTGCTCTATGGCAAGAAGCACTGGCTCAACACCATGACTCCCTATCAAGGTGGCGGCGAGATGATTGGAGCGGTGACTTTTGAGCGCACGACTTTTGCCGACCTGCCCTATAAGTTCGAGGCCGGGACACCCGACTTTGTGGATGTAGCGGCTTTTGGCACAGCTATCGACTACTTGAAAGACCTTGGCATTGAGCGCATCGCCGCCCACGAGAAAGAATTGCTTGAGGTCGCTACTCGCGAATTGCTTGCCGTCGAGGGCATGCGCATCTTTGGCACGGCCACCGACAAGAGCTCGGTCATTTCGTTCCTCGTGCGCGACATCAGCAGCTACGACCTGGGGCTGCTGCTCGACAAGCTGGGCGTAGCCGTGCGCACGGGGCATCATTGTGCCCAGCCGCTCATGCAGCGCTATGGCGTGCAAGGCATGGTCAGAGCCTCTTTTGCCGTCTACAACACACTCGACGAGGTGCGCCAGTTTGCCGCTGCTGTCAAGCGTGTCGCTGCGATGTTCTGACACGTTCCCCTCGGCCAGGAATCCCACAAAAAAATAGCGGAGGCAATCGCTGCTTCTGCTATTTTGCTGTTACAATTGTTTACAATTGTACTTAAAATCACTACTAAGAATATTTTTATCCATGTTTTAAGTCTAAATTCCCCTCTAAACTCTTACAATAACCCTATTGCGTTTTGAATGCTGCAAATTAACTAAAAATGTTCCGGTTTCCTTCGGTTTCCAAGGTAACAAATCAGTAAATTTATCACGAGCGCGCGTCACATGGAAATCCCCATCTCATCAGAATTGCAGAATTGAGAATAATTTTGTACTTTTACACATTTAATTAAAACATTGCCTGTGACTGCCCGGCGTGCAGAACTGGCAGGCAGGGCTAAACGTTTGATTATGTTAACGATTAACGAATTGCAAGACGAGATAATTGAAGAGTTTCAGGGGTTCACCGACTGGATGGACCGCTACGCCCTCATCATCGACATGGGCAACGCCCTGCCGACCCTTGACGAGAAGTACAAGACTCCATCCAACTTGATCGACGGTTGCCAAAGCCGCGTGTGGCTGCAAGCCGACTATGACGACGACAAGGTCACGCTGCAGGCCGACAGCGACGCCATCATCGTGAAAGGCATCATTGCGATGCTTGTGCGCGTGCTGAGCGGCCGCACCCCGCAAGAGATTCTCGATGCCGAGCTTTATTTTATCGACCGCATCGGCCTTCACGAGCACTTGAGCCCCACCCGCAGCAACGGCCTGCTGGCCATGGTCAAGCAAATCCGCACTTACGCTCTCGCTTTCAAGGCTAAGAATCAATGCTGACCACTTGTGGGAATGCCGTCGCCATGCGCATGACGGCAAGGTAACAACAGCCAAACCAAATCATCAATTAACAATAAAAATACCACTTACACTATGTTCAAAAACCATCCTAAAGGGTTAATCCCTGCTGCCCTGAGTAACATGGGCGAGCGTTTTGGCTATTACATCATGAATGCCGTGCTCTTGCTATTCTTGTGCTCGAAATTTGGCTTAAGCGACGAGACGAGCGGCATTATCTATTCCGTGTTTTACGCGCTCATCTATGTGCTTAGCCTTTTGGGTGGCATTATCGCCGACCGCACTCAAAACTACAAAGGCACCATCATGGCCGGTCTTGTGGTGATGGCGGCAGGATATGTGCTGCTCTCGTTCCCCATTATCTCGACGGCCAGCAACATCGGCTGGCTGTTGCCATTCACCTGCTTTGCCCTGCTGCTCATCGCCTTTGGCAACGGCTTGTTTAAAGGCAACTTGCAGGCTATCGTGGGTCAATTGTACGACAACTTCGAGGCCGAGGCTGCTCAGAAGGGGCCCGAGGCGCTCAAGGCTGTGCAAGGCAAGCGCGACAGCGGTTTCCAGATTTTCTACGTGTTCATCAACATTGGCGGCCTTGTGGCGCCATTCATTGCCCCCTACCTGCGCGAGTGGTGGTTAGGCACCAAGGGACTGCTCTACAATGCCGAGCTTCCCGCCCTGTGCCACAAGTTGCTGAATGGCGTGAACATGACGGGCGAGGAGACGGCCAACCTGCACAAGCTCATGCAAGAAGTGGGCGGCAATATTGACGACATGGCTGCATCCTGCTCCAGCTACTTGGAAGTGTTCAACACGGGCGTGCACTACTCGTTCATCGCTTCGGTCGTGGCTATGCTCATCTCGCTGTTCATCTTCATCGCTTTCAAGAAAATCTTCCCCACACCGGTCAAGAAAGAGGCTGCTGCAACGACCGACTACTCGGCCGAGGAGAAAAAAGCGATGGCTCGCGAAATCAAGCAGCGCATGTATGCCTTGTTTGCCGTGCTGGGCATTGCCATCTTCTTTTGGTTCTCATTCCACCAAAACGGGCAGTCGCTTTCGGTATTTGCCCGCGACTTCGTGAAAACCGACTCCATCGCTCCCGAGATTTGGCAAGCGGTGAACCCCTTCTTCGTGATTGTGCTCACGCCGATTATCATGTGGATTTTCAGCCTGTTGAGCAGTCGTGGCAAAGAAATCTCCACCCCTCGCAAGATCGCCTACGGTATGCTGATAGCCGGCTTGGCCTACTTGTTCTTGCTTGTCTACTCCATGGTGAGCGGCTATCCCTCGGGCGAGGAGTTCAAGGGCATGGACGTGGCCGTTAAAGACGGCATGAAAGCCGGTCCGTGGGTGCTGATTGTGACCTACTTCTTCCTCACGGTTGCCGAGCTGTTTATTTCTCCCCTGGGCTTGTCGTTTGTCTCTAAAGTCGCTCCTAAGCACTTGCAAGGCGTTTGCCAGGGCTTGTGGCTTGGCGCGACCGCCTTGGGCAACTTGCTCATTTGGATTGGGCCGCTCATGTATAACAAGATGCCGTTGTGGCAGTGCTGGGGCGTGTTCATGGCCGTGTGCCTCGTGTCCATGGGCGTGATGCTCGGCATGGTGAAGTGGCTTGAGCGAGTCACTGCCGACAAGCCAGTGCCCGCGCAGGCATGATGCTGAAGCCGTGACCATCATCAATCGCAAAAAGCCACCAGCAACCATTGAGTTGCTGGTGGCTTCTTTTGTGCCATGCGTTACAAGACCACATTGCGTTTTTTTACCGAATCCATTTCAGGATTTCTTTGAGGCTGTGTTTCTTGCCATAGAGCAAGATGCCCGTGCGATAGATGCGCGCGCTGAGCCAGATCATGAGCAGGGCTGTGACAAAGAGCAGGACCACGCTCAGCGAGATTTGCCAGAATGGAACTTCGTAGGGCAGCCGAATCATCATCACGATGGGAGAAGTGAAGGGGATGATGGAGCACCACACGGCCATGGGGCTGCTGGGGTTGCCCATGCAACCGATGCCGGCGTAGAGGGCGATAATCATGATGAAGATGATGGGGGTTGAGAATTGCGAGGCATCGCTGGCCTGGTCGACGGCAGAGCCGAAGCCGGCAAACAGTGAGGCGTAGAGCAGGTAGCCGCCGATGAAGTAAATCACGAACGAAGCCAGGATAGAGAACATGTTGATGCCCTTCAGGGCGTTCAAGGCCTCTTGGACACCGGCCAGCATGCTGCCTGGGTCACTCGCCAGCGAGGGCACGCTGCCCACAATGCCTACCAGCACCATGGCCCAGATGGCAAACTGCGTGAGTCCCACCAGCCCCACGCCGACAATTTTGCCCATCATCAGCTGGAAAGGCTTGCAACTGCTCACAATCACCTCCACGATGCGGTTGGTTTTCTCCTCGATGACACTGTTCATGATCATTGCGCCATACATGATGACAAACATGTAGGTCACAAATGCCAGCGCAATGCCGATGACCATAGCCACCTCGGTCGACGAGTTGAACTCGTTGCCGTCCTCGTCGAGTTTCACACTGTTCACGCTCAGCTCAACCTGCGCCTTTTTGACGATTTGCGGCAAATTGGGAATATTCTCCCGCGCTAACTTCACGTTGGTGAGCGTGTCGTTGAGGCAGTTTTCCACGTATTGCACGAAATTGGCGTTGACGGTGTTTTTGCTGTAGATGTTCACCTGTGCCGAATCGAGTACGTTGGCGGGAATCACAACGAGCGCATCCACGTTTGCCGGCCCGTTCTTGAAAAATTGATGAGGATTGCTTTTCCCGGCCTCGCCTCGGAGCGGAATGATGTCGTAGAGTTCGTTGCTGGCAATCGTGCCACCCACTTGCCCTGTCTCGTCGATGACGGCGACGGTCGTTTTCTGTGTGGTAGACTCTTCGTTGATTTTCTGTAGCCAAATGGGAAGAAACATCATCAGCACCATGAGCGCTGGGATGAGCAGCGTCATGATAATGAATGACTTGCGGCCTACAAGAGCCATGTATTCACGCTTGATAATTAACCAAAGTTTGCTCATGAGTTTAAGGATTTTACCGTTTCAATAAAAATTTCGTTCATGCTTGGCAGCAACTCGTGAAAGCCGCCAAGCGAGCAGTTGGCGTTGAGCCAGGCAATTGTGTCGCGCACCTCGGCTCCTTGCTGCAGCCTGATGAGGGTGGCGTCGCCCTCTGCCCTCTCGATGGTGTAGAGCCTGTCGTTCACAGGAAGTCGCTCCCCCTGGGCAAGCGATATTTTGTAGATGTTTTTTTTGTGTTGCTGCTTGATGTGGGCCACATTGCCCTCCAGCACCACATGGGCATGGTTGATGAGCGAGATGCGCTCGCACACCTCTTCCACGCTTTCCATGTTGTGGGTCGAGAACAGGATGGTGGCGCCCTCTTGCCGCAGGCGCAGGATTTCCTCTTTCAGTTGCTCGGCATTTACCGGGTCAAATCCCGAGAACGGCTCGTCGAAGATGAGCAGTCGGGGCTGGTGGAGCACCGTGGCAATGAACTGCACTTTTTGCTGCATGCCTTTCGAGAGCGTCTCTACTTTCTTGTTGCGCCACTGGCCCAGCCCAAAGCGGTCGAGCCACTCCACCATGCGCTGCTCGGCAGTGGCCTTGTCCACCCCCTTGAGGCGCGCCAAGTACATGATTTCCTCGCCCACTTTCATTTTCTTATAGAGCCCGCGCTCCTCGGGCAGGTAGCCAATTTGCGACACGTCATCGGGAGCGATGGGGAGTCCGTCGAGCAGCACCTCTCCGCTGTCTTGCCGGGTAATCATGTTGATGATTCTGATGAGTGAGGTCTTGCCGGCGCCGTTGGGGCCGAGCAAGCCGTAGATGCAGCCCTGTGGCACGCTCACGCTCACGTGGTCGAGCGCCACGTGGCCGTCGTATTGCTTCACGACATCTTTAATTTCAATAAAATCCATTCGTTGAGTGTTTTTTCAAATTCAACTTGTTTTCTATATTAGACGCAAGAACACCCCCAGAAACTACACAGGAACGCGAGAAAAAGTGTTTATTTCGATTTTCCGGTCTGCAAAATTGCCCTCCGTTGTGTGTCTGCTGATGAAGCAGGCCTGATGTAAAAGACGAAAGGATGCCTGGTTTGGCATCCCTTGCTGCGTGGGTAGAGATGGATTCGAACCACCGAAGCTATAAAGCAGCAGATTTACAGTCTGCCCCATTTGGCCACTCTGGAATCTACCCGAGTGCTCTGAATGAGCGCTGCAAAGGTAAACATTTTTTCCGATGTACAAAATAAAAAAATGCTTTCTGCGCTTTTTTGTGCTGCGGCATCACGTTTTTTTGACTTTATCACCGATTATTGCTACTTTTGTATTCGATAACAGATGAATTTTTCCCGCATGAAGCGAATACTGCAATTCTCGATTCTATGGCTGCTGCTGTTGCCTGCGCTGGCGGGCTGTAGCCGCTCGTTCACCATCAAGGGGCGTGTTAAGGGGCTTGACGGCCAGAGTTTGCATGTGGCATGGCTCACGGCCGGCGGTGTGAGGGAGCAGTGGGTGAAATGCGAGAAAGACCGGTTCGTGATAGAGGGAGCGACCGACGAGTTGACCTTGGTCACCATCTGCACCTCGGGGATGCAGCTGCTCGCCCGATTAGCGGTGGAGAATGGCGACCATCTTCAGCTGCGCGGTGATTTGAGCCAGCCTTTCGGTTTAGAGATAAAGGGCCCCGATGTGGATGAGCGATGGCTCAAGTTTATCGCCGACCACTCGGCCGACTATCAGAATGCAGCCAGTAGCCACTTGAATCAGGCTATTGAGGACTATGTGAAAGCGCATCCGAGCGATGCGCTCTCCGCCTTGCTTGTGCTGGTTGACTACGATGCCCGGGGTGACTGGAACAAGGCGAGCAAGCTGCTGGAAGGTCTTGACGAGGAGGCAAAGCCCACGGGGCTGGTCGAGTCCTGCCTGTCGCTAATCCGAGAGAAGGGCAAGCCCAACGGCCGGCTGAATGACCTCTCGCTGGGTGACAGTCATGGCGGTTTCTCCACGGTGAGGTTGAGCGATGCGCCAGTCACGTTGCTCTATTTTTGGCGAAACGATGCTGGCCATCGTGGTCTTGTGGAGGCGATCAAGTCGTTCAGAGCCCCCTATGGCAAGCGCCTGCAAGTTGCCGATGTGTATGTTGAGCCTGATACCATGGGCTGGAGCAGCACGCTCAGGGCCATCGATGCCCATTGGGCGCACTACTGGGCGCCAGGCGGCCCCCTCGACAAAAACTTGCGGCCGCTTGAGGTGCAGTCGCTACCGGCCTTTGCGCTGGTCGACTCTGCCGGCACGGTGCACTACTGCGGGCCATCGCTCAATGTGGCGCGAGGCAAGGCGAGGTCGCTTCTTAAATAAAAAAACGTTATGCTAACCACAACCATCGGCGCTGCCGTTTATGGCATTGACGCCATTGCTGTTCATATCGAAGTCTCGATAGACTGGGGCATGGGATTCACGATCGTGGGTCTGCCCGATACTGCCGTAAAGGAAAGTGCCGAGCGCGTGCATTGCGCGGTGGCCGAGGCTGGCTTCAAGTGGCCCAACAAGAACATTGTGATTAATATGTCGCCAGCCGATATTAGGAAAGAAGGCTCGGCCTACGACTTGCCCATCGCCATCGGCATCTTGGCCAGCGACGAGAAGGTGTCGCCCGAAAAGTTGGGGCGATACATGATGATGGGTGAACTCTCGCTCGACGGCTCGTTGCGTCCCATCAAGGGCGCGCTCCCCATGGCCATTCTGGCTCGCGAGCTGCAGCTCGACGGTTTCATCTTGCCCAGTGAGAATGCCATGGAAGCTGCCATTGTCAATCATCTTGCTGTCTACGGCGCAAGCCACATTAGCCAAGTGATTGACTTCTTGAACGGTGCGGCCGAGTTGAAGCCCACAGTGGTCGACACGCGCGCCGAGTTTGCCAAGGCGCAGGGCTCGTTCCCTTACGACTTCAGCGAGGTCAAGGGCCAGGAAAACGTGAAGCGCGCTTTCGAGGTGGCTTGCGCGGGCGGGCACAACATCCTCTTGATAGGCTCGCCAGGCAGTGGCAAGAGCATGATGGCCAAGCGGTTGCCCAGCATATTGCCACCCTTGAGCCTCGCCGAGGCACTGGAAACGACCAAAATCCACTCGGTGGCCGGGAAATTGTCGCGTGGCACCACATTGCTCACGACACGCCCCTTCCGCTCGCCCCACCACACGATCTCGCCTGTCGCGCTCGTGGGTGGTGGCAGCTATCCCACCCCCGGCGAGATTAGCCTGGCTCATCATGGGGTGCTTTTTCTCGACGAGTTGCCCGAGTTCAACCGCGGTGTCTTGGAGGTGATGCGTCAGCCGCTGGAAGACCGCCACATCACCATTTCGCGCGCCAAATACACCACCGACTATCCCGCCTCGTTCATGCTGGTGGCCAGCATGAACCCCTGCCCGTGTGGCTACTACGGGCATCCCGCCAAGCCGTGCATTTGCAGCGCCCATCAGCGTCAACGCTACTTGGGGAAAATCAGCGGGCCGTTGCTGGATCGCATCGATTTGCAGATAGAGTGCCAGCCCGTGGATTTCGACGACTTGTCGTCAAAAGCCCCTGGCGAGCCTTCGGCCGCGATTCGGGCCAGGGTAATCCAGGCGCGGGCGATTCAGGCACAGCGTTTTAAGGATAGCCCAGGCACCTACTGCAACGCCCAGATGACCCCCACGATGATTCACCGCTGGGCCGAGCCCGATGCTGCCGGCTTAGACCAGTTGCGCGCGGCCATGGAAAAAATGAACATGAGCGCAAGAGCCTATGATAGAATATTGAAAGTGTCGCGCACCATCGCCGATTTGGAAGGCAGCGCGACAGTGTGTTCCCGCCACGTGATGGAGGCTATTTCCTATCGTTCCCTGGACCGCGTGAGCTATTTCAATTTCTCAGAAACCGACTGGATGCCGAAGAAATAAGCCTCCATTCCGAGGTTGCCCCTTTGGCGCGCTGATGCTTGAGCTTTTTTGGGGGGCAGGAAGATGGAATCCGATAGAATCCTGCCATTTTGACATCTTTTAGGGCTCTTCGGTGCAAGATATATAGGATATTATTTGTAACTTTGCCGTCGATAATATGGCATCAGACGAAATTCTTGATATGGAAGTAGAAAACCAACAGCCCGAGCACCAACCCGTCAAGCGAATGGTGCTCGACTATGACGACATACGCGCGATGGCGCCGTTCTTTGACGGCAAGCCAAGGCTTGTGAACTGGTGCATGAGGTTTCTTTCCATGGATAAGGTGAACTGGCTGCATGACCACAATTGCGACGTGCAGGGCATGCCTTTTGTGCAGGGCATGCTCAACGACCTCGATATTAGCATCGAGTTCAAGAACGGCAGCGCGCTTGAGCGCTTGCCCGAGGGGGGCTTCATCACGGTGTCGAACCATCCCTTTGGCGCGCTCGACGGCATCATGCTGATTAAAATCATCGGCGAGTACCGGCCAGACTTCAAGGTGATGGTGAACATGGTGCTCAACTACATTACCGCGATGAGACCCAATTTCGTCAGTGTCGATGCCTTTGCAAGCGACGACCCCAAGAAGCGTGCCGAGAGCGTGAGAGGCCTCGTCACGGCCATGCGCCATGTCAAAGAGGGGCATCCCTTGGGGCTTTTTCCGGCTGGAGCCGTGTCGAAGTTCACCAGCAGCCTACGCATTCAGGACCGGAAGTGGCAGCCCACCATCACGCGTCTTGTCAAGAAGTTGAAAGTGCCCGTGGTACCCATCTACTTTCACGGCCACAACAGCGTGCTGTTCAACCTGCTGGGAATGATAGACTGGCGCTTGCGCACGTTGAGGCTGCCCAGCGAGGTGTTTCGCCGCAAGGGGCACACCTTCAGGGTCTCGATAGGCGACCCGATCACGCCCGAGGAGCAAGAGCGCTATGCCACAGCCGAGGAGCTGGGCGCGTTCCTGCGCGCAAGAACCTATGCGATGAAAGACTGGAAATCATGATGCCAGCAAAAATCAGTTAAACGTTTTTTTTTCTGAAAGATATGAACTCAGCAGCAGTGCAAAGCGTGAAGCAACGCTTCAAAATCATTGGCAATGACCCCAAGTTGATGGTCGCCATCGAGCGGGCCCTGCAAGTGGCACCCATCAACTTGAGTGTGCTCATCATAGGCGAGAGTGGCGTGGGCAAGGAATTTTTCCCGAAAATCATTCACGCGAACAGCACCCGCAAGCATGAAACATACATTGCCGTGAACTGCGGAGCGATCCCCGAAGGCACCATCGACAGCGAGCTCTTCGGTCACGAGAAAGGCGCTTTTACCGGCGCGATAGCCGACCACAAAGGCTACTTTGAAGAGGTCAACGGCGGCACAATTTTTCTCGATGAGGTGGCCGAGTTGCCCCTCACGACGCAAGCGCGATTGCTGCGCGTGCTCGAATCGGGCGAGTACATGAGGGTGGGGTCAGCCAGGGTGCAGAAAACCGACATCCGCATCGTTGCCGCCACCAACAAGGACATGAGCAAAGCCATCAAGGAGGGCAAGTTCAGGGAGGACTTGTTCTATCGCTTATCGACCGTGCAAATCAGCATTCCGCCCCTGCGTGAGCGTACCGACGACATTTGGCTGCTCACGCGCCGGTTTTGCAGTGACTTTGCCGACAACCACCGGACACCGCTCGTGGAGTGGACTGCCGAGGCCAAGCAAGCGTTGCTCAACTATCGCTGGCCGGGCAACGTGAGGCAACTCAAAAACGTCATTGACCAGATCTCGCTCTTCGAGGCAGGGAAAACCCTGCAACGCGCCGACGTGATGCGCTACCTGCCCCTCGCCAGCGCCGACCTCAAGCCCGTCGTCGTGGGAGATGCCGCGCAATTCGACTATGCCCACGAGCGGCAAATCCTGTTTAGCATGCTGGGGCAGCTTCAAAAAGAGCTCCAAGCCCTCAAAAGCAGTTTGGGGGCATCGGCGCCTGCGTCACACCTCCATGCCGACGTGGCCGACCTCAAACGCGCCTCCAAGCAATTGGTGAGCTCCACCTCGTTCAAGCCATCAACGCTCCGGCCCATTGAGCTTGACGAGGCTATGCCCAGCGCTCATCCTGCCCAGCACGTGCCGCACGAGTTGCGTGTGACGCCGCTTGAGGTCGAGGAAGTGCACACGGTGAAGACACTCGAGGACACCGAGCGCGAAACCATTATCAAGGCGCTTGAGCGCAACATGGGACGGCGCAAGCGCACGGCCGAGGAACTGAACATCTCGGAGCGCACGCTTTACCGGAAGATTAAGGAATATGGATTGGAGTCAAGAAACCAAAAGAACTGAGCGCCACCGAGGCCTTCAAGTTCCTCACACGAGAAACATGCTCAAGCGATTCAGCGCCATACTCATGCTCCTGGTCACGATGCAAGCCTGCACCGTCTACAGCTTGTATAAGCTCAACGGCTCATCGCTTGACTACAGCAAGTACAAAACCATCTCGTTCAGCGATTTCCCGATTCGTGCCGCATTAGTGTACCCGCCCTTGCAGCAACTTTTTGAAAACAAGATGAAAGACATGGTGACCCAAAACACGCGCCTGCGGGTAGTCGACTCGCCCAACAGCGACTTGCGCATGGAAGGCGAAATCTCGGGCTACACCCTTTCGCCACAAGCGGTGGGCGAGGATGCCTACGCCACCCAGACGCGCCTCACCATCACCGTGCGCGTGAAGTACACCGACAACAAGAATCCGGCGTTGTCTGACGACCTGACGTTCTCGGCTTATCGTGACTTCGACAGCAACCAACTGCTCACCGACGTGCAGGACGAGTTGTGCAGCCAAATTTGCGACGACTTGAAAGACTTGATTTTTAATGCGACACTTGGCAACTGGTAACATGGATATTCTCAACGACATTCAAACACACTTGGCGCAGGGTCAAGAGCTCTCTAAGGCTTGGCTGGAGCAGGCGCAAGAGCGCTACCCCTATTTCCTCCTGCCCGCGTTGCTCTACCTCAAGCAGCACGGCATCAAGGGAAATGACGACCTGCTCGACCGCTTGGCGCTCGTCAGCCCCGACCGCATGGCACTGGCCAGCCAGCTTGGCAACCAGCGGGAAATCATGAGCAAATTCTACCCCGAGGAGGAGAAAAAGGCTTCGGCCGACACTGTGTCGGCGATTGACCAGTTTCTCGACTCTTTCGGCACGAGCACACCCAAGGAAATCGAGGTGCTTAACAACGCCATCTTTAACCCGACGCCTGATTATGCCGACTTGCTGGCCGCTCAAGAGCGAGAGGAGGCACAGGACAAGAGCCAAAATGACGATGAGCTGCAAAACATGACCCGCGACGACGAGCTCATCAATCGCTTTATCGCCCGGTCAATCGAGAAGGAGAGGAAACAGTCAATTCCCGCGCCACAGCAGCATGTCGAGGCCGCCGAGATTGCCGAGATTGCCGATACGCCCATTGATGAGCCTAAAGCGGAAGACGAGTCAATGCTGAGTGAAAGCTTGGCGAAAATGTACATTTCAAGGCGCAAATATGCCAAAGCGCTTGAAATTATAGAACATATAAATTTGAAATTTCCAGAAAAAAGTATTTACTTTGCAGACCAAATTCGCTTCTTGCGGAAATTGGTGCTTAACGAGCAAACAAAAAACACTAAATAGAAATAAGAAATGTATGCTATTTTTGCTATTCTGATTACACTTGCGTCGTTTTTGTTGATTGGCGTAGTGCTCATTCAGAAATCTAAAGGAGGTGGCTTAGCAGCCAACGTCAACAACTACAACCAGTTCATGGGCGTGAAGAAAACCACCGATTTCGTGGAAAAAGCCACGTGGGGTTTAGCAATCTTCATCTGCGTGCTCTCCATCTGCACCTGCCTGTTCACCAGCACGCGCTATGTGAGCAAGGGCGCGCTCCCGACGCTCAAGGACATGCCTGCCCAGCAGAGCCAGGGTACCCCCATGCCCACCCCGGCAGCTCCGGCACAAAAGTAAAGTAATCCAGCCATAGGACTGCCCCGACTCTTATCGCCTCACAAGACAGCGCCCACGCCATGCGCGGAGGGTGCAAGTTTTGTTATGCTTGCCGGGCTGCTGCATCGCACCTTGTCTGTTGATCAATTTTATAGAATTTTTATGATTATAATTTCGTAAAATTAGACAGAAAATGCTATCTTTGTGACGAAAGGGGATTGTTACGCAACAACACCGTTTTTTTATCATTTCACTAACTCATATCCAATCATGAAAAAATTATTTACATTTTTCTTTATGTGCTTGCTGGCAAGCAGCTTTAGCAGGGCTCAGCAAGTCACCTTGGACTTTGGCACCAACGGGTGGGGGCTGCCTGAAAACAGCAGCAACAAGCTGGTTGCCCCTAACACCTACACCAACGGCACCTACGAGATTGTGCTCACAGGATCGGAGGGCGCGGGCTATTACTTCAATACCATGGGCAACTACTTGATGCTGGGTAAGAAAGGCGCAAGCCTGCAACTGCCTGCTTTTGACTTTGCTGTGTCGAAAATCGAAATCGAGGGCAACAATAAGGCTTCGGCCAAGGTGCTTCAGAACATCTATGTGGGAAACACGGCTGTGAGCGCTCAAACCACGGGCGCGACGACCACCAACACCTATGAAATTGCCCCAGCCTATCAGGCAGCAGGCAATATCTACACGCTCAAAGTGCTGTCAAACCACAACACCCAAATCAAGTCCATCAAAATCTACAAGAATGATGGAAAGGCCAGTGCCGAGCTCGCTTGGAGCACAGGAACGGCCACGGCCTACATCAATGGCAAGGCTAACACTTTCCCAACCCTGGCCAACCCTCACAACCTGGCGGTAACCTATAGCAGCTCGGCCGAGAACGTGGCAACCATCGGCGCCGATGGCGTCGTGACCCCAAAGGCTGTGGGCACGACCGTGATTAAAGCCGAGACAGCCGAAACCGAAACCTACAGCGCCGGTAGCGCCAGCTACACGCTTGAGGTGAAAGACGCGCGTGTGCCATTGGTTCGGTTTTTGAAATACCTAAACGTGAAGGTTGACGTGGGCGCTACGCTCGACAACCCGGCTGCCTTAATCAGCGTGTACGGCGACACGATTCAAGGCGTGATTTTGACCTATAGCAGTGCCGACAACACCATTGCCACGGTCGACTCCAAAGGCACCGTGACTGGCGTGAAAGCTGGCGAGGTGAACATCACGGCATCGTTTGCGGGCAATGACCAGTATGAAGCGGTCTCGCGCTACTACAAGCTCACCGTGGGTGAGGGAGGTGGTGCCGCCTCGGGCGTGCCCAACATTGCCGCCTATGCCGCCTTGCCCAACAACACCGTTGAGTCGATTGCCGGTGATGTGACGGCCTACTACGTGTCGGGCAACAGCCTCTACGTGAAGGATGCCACTGGCTACTTGTGCATCTATGGCCAGCAAGAAATCGCCTATAAGAATGGCGACGTGATTCCTGGCGGATTTGGCGGTACGAAAGTGACTTACAATGGCGGTCCCGAAATGAAAGCGCCATTGACGGGCTTCAAGACACCCACGAGCAACACGCCAGTCGCCCCCGACCAGGCAACATCGAGCGATGTGACGCCTGCCAACTGGGGACACTATGTGGTGCTGAAGAACGTGACCATTGCGACTGCTGGGGCTAACAAAACCTACAACGTGACCGATGCCAACGGCACAATCCAAGCCTACAATAACTTTAACGTCTCGATTCCTGCCGACCTCACCGCCACTTATGATGTGACGGGTATTGTGTCGACCTACAAAAACAATCCGCAGCTGCTCTTCACCGACATCACGCTCGCTGGCGGCGGCACTATTGCCATCCCCGAGGTGAACGACTTCGCCGGTGTCTACAGCCAGCCAAAGGGAACTAACGCCAAAGTGGTCAAGCCCATCACGGCCATCTACCAAAACGGCAGCAATCTGTGGGTGAAAGATGAGCAGGGCGCTTACGGGCTCGTCTATGGCGCATTGTCAAACCGCTTTGCCAATGGAGACCAAATCACTGGTGGAGTGATGAGCTGGACGGAGTACAACAACATGAAGGAGCTGGTGCCCGTTGACACCACTTTCACAAAGAGTGGCAGCGTTGCCCCCGTAGAGCCCGAGGAAACCGCACTTGAGGAAATCAGCCAAGACATGGCTCATTACTACTTGCTGGTGAAAAACGCCACGCTCACCCAGGAGGCTAACGACACCACGGGCCACACCTACATCATCAACGATGGAACGATGGACATGATTCTGTACAACAAGTTCTATCAGACGTTGACCATGCCAACAGACCTCAGCGGCCAATTCGATGTGAAGTGCTTTGTGACCCTGTATCAAAAAAAGAACACCCAAACCACGGTGATTGAGCTTTATCCTGTTGAGGTGAAGTCGCTCGCAGCACCATTGCTTGGTGACGTGAATGAAGACGGCATCGTGAACGTGACCGATGTGACTGCACTCATCAACACCATCTTGGGCAATGCCCATTGGACCCGCGTCGACATCAATGCCGACGGCATCGTGAACGTGACCGACGTGACTGCACTCATCAACATCATCTTGAACGAGAAACCCTAACCCCTCCTGGCCAAAGCCAACTATGGGAAAAACTTCTCTCGGAGGCCTCTGCTCATGCAGGGGTCTCCGTTTCTCGTCCCCAGCAGGTTAGGGGCTTGAAAGGCCTTTGCTGAAAAATGAAAGGTCGAAAATGGCTAACCTCTTGCGATTTGCCAGTATTTTTTGTAACTTTGCACGATTTTGTGGGGTTTCCACAAAGATAGCGCTAACTATATAAATTCACGTAACGTTATGAATATTTCATATAAATGGTTGAAAGCTTACATCGACTTTGACCTCACGCCTGAAGAGCTGGGCGATGCGCTCACATCGTTAGGACTTGAGGTGGGGGCTCTTGAAGAAGTGGAAACAATCAAGGGCGGGCTCAAGGGACTTGTAGTGGGGCACGTGCTCACGTGCGTGCCACATCCCAACAGCGACCACCTGCAAGTTACTACCGTTGACCTGGGCCAAGGCGAGACTCCCGCACAAATCGTGTGTGGGGCTCCCAATGTGGCAGCCGGGCAAAAGGTTATCGTGGCCACGGTGGGCTGCACGCTCTACGATGGCGACAAGCCCTTCACCATCAAGAAGTCAAAACTGCGTGGCATCGAGTCGAGGGGCATGATTTGCGCCGAAGACGAAATCGGTGTGGGCAGCGACCACGCGGGCATTATCGTGCTTCCGCCCGAGACCCCGACGGGCATGGCTGCTGCCGAATACTATGGCGTGGAAAGCGACTGGAAGATTGAGGTGGACCTTACCCCTAACCGCATCGACGCGGCCTCGCACTATGGCGTGGCGCGTGACTTGAGCGCGTGGATGAAGCGCCACGGCATGCACCCTAACTTGCGCAAGCCCGACGTGAGTGCATTCAAAATCGACCGTCGTGACGGCGGTATTCCCGTGGTGGTGGAGAATGCCGAGGCCTGCCCGCGCTACAGTGGCATCACCGTGCGTGGCGTGAAAGTGCAGGAAAGCCCCAAGTGGCTGAGAGACTACTTGCTGGCCGAGGGTCAACGACCCATCAACAATATCGTCGATATTACGAATTATGTCCTGCTCGGCACGGGGCAGCCCATGCACTGCTTTGACTTGAGTCAGGTGAAAGGCGACAAGATTGTGGTGCGCACTGTGCCGGCTGGCACCAAGTTTGTGACCCTCGACGAGGTGGAGCGCACGCTCACCGATCGCGACCTCATGATTTGCAATGCCAGCGAGCCCATGTGCATCGGCGGTGTGTTTGGCGGTCTTGACTCGGGCGTGAAAGAAACGACGACCGACGTGTTTCTCGAGAGCGCCTATTTCAACCCCACATGGATCCGCAAGACGGCTCGGCGCTTTGGCCTGAATACCGATGCCTCATTCCGCTTTGAGCGGGGCATCGACCCTAATGGAACTGTCGAGAACCTCAAGTTGGCCGCCATGCTTGTCAAGGAGTTGGCAGGCGGAGAAATCTGTGGCGACCTTGTAGATGTGTGCGCACACGATTTCCCGGGATTCCCTGTCGAGTTGCGCTACGACAACGTGAGTGGCTTGATTGGCAAGGACATGGGCAAGGACATGGTGAGGAGCATTGTGCAGAGTCTCGAAATGAGCATTGAGCATGAAGACGACGAGAAACTCAACATCGTGGTTCCTGCTTATCGTGTCGATGTGCGTCGCCCCTGCGATGTGGTGGAAGAAATCCTGCGCGTCTATGGCTACAACAACGTGGAATTTACCAGCAGCATCCAAAGCAGCTTGAGCAACAAGGGTGAGGTTGACTTCCGCGACGATATGAAAGAGCTTGTCAGCAATCAGCTCACCAGTGCGGGCTATCGCGAGATGATGAACAACTCGCTCACCTCGGTTCGCTACTATGAGGGGCTTGAGAGCTATCCCGATAAAAATTGCGTGAGTGTGATGAACAGCTTGAGCAGCGAGTTGAACGTGATGCGCCAAACAATGCTATTTGGCGGCTTGGAGAGCCTGGCACGCAATATCAACCACAAGAATCCGAACCTGCGTATGTATGAGTTCGGCGACGTGTATCGCTACGATGCCGCGGCCTCCAGCAGCGAGGTGGCGCTGGCCCCCTATAGCGAGCACATGGCGCTGGGGCTGTGGGTCACGGGCAACAACCATGACGACAGTTGGGCCGACAAGGTGCGCAAGACGACTGTTTACGACCTCAAGGCTGCCGTGGAGAACATTTTCGCTCGCTTGGGCTTGACCGAGAGCGAGGTGATCGTGGAGCAAACGGAGAGCGACATTGTCGCTCCTGCGCTCGCCTACAAGAACCGCGGGGGCAAGTTGCTGGGCATCCTGGGAGTCGTGGACGAGGGGATTGCCAAGAAATTTGACATTGACCAGGAAGTTTACTTTGCCCAATTCAACTGGAACCTGCTCTGCAAGATGGCGCGCAAGACCGATGTGAAATACACCGACTTGCCCAAGACACTGCCCATTCGCCGCGACTTGGCGCTGCTGGTTGACCAAAGCGTCACCTATGGCGACATCAAGCGCGTGGTGGAGCAAAGCGAGAGAAAATTGCTCAAGGGCATCACCCTCTTTGATGTCTACGAGGGCAAGAATCTTGAGCCTGGCAAGAAAAGCTATGCGATAGCCATGACGTTACAGGACTTTCAAAAGACGCTCACCGACAAGCAAATTGAGGCTGTGATGAAGAAAATCGTCATGAACTTAGAAAAGCAACTGGGCGCTCAATTAAGATAAATGCCAATTGTGAGTGGAAGACGGCACAATCACCCGGCTCGCCGGTCTGAAAGCCGAAAACCACTCGCTATAATCCACGCAAACTGATGATTATTGATTTCAAGGACATCGAGGAGCAGGTGCAGCCCAACTTCAAGGGCGGCGAGAAAGCGTGTCGCGTCAAGGCCCATGTCGATGGGCAAAACCGCATTATGCGCAATGTGCTGGAGCCAGGAGCATCGATTGGATACCACAGCCATGAGCGTAACAGCGAGGTGATTTACATCTTGAGCGGGCAGGGGCACATCCTCTTCGACAATGACATTGAGGAGGACGTCGCTGCCGGACAAGTGTTCTACTGCCCCATGGGGCATAGCCATAACCTTGTCAATGACGGCATCTGTGATTTGGAGTTTATAGCCATCGTGGGCGAGCACCACTGCCCATGAGACAGCGCGCGGCACTCACCGCATGATAACAATTAAAAAAATATATACTATATTATGGGAAGAGCATTTGAATATCGCAAAGCAAGAAAAATGAAAAGATGGGGCAATATGTCACGCACATTTACCCGCATCGGTAAAGAAATCACCATTGCAGTGAAGGCTGCCGGACCCGATCCCAACGCCAACTCGCGCTTGCGTACTTTGATCGCCAACGCCAAAGCGGCTAATATGCCCAAGGACACCATTGACCGTGCCATCAAGAAAGCGAGCGATAAGGATGCCAGCGACTACAAAGAGGTGGTTTATGAGGGATTTGCCCCGAACGGTGTCGCGGTGCTTGTGGAGTGCGCTACCGACAACACCACCCGCACGGTGGCTAACTTGCGAAACTACTTCAACAAGAACGGAGGCACATTGGGCAACAGTGGCAGCGTGGCCTTCATGTTCAGCCACAAGTGCTATTTTCATGTGAAACCCAAAGAGGGGGTGACGCTTGAGGACATCGAGCTTGAGCTCATCGACTTCGGTGCCGAGGATTTTGATATGGATGAGGAGGAAATCATCATCGGCGGCGCTTTTGAGAGCAATGCCGAGATTCAAAAGTACCTCGAAGACAACGAGTTTGAAATCATCAACACCGAGTTTGTCTATGAGCCTACCGACTACAAGGACCTTGAGGGCGAAGCCCGCGAGGCGGTCGACAAGTTGGTGGAGGCCGTCGAGGAAGACGACGACGTGCAAAACGTGTTTACCACCATGAGGGAGGCTGAAATGGTAGAGTAAAGCCTCGCCGTTTAGCCAGCAACAGGCACGGCGGCCGTCTCGCTCTTGTGAGGCGGCCGCCGCGTTGCAAGCGATGCGGCGCTTTGCCCCGTGGAAAACGAGGCTCGGCAAGGCTGATATTGCTCTATTGCAAGCCATCCCCCAGGAAACGGTGGCTTCCTGGGGGATGGTGGTGCGGTGCGTACCGGACTCGAACCGGTGACCTCCTGCGTGACAGGCAGGCATTCTAACCAGCTGAACTAACGCACCTGTTCGCTTTGCAGGTGCAAAGATAAGGCAAATTCGGGTTACGATGCAACTATTTTTGCGTTTTTTTGAAAAAATACGTTAGATTCTGCGTGCAAGTCCATCGCTCTCTTGTTTTTGCTTTAAATATTTTCCCACTTTAATTTTTTTGTAGTATATTTGCAGGCTGTAAAGTGACTTTCAACCAAAGGTCGGCTTTTTGCAACGAAAATATCAAATCAATAACAAATAATTTAACAAATGCAAACGAAAGGTTTTATTAAAGTTGTAACCGTTGCATTGATTCTTATCTGTGCGTTCTACCTGTCGTTCTCGTTTGTGGCCAGCCACTACGAGTCGCAAGGCGAGATGCAGGCCATTGCAGCAGCCAACAAGGCTGGTGCCCACTTGACTGCCCCCGACATGTCGAACGAGGTCTATAAGAAGACCTACAACGATTACATGGACAAACTCGCTAAGCAAGAGGTGTACAAATTGGGCATCAAGAACTACACGTTCCAAGAGGTGCGCGAGAAGCAGTTAGGGCTTGGCCTTGACTTGAAAGGCGGTATGAACGTCACGCTCCAAATCTCGGTTCCCGACATCTTGAAAGCTTTAGCCAACGAATCTAAAGACAAAAAATTCCGTCAAGCCATTGCTCACGTCGAGGCCGACCGTGTGGCTCAAGACGACTATGTGGAGTCGTTCTGCCAAGAATACAAGAAATTGGGCGGCGTGAACTTGAGGGGACTGTTCCGCAGCATGCAAAAAGTGCAGGAGAATCCCAATGCCAATGATGAGCAAATCAAGGGCTACCTCAAGGACGAGGTGAACTCAATGGTTGACAACTCCTATAACGTGCTTCGCAACCGTATTGATAAATTTGGCGTTGTGGCCCCCAATATCCAGAAGCTCCAGAGCACGGGCCGCATCCTGCTTGAGCTTCCCGGTATCAAGGAACCCGAGCGCGTGAAGAAGCTGCTGCAAGGCACGGCCAACCTTGAGTTCTACGAGACCTACAAGTGGAGCGAGATTTCGAGTGCTTTCAATAGCCTGGTGGCCGCTGCCGACAATGGCACGGCACCCACGCCGGCGGCTGCTGCCGACACGGCCAAAGCCAAAGTCGCTCCGGTTGCCGACAGTGCTGCTAAAGCCGCTCCTGCATCGGCTAAGCCCGCCAGCACGCGCGCGAAACTTTCGCAAATGTTGCAGCTCTACGGCCGTTCAGACTACTGTGTGATTGGCGTTGCAGCGGTCAGTGACACCGCCGCGATCAACAGCATTCTTAGCCAGTACGCCAGCCGCTACCTGCCCACCGACTTGAAACTTTGCTGGACCGTGAAAGCCGACAAAATGCTCAACGACAAGTTTGGCCTGATTGCGATCAAGAAAGGCCCCAACGGCAAGGCTCAAATGAACGGCGACGTGGTGACTGAGGCCAAGGGCGAGTATGAGCAGCTGAAAGGCCAGGTGGTGACCATGAAGATGAACAACGAGGGCGCTCGCCAGTGGTCACGCCTCACGGGTGCCAACATCAACCGCCAAGTGGCCGTCGTGCTTGACGACATGGTTTACAGCTATCCTAATGTGAACAGCCAGATTGATGGCGGCAACACCGAGATTTCGGGTAACTTCACCGTCGAGGAGTCGAATGACCTTGCCAACGTGCTGGAATCGGGTAAGATGGTTGCTCGCGTCAACATCGCCTCCGAAAGCGTGATTGGTCCCTCATTAGGTCAAGAGTCAATCAATAAGGGTATCACTTCCTTTGTCATCGCACTCATCTTGTTGATGGTCATGATGATGCTGGTCTACGGCATGAAGGCGGGTAACATTGCCAACTTGGGTCTGGTTCTCAACCTGTTCTTCCTCTTTGGTATTTTGGCCTCGTTCCAGAGTGTGCTCACTTTGCCGGGCATTGCGGGTATCGTGCTCTCCTTGGGTATGGCAGTCGATGCCAATGTGCTCATCTTCGAGCGTTGCAAGGAGGAGCTCCGCAATGGCAAGAACCTGAAAGCCGCTATTGTCGATGGCTACAGCAATGCGTTCTCGGCCATTTTCGACGGTAACTTGACATCCATCATCACGGGCGTGATTCTCGCTTATTTAGGTACTGGCCCCATCCGCGGTTTCGCCATTACCTTAATTATCGGTATCATCTGCTCGTTCTTCACGGCTGTGTTCGTGACGCGTCTTGTGCTGGAGAACTTTGTGAGCAAGAACCGTTTCGGCTTCGCTTCCATGACCTTTACCACCAATTGGGCCAAGAACTGGATGCAGAACACCCACTTCAACTTCATTGACACGCGCAAGAAGGTGACGGGCATCGTAGTTGCCGTTGTCGTGCTCTTTGTGGCTGCCATGGTGATTCACCCATTAAATATGGGCATCGATTTCTCGGGTGGTCGCAACTATGTGGTGAAATTTGACAAGAATGTGGTTCCCAGCGAAATTCAGAAGAGCCTGAAGGCGCAGTTCCCCGAGAACACGACGCTTTCGGTGATTACCATCGACAACAACCAGAAGGTGCGTGTCTCGACCAACTACAAGGTTGAGCAGAACGACAGCACCATCGACAATGAGATTATGCACAAGCTCTACGACGGCATGAAGTCAGAGTTGGGCGCGATGAGCTATGATGACTTTAGTTTGAGCAACGAGCAAATGGGCGTTGTCAGCCAGGATGCCGTGGGACCGAGCATTGCCAGCGACATGACCCGAGGCGCTATTATGGCTGTGGTCTTCTCGCTGATTGCCATGGCGCTCTACATCCTGATTCGCTTCCGCGATGTGGCGTTCTCGCTGGCTGCGCTGTTGGCTGTCGCCATGACGGCCTTTGTAGTGATAGGCTTCTACACGCTGCATGGCATTGTGCCCTTCTCCATGGAGGTGGACCAAACCTTTATCGCCGCCGTGCTGACGGTTATTGGTTATCAAATCAATGACACGGTGGTGGTGTTCGACCGTGTGCGCGAATACCGCAAGCTCTTCCCGAAACAAGACGAGAAGTTGCGCTTCAACAATGCGCTGAACTCGACGTTGAGCCGCACGATGATGACTTCGATCTCGACGCTGCTTGTGCTGCTCGTGATGTTCTTCTTAGGTGGCGAGTCAATCCGCGCCTTTGTCTTTGCGATGATCATCGGTGTCTGTGTGGGTACTTGCGGCTCGCTTTTTGTGGCAGCCCCCGCGGCCTACGCATTTGTGACTCGCAAGCGTAAGTAAGAAATAACCGATAGGCGCGCGAATTGAAATCGCGCGGAAATCGACCAACACATTCCTTTTAAGTCGGCTTCGGAATCCCGAAGCCGACTTTTCTAATTGTCCCCAGTTTTGTTTTCATTGGAAGAAAATTACAATTTTTTAGTCTTTTGCAAGGTAATCAAAGATAAAAGTTTTACCTTTGCAGTCGTTCTTAAGCAGTATCTAATTTAATTGATCAACGGTATAGTATTGTTATGTCAACTTTAACCACTGTTATTGTCATTGCCTTCATACTTGGCTATGCGCTTATTGCGCTTGAGGGGTTTACTAAGGTCAACAAGGCAGCCATCGCCTTGCTGATGTTTGTGGTCTGTTGGACTTTGTTTATGATTGACCCATTGCCTTATATGGGCAATATTTCTCCCGGCGAGGTTGCTGCCGAGGTCAACAACACCATTGAGAAGTTTTTGGGCAGCGCGGGAACCACGTTGTTTTTCCTCATGGGTGCCATGACGATTGTCGAGATCGTGGATCAAAATGGCGGTTTCAATTTCGTGCGCGATGCCTTGCGCACCAATAATAAGCGCAAGTTGCTGTGGCGCATTGTGTTCATCACTTTCTTCCTGAGTGCCATCCTCGATAACATGACCACCAGCATTGTCATGATCATGGTGCTGCGCAAGTTAGTGGCCATGAGGGAGGATCGCATGCTCTATTCGGCGGCAGTGATTATCGCGGCTAACTCGGGTGGCGCCTTCTCGCCCATTGGCGACGTGACCACAATCATGCTGTGGAATAAGAACCTAATCACCTCACAAGGCGTGATTACTGAAATATTCTTCCCATCCCTCGTCTCGGCTCTTATCCCGACGCTGTGCATGAATTTCATGTTCAAGGGAGAACTCACGTCTCCCGACCTCTCGCCTGTTGACGATGGTGACGAGTTCACCCGCCGCCAGCGTCGCATCATTTTCGCCTTGGGTGTGGGCGGGCTTATTTTTGTCCCGATTTTCAAGTCAATCACTCACCTGCCTCCCTTTGTGGGCATTTTGCTCGTGCTGGGTGTCTTGTGGTTTGCCACCGAGTTGTTCTATCGCAGTGCGCACCGCAAGGGCGGGGGCATGCAGAAGCGCGTGAGCAACGTGTTGCGCAAGATTGACATGACCACTATTCTGTTTTTCTTAGGCATTCTCATGGCCGTGAGTTGCTTGGAGCAGATTGGAGTGCTCCAGATGCTGGGCGATTGGTTGAATAAGGTTTCATTGGGCGACCACTACATTGTTACGGGAGCGATTGGTTTCCTGTCGAGTATTGTCGACAATGTGCCACTTGTGGCAGGTTGCATGGGCATGTACACCAATCTTGTGGGAGACTTCGCGTGCGATGGCCTATTCTGGCAGTTGCTGGCTTATTGCGCTGGCGTGGGCGGCAGCATCCTTATCATTGGCAGTGCGGCAGGTGTTGTGGTCATGGGGCTTGAGAAAATCTCTTTTGGCTGGTACATGAAGCACATCAGCTGGCTTGTGATTGTCGGTTACATTGCCGGTATCTTGTGTTATGCGCTCATCAACTCTTTTGTGAGGTAAGTTAAGAGGCTGGGCGCGATGCAGCGTTTCTCGTTTTCGGGCGATGGCTCGGGCGTGACCGAATATTGATTGAAAATGATGAGAAATGATGAAAAATGATGAAAAATATCAATTCACCACAATTTTCTCAAGCCGTCAAGTTAAGGCTGTAACTAATAGTTACACTCAAGTTGTGCTCGCCTCGCTGCCGTGGGGTGGCTTGGCCATCTGTCTATCCTTGTGCTGTTGCTCGCCGCGGTATGCGTTAGCGGGTCTTTTGGCCACTGTTGGCACCTGTGTGCTGGCGCGCGTTTGCCGCGAGGACACAGCCAGCGTGGATCAGGGCTTGAGTGGCTACAACCCTTTGCTGACCGCATTGGCGGTCGTTTCGTTAGACCGTAGCTGGCAAGGGGTGCTTTTTGCTTTCATCGCGGCCGTGGTCGCCTATTTTGTCACGCGGGTGATGAAGAAGGCTTTTGGCCCTTACCCCGTCCTTACCGCGCCGTTTGTGCTCACCGCTTGGGCGGTTTTCCCGCTGGTGAGCGCGTGGTCGGCAGCCCATGCGGGGCATCCTTTCTGGGATGCCCACCTTGATGTCGCGCTCTGTTCTGGCAGCCTCTCGGGCACGGTGCGCTCGTTTGGCGAGATATTTTTGCAGGACAATCTCTACTTCTCATTCACGGTGATGGTTGTCATGCTCTTCACCTCTTTCAGGCAGGCCTTGTGGGTGGTGGCTACTCTCGCGCTGCTGTTCGGCGCGGCATTCCTGCTGGGTTGGGACACCTCTTTGGCATCAGGGCTTTTAGGTTACAATCCCTTGCTGGTGGCCGCGGCCTTAGCCGCTTTCCCATCGCCTTTCAGCAAGTCTTGGCAGCGTGTTGCCGAGGGCGTGGTGACGCTGCTGGTGTCCGTTGCTGTTTCTTATTACGGGTTGAGACTCTTTGGGGCGCTGGGCTTTCCACTCTACACGGCTCCCTTTGTTGTGGTGACGCTGCTGCTGCTGTGTTTTCGGCGCGCTTTCTTCTCTCGCCGATAGGCAGCCGGTTTTGCCAATTGCTGAGGAGTCTGAAGAATTCAATCTAAAGAATCCTGAAGAATCCAAATGAAACGTGATTTTTGTCGTTTTTTTTTGCAAGATTGCGTTGAAATGAGTATTTTCGTGGTTTGAAAAGAATAAATTCTAAACCAAATACCACTATGAACGATGTGAATTTCTACCTCAATCCTGCTGAGAAAAAAATGAACGAGGCCGTTGCCTATTTAGACGAAAGCCTGCAGCACATTCGCGCGGGAAAAGCCAATGTGAAGATTCTCGACGGTGTTCGAGTTGATGCCTATGGCAGCAAAATGCCCTTGAGCGGCGTGGCCAATGTGGCCTGCCCCGATGCGCGCACCATTGCCATTACCCCCTGGGACAAGAACTTGATACGTGTCATCGAAAAGGCTATTATGGACTCTAATGTGGGCATCACTCCCGAGAATAATGGCGAGACCATTCGCTTGGCGATTCCTCCATTGACCGAGGAACGCCGCAAGCAACTCGTTAAGGACTCGAAAAACGAGGCCGAAAAGGCAAAAGTGAGCGTGCGCAACGCTCGCCGGGAAGCCATTGAGGGGTTAAAAAAGGCGGTCAAGGCCGACGGCATGCCGGAGGACATCGAGAAAGATGCCGAAACCACTGCTCAAAAGCTTCATGACAAATTCCTGAAGAAGATCGACGAGCTATTAGCAGCCAAGGAAAAAGAGATTTTGACCGTGTAGGGTGAAGAGCGCTCTTGTCGCGGACACACGCTTTGGAGGATTCTGAGACTCAGAGTCCTCCCTTTTTTATCTTTTCACAAGGGTGCCGCATCGTGGTTGTGGGCAGCGGGTTTACAAGCGTAAATGTTCCCCCGTTTTTTTGATTTTTGGCGAATGCTAATGCCCACAACGGGTTATAGAGGTTGTTAATAACTTTTTATGAAAAATCGGCAAAATTGTGGAGTTTAAATTTGTAAACTAATGGGAATTATGACTAACTTTACAACCGAATTCCAGTGTTTCCCAAGAAATCGAGCAAAATACTGGGAACCAATAAATTGTTAACTCTGAAATGAATCAGCAACCCTACCACATCCCCGCACTGCTGCACCAATGTGTGACCGGCCTCAGCATCAAGCCCAGTGGAACCTATGTTGATGTGACCTTTGGGGGCGGCGGTCACAGCCGCGAGATTCTGCAACATCTTGATAGCAAGGGGCATCTCTATGGCATGGACCAAGATAGGGATGCCTGTCAAAACCAGTTGGACGATGAGCGGTTTACATTTGTACACGGCAATTTCGCTTTCTTGAAGAATTTCATGCGTTTCTATGGCGTGAACAGGGTTGATGGCATTCTGGCTGACTTGGGCGTTTCGTTCCATCATTTCGATGACCAGGCTCGCGGATTCTCTTTCCGCTTTGACGGCCGCTTGGATATGCGCATGAATCAGGAGCGCGCGCGCGACGCCAGCTGGCTGATAGCCCACTACAGCGAGGAGCAGATTGCCCAGATGCTTCGCCTTTATGGCGAACTGAGCCAAAGCCGCCGCATGGCCAGCGCCATTGTCAAGGCCCGCTCGCAACAGCCCATTGAGACCACAGGGCAGCTGGTGCAGGTTGTCCGTCCGTTCATCAGGCCCAGCGCCGAGAAAAAGGAATTGGCTCAGGTGTTCCAGGCCCTCCGCATCGAGGTGAACCACGAGATCGACGCCCTCAAGCGATTGCTGCAACAGTCACGTGAGCTGCTCAACCCGGGCGGGCGGCTTGTGGTGATTACCTATCACTCGATTGAGGATCGGTTGGTGAAGAATTTCATGCGCAGCGGCAACATCGATGGCAACATCGACAAGGATTTTTTCGGGCGAGTGAGTACCCCCTGGAAAATGGTGAACAGCAAAGTGATTGTCCCCGACGCCAGCGAGATTGAGCGGAACCCCCGGTCGCGCAGCGCGAAACTTCGCATTGCCGAGAGGTTGAGCCAACCTGCTGGAGAACAATGATTTTGATACTTAAATAAAGCGTTAAAAAAAGCGTTTCGCAACGAGAGCACATGACAAAGAAGAGCAAAAGAAAAAGAAAAATCAACAAGCCGTTAGGCATCGACACGAGCGACATCGCCCGAAAAACGCTGCAAGGGCGGAGCTTCCTCACGTTTGACTTCTTCAAGCGCAATTGGGCCTACGTGTTGGCGCTCACGGTGATGACGCTCATGTACATCAGTAACAAGTACACCTGCCAAGACAGCCTGCAACAAGTGATGCTGCTGACCACCGCCCTCGACAATGCGAAAACCGACTGTGTGAGTGCGAGCGCGAAATACAACTCGATGATTAGAGAGAGCCAAATGGTGGAGTTCATCGACTCCATGCACATCAATTTGGCGCCACCCGAGCAACCGCCCTTTAAACTGACTGAAAATGAAGCAGACCAATAGAAGACATATTTTGATTCGCTACTCCTTCGTTGTGGGGTTCATGCTCATTATCTCCATCTTGATTATCCTTGAAACTTTCAAGACAACGGTCATCAATGGCAAGCAGTGGAAGGAGAAAGCCGATAGCATTTGGATGGACACCACCCAAATCGAGCCCGAGCGTGGCAGGATATTGGCCGACAATGGGACAGTGCTTGCGGCAAATATGTACTTCTATACGGCGCGTGTGGACTGGGGA
The DNA here is from genome assembly GCA_902489275.1 of uncultured Porphyromonadaceae bacterium. Taxonomy (GTDB): domain Bacteria; phylum Bacteroidota; class Bacteroidia; order Bacteroidales; family Muribaculaceae; genus Sodaliphilus. The sequence goes on from CABTZK010000008.1 coordinate 41,836, forward strand.
GGCGATGGCATCAAAGATGACACCCTCAAAAAATACTTACCAGCCTTGTGCGACAGCCTTCACGCATTTGAGCCAGGCATGAAGACTTCGGAACGGTGGATGAAAGACCTTTTGCGCGCGCGCGCGACACGCAACCGCAGTTACCGCCTCTTTACCAAACTGTCGCATGCCGAAGTCGAGCGGCTCAGATCTTTCCCCATTTTCAAAAAAAAGAAGAACGAGAGTGGCTTCTACACCGAGAAAATCATGGTCAGGTGCAAGCCCTACGGCATGATGGCCGCCCGCAGCATCGGCAACACCGTGGGCGACACCACTGGCTATAGAGACAAAAGTGGCAAGGTGCGCTACAACAAGGCCATCCACGGCAATTCGGGATTAGAGATGGCGCTTGACTCGCTCCTCTATGGCGTGCCGGGCATTGCCAAGCGCATCCAGCTCACCAACAATGCCGTGAACTGGGAAAGCACCCCCGCTGTGCCGGGATATGACATCACGACCACCATCAACGTGCAATTGCAGGACATTGTGGAAAACGAGCTGGCAGCGATGCTGGCCGAGAGCAACGCCCAGTGGGGCACGGCCGTACTGATGGAAACCGCCACTGGCGAAATCAAGGCGATTTCCAACTTAGAGCGAACCCGCGACGGGAGTGATTACATCGAGGGCAGCAACCACGCGGTGAGCGGTTACGAGCCTGGGTCGGTGATGAAACCCATTTCGATGATGGTCGCGCTCGAAGACGGCATTGTGAAAAACATCGACGAGCAGTGGGTCACCGGGTCGGTGTGGTTTTACGCCGGCCGCGCCATCAAAGACGAGCACGGTGCCGCCGGATCGCTGTCGCCACGCCAAATCATCGAGCGCTCGTCGAACTTGGGCATGTCGAAAATTATCGCTAAAAAATACGGAAACAACCCCGATGGATTTCGCAAGCGCCTTGCGGGCATGGGCTTCTTTGAACCCTATCACACGGGTATCGCCGGCGAGACAAGACCCTATTTTGCCATGTTGAAAAACGACAATGCAGGCCGGGTGAGCCTGACGCGCATGGCTTTCGGCTATGCCACACGCATCCCGCCCATGTATATCCTGGGGATGTATAACGCCATCGCCAACAATGGCATCTTCATGCGTCCTCACTTGGTGAAAAGGCTCACGCTTCCCATGCGGCAGGACTCGATTGTGCCTGTCGACTACAAGAGCCGCCGCGTGTGCAGCGCCGACAACGCCCAAAAGTTGCGCATCATGCTGCACGATGTCGTGTGGGGCGACCGTGGAACCGCTCGCAAATGGGTTCAAAGCGATGTCGTGGAAATCGCCGGGAAAACGGGTACTGCCTACGATATTGACAAGAGCGGCCACTACGATAACGGCACCAAGCGCTTGGCATTTTGCGGCTTCTTCCCTTATGACCACCCTCAGTACACTTGTGTCGTGCTCATCCTGGGGGCCAACCGGGGGGCAGGAGCCAGTAGCGGCATGGTGCTCAAAAACATCGCGCTCAAGATGTATGCGCGCGGATTGCTCAACAACGTGAGCGACTACACGCAAGGCAACACGCAAGCCAACAAGACACCCATCCTGCACGCCACAGCCAATCCCGAACGCAAGGAAAGGCTCAAAACTGGCGTGGGCATTAGCCACGCCCGGGTATTTGCCCTTTCTGCCCCATTGGGGAGGGGAAAGATGCCCAACGTGCTGGGCATGAGTGCGCGCGAGGCTGTGGCCAAACTCGAACGCCTGGGCATGACCGTGCGTTGCAGTGGCCAGGGCTACGTGTGCAGCCAGAGTGTGGCTGCAGGCAGCCCCTACCAGCATGGAGAGATGGTTTACTTGAAATTAAGATACCGATAAGACAACAAAAACGATCAGACAGATGGAGAAACAACTGAAAGACTTGATACAAGGCATTCAGACGCTCAAAGTGACGGGCAATGTGGAAAAAACAATCAGCAACGTCACCAACGACTCGCGCGTGGCCAGCGAGGGCGCGCTCTTTGTCGCCGTGAGGGGGGTGGCTGTCGACGCTCACCAGTTTATTCCCGATGTGGTGGCCGCAGGCGCAAGCGCTATTGTGCTTGAGGACCTGCCGAATGAAATCGACAAGGATGTCACCTACATTCAAGTGGAAAACAGCACGGTGGCTTTGGCGAGGCTGGCCTCGGAATGGTATGACCGCCCCAGCGAGAAACTTCGCCTGGTGGGCGTGACGGGTACCAACGGCAAGACCACCATCGCCACGCTGCTCTATGAAATGGCGCAACTGATGGGGTACAAGGCCGGCTTGCTCTCTACCGTGAAGAATATTGTCGACCGCAAGGAATATCCTGCCAAGCAGACGACTCCCGACCACTTGTCGCTCAACCGGCTGCTCCATGAGATGGTCGAGGCTGGCTGTGACTACGCTTTCATGGAGGTGAGCAGTCATGCTTGCGCCCAGCATCGCATCGACGGGCTGAAATTTGCAGGAGGCATCTTCAGCAACCTCACCCGCGACCACCTTGATTACCACAAGACGGTGGAGAACTATATCAAGGCCAAGAAAATGTTCTTTGACCAGCTGCCCGTTGGGGCGTTCGCGCTGGTGAACGATGACGACAAGGTGGGGCAAGTGATGATGCAAAATACCCGGGCTCGCCGCTACACCTACGCCTTGCGCAAGATGGCCGATTTCAAGGGGCGCGTGCTTGAGGACAGGCTCGACGGCACCACCGTTGAGTTCAACGGCAAGCAATTGGAACTGATGTTCACGGGTCGTTTCAATGTCTACAACCTGCTATCGGTGTATGGCGCAGGCATCTTGTTAGGCTGGCCCAAAGAAGAGGTGCTTGTGAAAATGACCCTGCTTGAGCCCGTGGCCGGCAGATTTCAGACCCTGCTGTCACCTCGTGGCTACACCGCCATTGTGGACTATGCCCACACGCCCGATGCCCTGGTCAACGTGCTCGGCGCCATTGACGAGGTGCTGAACGGGAGGGGGAGAATCATCACCGTGTGTGGCTGTGGCGGCAATCGCGACAAGGGCAAGCGCCCCATGATGGCCGCCGAGGCAGCCAATCGTAGCGATCAAGTCATCCTCACGAGCGACAATCCGCGCGACGAGGACCCCGAAGCCATCTTGCGTGACATGGAGACCGGCCTCACTGCTGCAAACCGCGCTCGCGTGCTCAAAATCACCGATCGCCGCGAGGGCATACGCGCCGCCTGCGCGCTGGCTCATGCCGGCGATGTGGTTCTTGTGGCGGGCAAGGGGCACGAGGACTATCAGGAAATCAAGGGTGTGAAACACCACTTTGACGATTGCGAGGTGCTGCAAGAGATTTTTAACGATGAAAAATAAAAACCAATAAGAGATGCTTTACTATCTGTTTCACTACTTAGAGCAGTACGACGTGCCGGGGGCGCGCCTGTTTGACTACATCACGTTTCGCTCGGGCTTTGCTTTGATTCTGTCGCTGTTCATCGCCATCGTGTTCGGCCGCAAGATTATCGACCGCCTGCAGCTGATGCAAGTGGGCGAGATTGTGCGCGACTTGGGCCTGCAGGGGCAAATGGAGAAAAAAGGCACTCCCACGATGGGCGGTGTCATCATCATTCTCTCTATCATTGTGCCCTGCCTGCTGCTGGGCAAGCTGGACAACGTGTACATGGTTTTGATGATTATCGCCACGCTGTGGTGCGGCGCGTTGGGATTTGCCGACGACTACATCAAGGTCGCGCGCCACAACAAGGCGGGCATGAAAGGCAAGTTCAAGATTGTGGGCCAGGTAGGGCTCGGGCTGATTGTGGGGCTGACCATGTACCTGAGTCCCGGTATTGTCATGAGTGAGAATGTGGAAGTGCTCAACCCGCAGACCCAAGAGGTCGAGGTCGTTCACAAGGCTCACAACGTGAAGGCCGCCAGCACGACGATACCCTTTGTGAAGAGCCACAATTTCAACTACTCATGGTTCACCAAGTGGATGGGCAATGGCGCCAGCACCGGGGGCTGGATAGTGTTTATCTTAGTCACAATTTTTGTGGTTGCGGCTGTGAGCAACGGCGCTAACTTGACCGATGGGCTCGACGGACTCGCCACGGGCACCTCGGCCATTATCGGCGTGGCATTAGCCATCATGTGCTATTTGGGGGGGAATGTCGTTTACTCGACCTACCTCAACATCATGTATATTCCCAACAGCAGCGAGCTGGTGGTCTATGCCGCTGCCTTTATCGGTGCCACCATTGGCTTCCTGTGGTATAACAGCTACCCGGCCCAAGTGTTCATGGGCGACACGGGCAGCCTGTGCCTGGGCGGCATCATCGCCGTGTTTGCCATCCTCATTCGCAAGGAGTTGCTCATCCCCATCTTGTGCCTTGTTTTCTTCCTGGAAGACCTGTCGGTGATGCTGCAAGTGTCCTATTTCAAGTACACCAAGAGAAAAACGGGCGAGGGCAAGCGCATCTTCAAGATGACCCCGCTCCACCACCACTTTCAAGTGCCTGCTGGCGAGGTTGACTGCTTGTGGCAAAAGCCCTTGCGCGCTATTCCAGAACCCAAGATCGTGATGCGCTTCTTCCTGGCGGCGATTTTCCTGGCAGTGCTCACCTTTGTGACTTTAAAAATCAGATAATAACTCACACATTCATGAAGATAACAATGAAACGTATTGTGGTTTTAGGAGGCGGTGAAAGCGGCGTTGGCGCCGCGGTTCTCGCCAAGGTGAAAGGTTTCGACGTGTGGCTGAGCGACATGGGGCGCATCGCGCCCAAGTACCAAGACTTGCTCCGCAAGTGGCACGTGGACTGGGAGGAGGGTCGCCACAGCGAGGAGAAAATCCTCGCGGCCGACGAAATCATCAAGAGCCCGGGCATCCCCGAGACAGCGCCCATGGTCGTGAGGGCTAAAAAGAAAAATATTCCCATTATCAGCGAGATTGAGTTTGCGGGCCGCTACACCACGGCAAAGATGGTGTGCATCACGGGAAGCAATGGCAAGACGACCACAACCTTGCTCACCTACCACATTCTCAAGAAAGCCGGCTTGAATGTGGGGCTCGCCGGCAATGTGGGCAAGAGCCTGGCGCTGCAAGTGGCTACCGAACAGCACGACGTGTACGTGATAGAGTTGAGCAGTTTCCAGCTCGACAACATGTACCATTTCAAGGCCAATGTGGCCGTGCTGCTCAACATCACGCCTGACCATTTGGACCGTTACGACTACAAGATGGAAAACTATGTGGCCGCGAAGTTCCGCATCATGCAAAACCAGACGTGCAGCGACGCTTTCATCTACTGGATGGACGACCCCATCGTGCAGGAGCAGCTCAAGCACGTGAGCACCGAGGCCAAGCTATTTCCCTTTAGCGCCAACAACGAGGGGCAGTGTGCCGCCTACGTGGAAAACGGCGTCATGAAATTTGCCGTCGATAACCGCTACTGGGAGATGCCGCGCGCGCAACTGTCGCTCAAGGGGCTGCACAACGTCTATAATTCCATGGCTGCCGGCTTGTCGGCCAGCATGCTCGATATCAAGGCCGAGGTCATCCGCAAGGCGCTGAGCGACTTTGAGGCCGTTGAGCATCGCTTAGAATTTGTGCGCACTGTGGGCGGCGTGACCTACATTAATGATTCCAAGGCTACCAACGTGAATGCGACATGGTATGCCCTTGAGAGCATGACCACTCCCACCATTCTCATCTTGGGCGGCACGGACAAAGGCAACGATTATCGCGAGATTGAGGAATTTGTGATAAAAAAAGTGAAAGCCATCGTCTGCTTGGGCGTGGACAACAGCAAGCTGCACCGCTTCTTCGACGGAAAAGTGCCCGTGGTCGCCGATGCCCGTTCCATGCCCGAGTGCATCGACAAGTGCCACCAATTGGCCCAGAGTGGCGACACGGTGTTGCTTTCGCCTTGCTGCGCCAGTTTCGACCTATTTAAGAACATGGCAGACCGTGGCGGCCAGTTCAAGGATTGTGTGAACCATTTAGAAAACTAAAAAGAACGAGACTATCTATTATGGCTGAAGTTGGAAATCCGACAAAAAGATATAGCGAAGTGAGCCGCAAGTATGGTGACCCCTGGATATGGGGCATCTACTTCACGCTCGTGATTCTGTCCATCATCGAGTCCTACAGCGCGTCGAGCCGCGAAGTGGCTGTGGCGGGCGTGTACATGCCCGTGATCAAGCAGTGCCTCTTTTTGGCCATTGGCGGCGTATTTGTTGTTTTCTTGTATCGTGTGAACTATAACGACAAAACTTTGCTGGCGCTGATTATCTATGGGTTAGGTTTAGTCACAGTGCTTTTTTTGGTCTATGTGCTCTTGTTCGGGAAGGTGGTTAACGGGGCTCAGCGCGCCATCACGTTGCCGGGATTCTCGATTCAGCCAGCCGAAATGGCCAAACTGTCGATTGTCACGCTGCTTGCCTATATCCTGGCCCGCAACCAGGAAAAGAGAGACGTGAGCAACTGGGGAATGTTCCTCTCTGCACTCGTGGTGGCGGTATTCGGCGGCTTGTTGCTGTTTAACGGCTTGACCAACACCCTGCTGCTCATGTGCATCAGCATATCGATGATGCTGATTGGCGGTGCCCAGCTCAAGAAGATTTTCATTGTGCTTGTCGCCTACGTCATGATTTTTGGATGCTTTTGGCTCATTAAAAGCAACAACGACAATAAAATGGCCAATCTCGACAACGGGGTTGTCATCGAGCACGTCACCGATGGCGACGATGCCGCGAAGACGGTGCCAGACCGCAAGCTCCGCAGCGGCACGTGGAAAAACCGCATCAGAGACTACTGGAGCAACAAAGACTCGCTCGTGTATCGCCCGATCACCAGCAAGAACCAGCAAGAAATGTTCTCGCACATGGCTCAAGCCAATGGAGGCCTTTATGGCCAGGGGGTGGGCAACTCCCGCGAGTGCAGCCGTCTGCCCTTGGCCTTCAGCGACTACATCTACTCCATCATTGTAGAGGAGCTTGGGCTGTGTGGTGGCATCTTGATGATTGTGCTCTACTTGTGGCTGCTCGCGCGCGCCGCCATGATTGCGCGCCGCTGCCGCCGTGTGCTGCCCGCGCTGCTTGTCATCGGCATGGCATCCATGATTGCCTACCAAGCCCTCTTTCACATGGCCATCAACTCTGGGCTTTTCCCTGTCTCGGGTCAGCCTTTGCCCCTCGTGAGCAAGGGCGGAACGTCGATTGTGATGACCAGCATTGCCTTTGGCATCATGCTCAGCATTAGCCGCACGATTGCCAACTACGACACCAAGAACATTAAAACCGAGGAAAATCAGTTGCCGCATGAGCTGCGCGCTGAGAATCCTACTCAATTGATACGAGCCAATGAATGGAGATAAAATGAACTTTCTCATCAGTGGCGGCGGAACGGGCGGACACATCTTCCCGGCTCTTTCCATCGCCAATGAGATCAAGCGCCGGTACCCAGGAGCCAACATTCTCTTCGTGGGCGCCCAGGGGCGCATGGAAATGGAGCGTGTGCCTGCTGCTGGCTACCCCATCAAGGGCTTGCCGGTGATGGGGTTTGACCGCAAGCACTTGCTCAAAAACGTCAAGGTTCTCTACCGTGTGTGGAAATGCACGCGCATGGCTAAGCAAATTATCAAGGATTTCAAGCCTTGCGTCGCCATCGGTGTGGGAGGCTACGCCAGTGGGCCCACGTTGAAGCAGGCTCAAAAAATGGGCATTCCCACCTTGTTGCAGGAGCAAAATTCCTATGCTGGCGTCACCAATAAGCTCTTGGCCAAAGGCGCGCGCTGCATCTGCGTGGCCTACGAGGGCATGGAGCGCTTCTTTCCTGCCGACAAGATTGTGATGACGGGCAATCCCGTGCGCAGCAGCCTGCTTGATTGCGCTGCCACGCCCGAGGAGGCGCGCAAGGCGTTGAAAGTAGCTCCTGACAAAAAGACCATCCTCGTCATTGGCGGCAGCTTAGGAGCGCGCACCATCAACAACAGCATCATTGCCGGCTTGAAGCAAATTGGCGCTCATGACGATGTGCAAGTCATTTGGCAAACCGGCAAGTACTACGATGAGCCATGCAAGCAGGCACTGGCAGAATCGGGCGCGCGCAATGTGCGGCAGACCGCTTTCGTGTCGCAAATGGATATGGCCTACCGGGCTGCCGACTTAGTGGTCTCGCGCGCCGGGGCAAGCAGCATCTCAGAGCTGCAACTGCTGGGCAAGCCTGCAATCCTGGTGCCCAGCCCTAACGTGGCCGAGGACCACCAAACCAAGAATGCGTTGGCGCTGGTCAACAAGGATGCCGCCATGATGATTGCCGATGCCCAAGCGCCCAGGCAACTGGTCGAGGCGATGCTCGCCACCGTCAGTGACGACGCCAAACTCGACTCGCTGGGCAGCCATGCGCTGCAAATGGCCATGCGCGACGCGGCCGAGCATATTGTGAATCACGTTATTGCAATCATTAATCACTAAAAAGATGAAAGACTTTCAATCACTATATTTCATTGGTGCAGGCGGCATTGGAATGGCCGCCTTAGAGCGCTACTTCCTGGCGAAAGGCAAGAAAATTGCCGGCTATGACCGCACTGTGACCGAGCTCACCCGCGCGCTGGAGCGAGAAGGCGTCGAGATTGTGTATGACGAGAATCCCGACCTGATTCCCGACTACTGCTGCAACAGGGAGAGCACGCTTGTGGTCTACACGCCAGCCGTGCCCGAGTCGCACGAGGGCTTGCGCTTCTTCCGTCAGCATGGCTTTAAAGTGGTGAAGCGGGCCAAGTTGCTCGGCATCGTGACCGAGCACTCCAAGGGACTGTGCTTTGCAGGCACGCATGGCAAGACTACCACATCGAGCATGGCCGCCCACATCCTGCAAGTGAGCGGGATTGGCAGCAATGCTTTCCTGGGCGGTGTGCTGCGCAACTACAACAGCAACTGCCTGCTCTCGGACACGAGCCCTTATAGCGTGATAGAGGCCGATGAGTTTGACCGCTCTTTTCACACGTTGTCGCCCTACATTGCCGTCATCACCAGCACCGACCCCGACCATCTTGACATCTACGGCACCTACGAGAATTATCTTGAGAGTTTCGCCCACTTCACCGAGCTCATCCGTCCCGACGGAACACTCCTCGTGCACACGGGGCTTAACTTGTCGCCACGCGTGCACGAGGGCGTGAAAACCTACACCTACTCGATGGGCGAGGGCGACTTCCACGCTGCCAACATCCGCAAGGGAGACGGCAACATCATGTTTGACTTCGTGACCCCAGGCGAGACGATTGCCGACATTCGCCTGGGCGTGCCCATCGACATCAATATTGAGAATGCGGTGGCAGCGATGGCTGTGTGCTGGCTTGTGGGTGTGCAAGCCGCCGCTATGCGGCAGGCCATCGCCACTTTCCAAGGTCCCAAGCGCCGCTTTGAGTTCTGGCTGAAGGAGCCTGGCGAAAACGGCAAGGTGGTCATCGACGATTATGCGCATCACCCCAGCGAGTTGCGCGCAAGCATCGCATCGGTAAAGGACTTGTATCCAGGCCGCAAAATTACCGTGATTTTCCAACCTCACCTCTACAGCCGCACCCGTGACTTAGCGCGCGAATTCGCCAGCGCGTTGAGCATGGCCGACGAGCTCTACCTGCTCCCCATCTATCCCGCGCGCGAGCAGCCCATTGCCGGTGTGACCAGCGAAATCATCCTGAACCGGGTCACTTGCCCCGTGAGACAGATTTACACCAAGGAAAATTTGTTAAGTTCAATACATTTGCTTAACTTTGATGTTCTGTTGACCGTTGGTGCAGGCGATATTGCCAATCTCCTGCCACAAATTTGTGAAGAGGTGAAAAAACAGCAGCGTTGAATTTTTCTCGATACATATTGCTCCTAGTTCTTGCCGGATTGCTCGCTTGGGGCATCCTGTGGGCCAAGCAGAAGGCCGACCATGAAGTGTGCCGCCAAGTGCAAGTCGTGGTCGTGAACAACGACAGCGCCACCTTTGTCACCTCCAAGGGCATCCTGGAAGACCTCAAGGCGGCCCATCTCAAAATCGAGGGCTTGCCCTTGTGGCAAATCAACAGTGACCGCATCGAGCAAAAGCTCGCCCAGTCACCCTATCTTGAGAGCGTTGACTGCGTGAAGTCGCACGATGGCATCTTCGTCATCAAGGTCAAGCAGCTGGTGCCGGTGTTGCGCGTGTTCGACGGTGACCACTCCTATTATGTGAACCGCGACGGGAAGCGCATGGAGGCGCGAGTCAACTATTTTAGCGACGTGCCTATCGTGAACGGGCATTTCACCAAGGAGTATGGCCCCGAGCGCCTGCTGCCGCTCGTCGACTACGTGAACCGCAACGCCACACTCAGTGCTATTGTCACCATGTACACTTTTCAGGACTCAGACAATATCTTTGTGGTGCCGTGCATGAGCGGCCACATTGTGAACTTGGGCAGCATCGACAATTATGAAAGCAAGTTCGACAAGCTGCTGCTCTTCTACCGCAAGGTGATGCCCGTGCGGGGCTGGGACACCTACGACACCATCTCGGTGAAGTGGAATCACCAGGTCGTGGCCACACGACGCGTGATAAAAGCAGAGGAAGTGATTGAGGCCAGTGCCAACGACGACGAGCCCGATGTCGACATCTCGGTGATTGCGGGCGATGACAACATGCCCTTGCACAATGTCGGCGGAAAGCCCAAAAAAAGCGTCCCCGCGCCCAAGCCTAAGACCACGGCAAGAAAGGCAACAGGGAAGGCTGATCCACCTCAAAAGACCACTTCAAAGAAAGAGGTGAAGAAGGAGGTAAAGAAGGAACTGAAGAAAGACACAAGCAGGAAATCGGCCTCCAAGTCCAAGCCACAGGGGAAAAACTCCGCAAAAAACAGTGAAAAAACAAAAAACAAGAGCAAAACTTCCAAGAAGTCGAAATAATAATACTAACTTTACACGCTATGGAAAGAAACCAATATGTTGTAGCGCTTGAAATTGGCAGCACAAAAATCGTTGGAGCGATTGCCGAGAAATCGGCCAACGCATACGTTGGAGTCAAATTTGTCGCCGAAGAGAAAACTCCCAATTGCGTGCGGTATGGTTGCATCCAGAATGTAGAAAACACCAAGCAGGCCATCAATCGCATCATCCGCAGCCTTGAGAAGAGCATCGATGGCCAAATCAATGATATCTACGTGGGATTTAGCGGGCACTCGGTGCACTCCGAGGTCAGCGAGGTGAGCCGCGAGCTTGACGGGTCCAGTCCCATTACCGACATGATTATTGACCGCATCATCGAGAGCGAGACGCGAGACTCGTTCAAGTCCTATGAAATTGTCGACGTGGTGCCACGCACCTACTATATCGACGGAGACGAGACCCGCACGCCCAGTGGGCGCTATGGCTCAAAAATCGGCATCAAGCTCAACTTGATTGTCGCCAAGCCGACGCTCAAGCTCAATCTTGACCGCGCGATGAAGGACTTGACCGCCAAGGTGAAAGGCTACTTGGTGACCCCGCTGGTGATCGGCGAGGAAATCCTCACCAACGAGGAGATGGCGCTGGGATGCATGCTTGTCGACATGGGAGCCGAAACCACCGAAGTGGTCATTTACAAAGACGGAGCGCTCGTTTATCTCACGACCCTGCCATTAGGAGGGCGCAACCTCACCCGCGACATGACCGCGGGGCTGACAATCATGGAAGAAACGGCCGAGCGTGTGAAGAAAAGCCTCACTAATCCCCTTGACCCCACTTGTGAGGCGGTGACTATCGAGGGCGTGAACTCGCAAAACGCCTCGAAATACATCACGGCGCGCATGGGCGAAATCATTGCCAACATCAACAAGCAGCGCGAGTATGCCGGCTTGGGCATCACCGACATCAAGACGGTCGTGCTCATTGGTGGCAGCTCCATGCTGCCAGGCATTCAGGAAATGTTTGGAAAAGTCATGAATGTGAAAGTGCGCCGCGGCGAGTGCCCCACGAACATCAACATTGAGAATCATAGCGTCAACAAACCTGAATATATCGGAATCTTCTCCTTGCTGGCCAAGGCCGCCGAGATCATTCCCGCGGGCCACAGCTGCCTGGAGCGCACCATCTATGATGACGGCCCAGAATTTGAGGGCGGCATAGCGGCAGCCAGCCAGCCGGCGCAAGAAGAGTCTCTCACTCGTCAACAGGAGAAAAAAAGGAAAAAGGGTCGCTTTAGTGGAATCATCGACAAGTTGAGCAGCCTGCTTGATGAGAATGACGGAAACGACAAGGACGACTCGTAAAAATCAACACAAGCCCTAATCAATTCACCAGCAAAAAATCCAATTATGGCAGACAATAAAAATATATTTGATAGCATCGACGAGGGTTCGTCGGATTTCAGCATGGACAACAAAAAGTCCCCCATCATCAAGGTTGTCGGTGTGGGCGGTGGCGGCAACAATGCCATCAACCACATGTATGCCCAAAATATTGACGGTGTTTCGTTTGTTGTCATCAACACCGACCGTCAGGCCCTAAGCAGCTCGCCAGTGCCCAACCGCTTGCTCATAGGCCCAGAGACCACCAAGGGACTCGGGGCCGGCAATGACCCCGAGGTGGCCAAGGCCGCTGCCGAGGAGAGCGCCGACAACATCGCGCACCTGTTCGACGACGAGACCAAGATGGTGTTTATCACTGCTGGCATGGGTGGCGGCACGGGTACCGGCGCAGCGCCTGTGGTGGCGCGCATCGCCCGCGACAAGGGCATCCTCACGATTGGCATCGTGACCATCCCCTTTGTGTTTGAGGGTCAAAAGAAAATCCTCAAGGCGCTCAATGGCGCCGAGGAGATGCAAAACTACGTCGACGCGCTGCTCATCATCAACAACGAGCGCCTCACCGAAATCTACCCTGACCTCAACTTTATCAACGCCTTTGGCAAGGCCGACGACACCTTGAGCGTGGCCGCCCGGAGCATCAGTGACCTGATTATCACCCGAGGCAAGATTAACCTCGACTTCAACGACGTGAACACCACGCTGCGCGATGGCGGTGTGGCCATCATCAGCAGTGGCTTTGGCGAGGGCGAACACCGCGTGACCAAGGCCATCGAGGACGCGCTTGAGTCGCCGCTGCTCAAAAACCGCGACGTGTCGAGCTCCAAGAAGATTTTGATGAACTTCTACTTCTCGCCCAAGTCTCACAATCCATTCAAGATGGAAGAAGTGAACGAGATGCGCCAGTTCATGACCAACTTCAGCAACGATGTCGACGTGATATGGGGCGCGGCATTTGACGACACGCTTGAGGACAAAATCAAAATCACCATTCTCGCTGCTGGCTTCGACGTGTCGCTTGAAGGCGATGCGCCTCCTGCCACAGTCAAGACGGGCAAGGCGGCTTCTAATGCCACCGTTGCCGCCGACAAGGCTCGGCTCATTCAGGAGTACGGCGACAAAATCACCCAAGACGACCTCAACAAGGCCGAGGCGCGCTACTTGGTGCTCCGCCCCGAGGATATTGACAATGACGACATCATCGACTTGCTGGAGAAGACCCCGACGTTCAACCGCGACCCGAGATTCAAGTCGCTCGTGCGCGAAAAGCAGATGGCAACGGGCAGCCGAAGCCACGAGACCACGGCATCGAGCGGAGCGCCCAAGAAAACTGCCGGGGGCGGCACAACGGGCATCATTTCCTTTGGTGCTTAAACTGCAAAAAGACTGATTAATCACAGAGTTATTATGTTAACACTACAACTTATCAACGAGAATCCAGAGGACGTGATCCGCCGCCTTGCCGTGAAGCAATTCGACGGCCGCGAGCCCATCATGCGCATCGTGGAGCTGGACAAGCAGCGCCGCGAGCATCAAAAGCAGCGTGACGACAATGCCGCGCAGCTCAACAAGATGGCTGCCCAGATTGGCGCCCTCATGAGGCAAGGGAAGAAAGACGAGGCACAGACTGCCAAAAAGGCTGTGGCTGACCTGAAGGCCGCCAACAAGGGAATTGACGATAGCCTGACCGACATCGAGGGGCAAATCAAGGAAATCCTGCTCTCGGTGCCCAACGTGCCCTATAAGGATGTGCCAGAGGGCAAGTCGAGTGCCGACAATGTGGTGGAGAAGGAGGGCGGCCGCAAGCCCGAGTTGCCCGATAACGCTCTTCCGCACTGGGAGCTTGCCAAAAAATATCATATCATCGACTTTGACTTGGGCGTGAAAATCACGGGTGCGGGTTTCCCGGTCTACATCGGCAAGGGCGCTCGCCTGCAACGCGCGCTCATCCAATTCTTTCTTGATGAGGCTGGAAAAGCGGGCTATACCGAGGTGGAGCCGCCGCTCGTAGTGAATGCCGACTCGGGCACGGGCACAGGCCAGTTGCCCGACAAGGAGGGGCAGATGTATCATTGCCAGGTTGATGATTTCTACTTGATTCCAACGGCCGAGGTTCCTGTGACCAACCTCTATCGTGATGTGATTATCCCCCAGGACGAGCTTCCCAAGAAAAACTGCGCCTACAGCGCATGCTTCCGCCGCGAGGCGGGCAGTTATGGCAAGGACGTGCGCGGCCTTAACCGCTTGCACCAGTTCGACAAGGTTGAAATCGTGCGCATCGAGAAACCCGAGAACAGTTATGCGGCGCTTGAGGAAATGAAAGCCCACGTGCAAGGCTTGCTGGAGAAATTGGGCTTGCCTTGGCACATTTTGCGCCTGTGTGGCGGCGACACCAGTTTCACGAGCGCCATCACTTTTGACTTTGAGGTGTGGTCGGGAGCCCAGCAGCGCTGGTTAGAGGTGAGCTCGGTTTCCAACTTTGAGACCTATCAGGCCAATCGGCTCAAATGCCGGTACCGTGGCGACGACAAGAAAACGCACCTGTGCCACACGCTCAATGGCTCGGCGCTCGCCCTGCCGCGCATCGTGGCCGCCTTGCTTGAAAACAATCAGACCCCCCAAGGCATCACCGTGCCGGAGTGCTTGCAAAAATATTGCGGTTTTAGCATCATTGATTGATGCGCCGATCAAGAAGATAGTGGAGGGCGTGCCAAAAAATTGGCGCGCCCTCCACTATCTCCGCTCATTCGGCACCGTTGCCTTCTGTCAGGCTGCTACATTTCGCCCACAAAATCATGGATAGCTTGCCAAAGAAGTAGAATAGTGACGACTATCAGGACAACAAAATACACAATGTCACGAACCGTGATGACTTCAAGGTCGGATTTCCAGAGCAATCCATACCAGCAAGCTGCAATCACAAGCATCGCCAGCACATAGAGCAGCACCGGCAGCCAGCGATAGCCGTGAGGCGGCTTCTCGGGCAGGCGATGGAGCACGCGTGGGGTGAACCACTCGTTTTCGGTTTCCTGGAAACTGCTGTGCTGGAGTAGTCGTGACAGTTTTTGATCTTCTTCAGTCCTTTTCATGATTCATATCACGTTAAAGTTGTTTTCAAACTGGATGACTTGGCTCATCTTCCCTTTAGCCCGGTGAAGGCTCGACTTTATTGTGCCCTCGGGCAGTTGCATGACCGTTGCAATTTTCTTGATGGACAAGTCTTCGATATAGAACAGCGTGACGGCTGTTCGCTCAATATCGTTCAGGCTGCGCATGGCTGCCCTCACGGTGAGTTGTGCCTCGGTGGCGTCGGCGCTGGCTGTCGTGGAGTCGCCTTGCGACTCATGGTCGTCCAACCGCTGCTCGTGTCGCTTGCGCGCCTCGTTGTAGAACTCGTTGTAGGCGATGCGGTAAAGCCAAGTGCCAAAACTTGAGACTCCCCGAAAGGCGCGGATGTTGAGGTAGGCCTTGATAAATGTCTCCTGAGCCAGGTCGTCGGCCAGGTAGACATCACCCATGGTGAGGTTCATGAGAAACCTGCGCAAGCGCGGCTGATAGGCCTCGACGAGTTGCCCGAATGCGCGCCGGTTGTCGACCAGCGCGCATTGCGATAGCAGCTTCAGCTCTTCAAGTTTGCTCAGCATCGTGACTTGGACTTTAGGGCTTGAACCTTATCTCTCTTGCGCGTCGTTGCCCTTGTTAAACACTGGGGGTTGCGTGGGCGGTGTGGGTTGCTGGTTCTCAGACTGTTGGCTGGTGGCTGCCGCTTGCGTTTGACAGCGCTGCTGCGCAATCCACTGCTTTTGGCTCTGATAGGTCGTGAATGCTTTGGCAAGGCCAATGAGCAGCACAATCGACATGAGCATCGACACTTCGGGCGACCCGGCAGTGAAGAAGAACAGCATGCCACCGATGCCGGTCGCTATCAAGACGATACTCTTGTTGAAGGCGTTCCAGTTGAGTTGGTTCTTGATGCTGTTAAAGTCGATAGGGGTCCCTGCGGGCAGCGGCTGGCCACTGGGGGGGAAAGGTTGAGTGTTGAGTGTGGCATCGATTGGTGGCTGCTGGGGCGCGGCTGGGCGCTGGTCGGGTGGCGATGCCAAAGGGCTGCCTGGGAGGGGATAGTTGTTCTCAATGGCTTTCTCCATCATGCGGTATTTCGCTTTGCGGTGCAGATAATAGAACAGCAGCGAAATGAAGCAAATGGCCACGCATCCCCACGTGATATAGGTAATGATGTTCTCGACCATGAGCTGTGTCCGTTGCCGGTCCTCGTTCCAATTCATTTCTCGCAGCTTCTCCATCTCTGAAGCCGACTCGTCGCTTAGCTCGTCCTCACTTACGGCTTTGCCAAGTACCGTGTCGTCGAGAGCGCTGGTAATACCGTTGATGATTTTGCCCACGGAGCCCACGATGCGCGTCGTGTCGCCGTCTTCAACGACCGTCATAGTGTCGCCCTTGCTGGCGATGCTCACGCCACTGGCAAAGGCCATGTTGAGGCTTAGCAGGGCGATGGATAGTAAAAGAAAAATTTTTTTCATATTGATGAGTTTTTGGTAGTCAAGGAAAAAGTGGCCGTGTCGCAGCCCCTCGTTTTCATGCATTAGATGCGCCGAGCGTGCAAAAAGGTTGCATGCCGCGGCATTTTTTTTGATTTTTCCTGCTACTCTTCCACATCGCAGCGCCGGAATCCCACTTCCCTGGCCTTTTCCTGGCTCATCATGAAGTAGGTGACCTCGGCCTCGTCGCAAAGCTCACCTTTGGAGTTGAACACCTCGGCATGCATCGAGAGCAGGTTGTGCACTTGCTTGACAGCGCGTGCCCGAATGGTGATTTGCGGGTCGTGGCTCGAAACAGCCTTGCGGAATTTCACATTCAGGCTGGTGGTGAAGCCGTAGGTTTGCATTTTGCGATTCACGACCCAGGCGCACACGTCGTCGATGAGCGTTGAGATGATGCCGCCATGCAGCGTGTCTTTCCAGCCCTCGTAGTTTTTTTGGGGCTTCCAGAAGCTCACAATGTCCTCGCCGTCCTCGTAGAACTCCATGTGCAGCCCGATGGGGTTGGTGGTAGAGCATGCAAAACAGTTGAATTCGGGAATTTCTCTCCAAGCGTTAATTATTTTTTTCATTGTTTTTCAGTTTTATTTTAGCGTAAATCGAGGTGATGCGCGCTGCCCGCTGCCCGCTGCCGGTTAGCCAAGACGGAAAACGATGCGAAGCTTGCCCTCCTGGTAGCGAGTGCTCGTGATGCGGAAATGCCCAATCTGTGCCGTGTGTTCCACATGAGTGCCCGCGCACAGGCATTCGTCATAGTCGCCCACCTTGACGATGCGCACAGTGTCGGTAGCGCCATCGGGCAGGCGCTTGAGGTCAAAGCGGCTTGCGGCCTCGCTCTGCCGCACGAACTCAAAGGTGACCGGGACATCGGCTGCAATCACCTCGTTAACCTTGGCTTCGATCGCTTGGGTCTCGCTGTCGGTCAATGGGCGGGGAAAGGCATAGTCCAGTTTCGACTTGGTGCGCTCGACATGCGCGTTGACGTGCCGCCCGCAGCCGAACATCTTGACCATGGTTGCGTTGAGGATGTGCTCGGCCGTGTGCATGGGCGGGTATTCCTCCTTGTGGTGCTCGTTTAGCACAGGTTGATGGGTCGTATTCATTTTTTTTCGTCAGGAAACTTGTTGGGAAATTCCAACTTCACGCGTGGGCGGCGATAGGCACGCGCAATGAGCCAAATGCCCATCACGATAAAGGGGATGGAGAGCAGTTGCCCCATGTTCAGGCCGCAAGCGTCGCGCAGCCCCAATTCCCAGGGCTCTTGCACATTCTTGAGGTACTCGATGCAGAACCTCGACACGAAGATGCCGGTCATGAACACGCCAAAGATGAGCCCCTCGCGCTCCTGGTCATTGCGTTTCCAGTACATCCACATCACGATGCCAAACACTAAGAAGTAGCACAACGCCTCGTAGAGCTGCGTGGGATGGCATGGCGCCGTGAAAACGGGGTTGCCGCCTTGTATCCACTGGTCCACATTCTTCACGAAGCAGAAACCCCAGGGCTGGCTCGTGGGGCCGCCGTAGATCTCGTGATTGAACAAGTTGCCCAAGCGAATGAGGGCTGCCGCGAGACCCACAGGCACCACTAAGCGGTCGAGTGTCCACAGCATGGGCTTCTTGGTGACCCACTTGGAGTAGAGCCAAATGGCAATGATGATGCCCAGCACACCCCCATGGCTCGCAAGGCCACCTTTCCAAATCTTGGGGATTTCCCCGAGGTGGCGACTATAGAAGTCCCAATCATAGAAGAACACGTGACCCAGCCGCGCGCCCACTACCGTGGCGATAATCACGTAGAAGAAAAGCTGGGCAACCCACGACTCGCGCGCGCCCTCGTGACGGAAAGCGCGCCATACCACCTCGTAGCCCAACCAAAAAGCAATGGCAAACATCAGCCCATACCAGCGCACGGTGATGAAGCCGTCATATAAATTAGGGCTTGTGGCCCAAGTAATGTAATCAAGCATTTTTCAAACAACAAATTACAAGCGACTAAAGGAATGGCTTCTTGACAAAAAACTCACCTGAGCCTTGATGGTGAGCAAGAAGAATTCTGCCGCGCGCCAAGGAGACCTCGGTATCGAGTCTTTTGCAATACCGAGGCAAAGGTAATGAATTTCTTGTAGAATGTGAAATTTTAATACTTGTATGGAATCTGATCCTCTATGACACGGATGAACTGGTCGCCCGCCTGGCGCAAGACAAACACATCCTGGCCTTCAGCTCCATCCTGGCTGATGTATAACTCCAGGCCCAGGTCGTCGTTCATGGTGAAGGCCACGACATTGGGCCAGTGGTTGATGTAGTCATTTTTGTCGTCGCTGTACCATGTGCCATTGCCGTGATCCCAGCCATATTCGTCCCATGAGGCTAAGATGCCCTCATCGGTTATGCACATCAGCGCGGCACGTTGGTATCCTCTCTTGTCGGGCTTGAAAATCGTGACACAGAGCATGAAGGGCGACCACTCTTTGTGTTCGAGTGGTGCTTTGAAGTCGGCCACCCACAGCGTCGAATCAATCTGCTCCTCGGGATAGCGCATCTGGATAATCTGTTTCAAGCCTTCGTGATCGGTTAGTTGCCGAATTTTCTCGCCAGGCTTCCAGCGGCTATAGTCCCAGAGCGTGTGGGTGGCAAAAAACGACTGGTTCACCATCACGGCAGTGACCTCGCTATCGTCATAGCCGCGAAACATCTTCTTGCTCATCGACTTGTCCAGCAGCGAGTAGAAATAGACTTCTGTGTCATCGCTCGTAACGAGCTTGTTATATTTAATCTTTCCCACGTGAGGTTTGAAAATCATGCGGTTATAGTGTGCGGGATTGGGGACCGCTTTGGTGGAAATGGCGCAATACTGGTTTTGCGCCATTTGAGTTTTGGCAAACAGGGGGCGCTCCTTCAGCGTCGGGTCGCTCTCGACATCGAGGTACAGACCCACGTAGTCAATGCGATTCCACCCCATGTTCTCGTAGTCCTTGGGATTAATGTAGTCCTTGGGCAAGTTGTAGCGCACCAGCGAAGTGCCTTTGTTCTTGTAAAACATGTAGTGTTGCAGGTCATGGGTGAGCACCCAAATCTCTGGGCTATCGTCGTGGTCGAGGTCGACATAACTATACAGGTCGGGATGAAGCCCGTCGCCCATCCCGTAGAAATCTTCCTGAACCTGAGGCAGGTTGAGCGCCAGGGCGTGGGTGGCCGCAATCTCGGCAGGGTCTTCTGAAATCAATGTGGCATGGCTTTTCAGGGTGGACAGGGTCGCAAGCATTGCCAGAATAACAGATAATTTTTTCATTGCTTTTCCATTTTTGGTTTTTACAAAGATAATCCCATCGTGGCACATTTCCAAATCTTTTCATCACAATTTGTTCATGAGTGGCGAGCCGCTTTTTCCATCAACTCATGCAGTGGCACCGATTTCAACCCTCCGGCCTGGCGGGGGAGAGGTGATGGCGCGCCTTCCTGCGAGGGCAGGTCGTCGACCACGACGGTGTTCTCGCCCAGCAACTGGCGGTAGCGGAAGCACAGCGGGTGGTGGTCGTTGATAATGCCAATGGCTTGCAGGTGAGAATAGAGAATCACGCTGCCCATGTACTTGAATCCTCGCCGCTTGAGGCTCTTGGCGATGCAATCGCTCAGGGCGTTGCGAGTTTCCCACACCCCCTCGTCGCGGTGGCTCTTGAAAATCACCGATCGGCCGCCTGTGAATCCCCAAATGTAGTGGTCAAATGTTCCAAACTCCTCTTGGATGTCAAGAAACACTTGGGCATTGCTCACCATGGCCTTGATTTTCCGGATTGATTTGATCATCCCCTCGGTGCCCATGACGCGCTGCACATCGCCATCGCTGAACCGGGCCACTCGGGCTGGCTCGAAATGGGCAAAGCACTGGCGGAGTATCTCGCGCTTCTTGAGCATGAGTTCCCAGCTGAGGCCACACGACATGCCCTCAAGCACCAGGAACTCAAAGTGCAGCCGCTCGTCGTGCACTGGCGTGCCCCACTCCACATCGTGGTAATGGTTGTAGTACTCGGGGCGCATCTTCTCGACCCACGGGCATCGTGTTACGTTTTTTCCCTCCATCACATGCTTTGTTGAAATCCCTTTTTTCCTTTTTCGCTAAGGTACAACAATTCAGCGAGCGCACCCTCGAAAATATTGTTAAATCACAAGAGATGCCAGTAAAAATCTTTAACTTTGCCCATGTTTCTAAACACTTTATGATTGATATTAGGCTAAAAGTATTCCGCAGCGTCGCTCTCAACCAGAGTTTCACCCGAGCCTCGCAAGAGCTGTTCATCAGCCAGCCGGCCATCAGCAAGCACGTCAAGGAGCTGGAAAGCGAGTTCAACTGCAAGCTGTTTGAGCGGCTGGCGGGAAAAATCGTGATTACGCCAGCGGGGCAAGTCATGCTCGACCACGCCAACAGGATTTTGAAGGCCTACGAGCGAATGGCCTTTGAGATGAATGCCCTCCAGCAAAAAACCACGGGCGAGCTTCGCATTGGAGCCATCACAACCGTCTCGCAATACATTATCCCCGAAATCATTGCCAATTTCAGGCATGACTTCCCCGAAATCACCATCACCTTGCTGAGCGGCAACTCACGCGAGGTGGAGAGGGCCCTGGAGCAAAGCCGCATCGACTTGGGGATGGTAGAAGGCATCTCCCGGCAGCCCCAGTTCAAGTACACCGCATTCATGGACGATGAGTTGGTGCCTATCGTGAGCACCAGAGGCGGCTTGAGCGCCTACGACAGCATCGACCTCGAAACCCTCAAGCGCGTGCCCATCGTGCTGCGGGAATTCGGGTCGGGGTCGCTCGATGTCATCAGGCAGGCATTTGAGAAAAAGGGGATCAGTCTCTCGGAACTGAACATAGAGATGAGCTTAGGCACTACCGAAGGCATCAAGCACTACGTTGAGCATTCCAGCAGCATGGGAATCGTGAGCATTCGCTCGGTGAGCAAGGAGGTTTTCAACAACATTTTCAAGATTGTAGACCTCGATGGCTTGAAAATCGGCCGCCGCTTAGCTTTTGTCGAGCGCCAGGGCGAGGTGAGCGCGCTGTCCCGAAAATTCAAGACGTTTATAACAAAATGTTATAATAGATAGTTATTCTGTATGCGCCATCAACCTTATTTTTCCTTACCTTTGCTCCCAGTTTAAAACAAAGACTGAAAAAAGATGAGATTGAGTGAACAAAGAAGCAGCATGCTGCATGGCGTGCTATTGATGGCGTTATTTGCCTGCGCCGCATTCTACATTGGATCGATGGACTGGGTAAAGGCCGTGTCCTTGAGTCCCATGATTGTGGGAATTATACTCGGCATGATCTATGCCAACAGTTTGCGCAACAACCTCCCTGACACCTGGGTACCCGGCATCGCTTTCTGCTCGAAGCGTGTCTTGCGCTTTGGCATCATCCTGTACGGCTTCAGGATGTCGTTTCAAGATGTGCTGGCCGTGGGCTTGCCCGCCATCGTCATCGATGCCATTGTCGTGATCGTGACCATCGCCATCGGTATGGTCATCGGGAAATTGTTGAGAATGGATCGCGACATTGCCTTGCTCACGGCCAGCGGCGGCGCCATCTGCGGTGCCGCGGCGGTGATGGGCGTAGACGGCGTGATTCGCCCCAAGCCCTATAAGACCGCGGTGGCTGTGGCAACGGTTGTGATTTTCGGCACGCTCTCCATGTTTCTTTACCCCATTCTCTATCGCGCGGGAATCTTTGACCTGCCCACCGGCCAGATGGGCATTTTCACTGGCAGCACCGTGCATGAGGTGGCTCATGTGGTGGGCGCGGGCAATGCCATGGGAGCCGCCGTGAGCAATAGCGCCATCATCGTGAAGATGATTCGTGTGATGATGCTTGTGCCCGTGCTGATTGTGATTGCGTTCTTAGTGGCTAAAGGCGCAACCAGCGCCCAGGGCCAGCATGGCAAGTCCAAGATCGCCATTCCCTGGTTTGCAGTTCTTTTTCTTGTGGTGATTGCGTTCAACTCCTTTAACCTGCTTCCGCAAGCCGTGGTAGATTGGATCAACACGCTCGACACGTTCTTGCTCACCATGGCCATGACGGCACTGGGTGCCGAGACCAGCATCGACAAGTTCAAGAGAGCTGGTTTCAAGCCGTTTTTGCTGGCTGCTGTCATCTACTGCTGGCTCATTGGCGGCGGCTACTGCTTGTCTAAATTCTTGGTTCCGGCGCTCATGTAGCGCAAGCCCATGTAGACGGTCTCCCTGATGCCTGCCGGCGAGTTTTTGCCCGCCGATGCAGGCATTTTTCGCCCAAATGGGGCCCATGGAGCGACATGGCAAAAAACAGCCATTTTTTAAGTTGCATTTTGAGAAAAATACATTATCTTTGCTCACCACAAATTGTAAACTAATGGCTCACTGGATGCCTGCTGCCCGTAGCGTGTCCTGCCGATGACCGAGCAACTGCGTTTGCGCGCATGGGTATAAAAATTTAGACAGAAATATGAGAACAAACTTGAGCTCGAAAATCAAACTCGACCAGGTATCGAAGCGATACTTTCGGCCAGAAAGCGATTTGGAACTGACTTCGCTCACCCGTTTTGAGAAAGTGCCTACGAAGATTGTTGAGACCTCGCGAGAAGGTGCCGCCGACGCGGCACAAGACATCGCCGCGCACATCAACCGCACTGTCGAGGAAAAGGGACGCTGCGTGATAGGGCTTGACACGGGGCAGTGCGCACTCGACGTGTACGATGAGTTGGTGAAACTCTATTTTGCCGACAAGGTGAGCTTTGCCAACGTTGTGGTCTTTAACTTGAGCGAGTTGGGGCTGGGCGACGCGGACAGCGAGACCTTGAGTACGATGGCCCGCCTGAACGACCGCCTGTTGAAGAAAGTGGATATTGACCCCAGCCACGTGTACACCTTTAGCAACCAAGCCACCAAGGAAAATGCGCACAGCCTGTGCAAGCAATACGAAACACTCGTCGATGAGTTCGGGGGATTTGACGTGGTGATTTGCCAAATGACGAAAAGCGGCGCCCTTGCTTTTAACGAGCCGGGGTCGCAGTCGTCCTCGTCGTGCCGCATGGTGTCGATCAGCAACGAACGGCGTCAGAGTATTGCCGAGTCCTACCAGTGCGAGACGGCGCCCAGCACTGCCGTGACGCTGGGCATTTCTAACCTGTTAGAAGCCAGGAAATTCATCTGCTTGGCTTGGGGGCAGGGGAGTGCTGCCGCTGTCTACAACACCATCGAGGGGAAAATTTCGGACCAGTATCCGTCGTCCTATCTGCAAATGCATCACAATGTGAAACTCATTGTTGACTTAGAGGCCTCGTCGCTGCTCACGCGCATCAATTTCCCATGGAAAGTGGCCTCTTGTGACTGGACCGACCAGCTTGTGCGCCGGGCCATCGTTTGGTTGAGCCAGCACACCGGGAAGCCCGTGCTGAAACTCACCAACAAGGACTATAACGATAACGGGTTGAGTGAACTCGTCACGGTCTTTGGCTCGGCCTATAATGTCAATATCAAGATATTCAACGACTTGCAACATACTATCACGGGTTGGCCAGGCGGTAAGCCTAATGCTGACGACACCTCGCGCCCCGAGCGCAAGTTGCCCTATCCCAAGCGCGTGCTGGTGTTCAGCCCGCATCCCGACGATGCGATTGTGTCGATGGGCGGGACGATTCGCCGTCTCGTGGAGCAAGGTCACGACGTGCACGTGGTCTTAGAGACCAGTGGCGATGTGGCTGTGAGCGATGAGGACCTGGAACGCACGGTCATGCTCAACACCAAGATTAGCGAGCATTTCGGCTATCAGTCCGACCGCCGCGACCAAGTGGTCAAAACCATTACCGGCGGGCTGCGCAACAAGAAGCCTGGAGATCCCGACAACCGGGAAATGCGCTATCTCAAAGGCATGATATTCACCTGCGAGGCCGTGATGGCGTGCAATTTCATGGGCGTGCCATTTGACCACATTCACACCCTCCAGCTGCCATTCTACACCGAGGAGCCCTTTGGGCGCGGCAAGGTGACCGAGGCCGATGCGGCGCCCATCCGCAAGCTCATCGAGGAAATTCACCCGCACCAGATTTTCTTTGCCTACGACTTGGGAGACCCCTATGGAACTCATCGCCGAGCCACCGACAGCCTGCTGCTGGCTATCGATCAGCTCAAGGACGAGCCGTTCATGACCGCCTGCCGCACGTGGATGTATCGCGGGCAATGGGGCAATTGGGAAATCGACCACATCGAGATGGCGGTGCCCATGAGTCCCGAGGAGTTTTCCCACAAGCGGGCTGCTATTCTCAAATACCAGTCGCAAATTCAGGATGCGCCGTTTCGCGACCCCGAAGATGGCCAGCTGAGCTGGCAGCGCACGATTGACCGCAACACGGCCACCGCCAATCTTTATGCCTGCCTGGGCTTAGCCACCTACGAGGCCATGGAGTCGTTTGTGCAATACCACCCCGAGGGCGACTAACCGTCAGCGCTGCAGCAACTCCAGTTTTCGGGTGCGTTGGCGGCGGAAGTCGTTGAACGTGTCAAAAATGTCGGTCAGCGCCTGGCTGCTGTTGTCGACTTGCTCCTGATAGAGCGTGACGCTGCCGCCAGTGTTGATGTTCTTGCCTTGCAGCGCGCCGTTCACCCCCGTGATTTCCTCCAGCAGTTTCATTTGGAGGTTGAGCATTTCGTAGGCTCCAATGTTGGTGTTGTTGGCCGAGATTTGCTCAGGCTTTGCCATGCCCTCGGCCGTTGAGTAGGGCAGCACGCCATGGCTGCTTTCCCAGATTCGCTTTACCTCGTCGAGCGTGAGGTCGCCCGGCATGGCATTGTCGGGGTAGAGGAGCACGCCCTTGGCGCTGGCATTCATGATTTGGTCCACAAGCGTGACAAGGCGGTTCACATACTTTTGCTGGTCGATAACGTCTTCTATAAAGGAGTGCACCTCGCCATCGGTGAGCGGATACATTTTCACCACAAAGGGGTGGCTCGCGTGGGCAAACGGCGTGTCGTACTCGTGGAGCAAGTCGCCCATGGGGGAGAACCAACGGCAATGCCAAGCCGTGGCAATGTCCCAACACAGTTCCAAGTCGGGGTTGCTTTTCAGTTGGCGCCAATGTGAGATGGGTTCCACGGTAACTTGTGCCGACTTGCGGTTGTGGGCCACCATCACTTCGTGGCTCTCCAGTGTCCACACTTCGATAGCGCGGCACTTGCTCCCGGGGCAAAACCAGAATCCAGTCCCCTCCTTGCTGTCGGCTCCAATCGCTGTGGCAAAGCGCATGGCGCGTCCGTCGGCATCGTTGCTGTAGAGGCGACGCACCCAAGCCGCTTTGCGGCGCTGGCCGCCTGCCACTCGCTTGATGAGCGCAGCCACGCTCAGGTCATGGATTTGCCCGATGATTTCGCAGTCGCGGGCAAAAGGGTCAGAAATCGAGTTGATGAAAAAGTCATTCACATTCACATTGCTCACCACGGGACGCGTGTCGAGCAAGTTTTGCTCCCAGTCCACGCGCTGAATGCCGCAGCCCGAGATGAGGAACTCCTCAAGCATGCGGCTGTCGAGCTCATTCAAAAAAGCCTCGCTACTGGCTGGCCGCCTGCCATCACTGGCGGTCGCCTGCCCGCCCGCCGCCTGTGGCTGGAGGTAGCGCGAGCGGAAACGCCCCACGATGGTCTTCACCAGCTGGCGCAAGATGTTGTTGGTGATGGGCACGCTATCGGCGGTACTGTACCGCTCCCAATCGGTCACCGCGCGTCCGTCCTGGGCTATCGAGGTGTCAATCCACTGGTCGCCATAGGTGAATCGCTTGTTGCGCTGGCGGCGCGCGCGCAAGTTACTGCCAGCGAGCCAGGCCAGGAAAGCTGCGCGCAGGATGCTTGTGTTGCTGTTGTGTTTGTCCATTTTTCTTCTGTGAGGTAAGGGGTTTCTATGAGTTAATCGCAAAGTAGTGTCGCCGGTGACGCGGGCCGTAGGACAGATGCAGCCACTTGAACCCATGCTCATTGATTGCTTGGTCCACAGGGAGGTTCAGTGATTGGAGCAAGGCGTAGAGCCGCTCATTGCCTGACTGTGATCCCACCGTGATGTCGGCAGCCTGCCCCAGCATGTGCTGGCTGCCGGGCACGCCACCCACGGCGCGGTTCAAGGCTGGGCAGCGATAGCCGCTGGTCACGGCGATAGGGGCTTGCCAAGCGCTACGCAAGGGGTCGAGAACGTGTTCGACAAGCGCATGAAGGCTGTCGATAGCGTGCCGGGGCGGCGTGTTGTCGATGCCCAGCCTGCTGGCGGTGCTTGAGCGCGTGAGCTCATGCAGGGTAAAATACTTCATTGCCATCTTTTTTTTGATGCAAAAATAAGATGTCGCATCGCTCGCGAGCCCTATCTAAAAAAGCCCAGCTGGCCTTTTCATGCCCTGGCCAGCCGCATCAATATTGCCCATTAAGCAAAAATAGGGGTTAAAGGTCACTTTTTAGGGTGTTATATACAAGTAGTTGTGGAAATAATGACTAATTTTGTGAAAATGAAAACGAGTGACTCAAAAAAACGATTGAATGAAGGAAAAAAAGCATATTCGAGAAATCAGCTTAAACGATGTTCCCCAAATGGGAGCGCTCAAATATTTTGACGGAGAGATTGCCTTTGCCGACAATATCGCCTCCGCAACATCTCTAAATTCCGCGTCAAAAATGAATTTCGCGACTTTCGTGTTTTGCGAGCGAGGGGAGCTCAGCGTCAGGCTCAACAACATTCCTTTCACAATTCGCACCCACGATGCGCTCTTTGTGGCCATGAACACCGTGGTGAGCGATATTGAGAAAAGCGATGAGTGTGACTGCAAAATCATCGCGATCAAAGCCGACTACGCGATTCCTTTTGTCAACAAGACCATTTTCGAGACCATCACCCAGATGTCGCACAACCCCGTGGTCCACTTCACGCAAGACGAGATTAATCTCATGGTGAAATACTACGAGCTGGCTATTTTCAAAATCGAGCATCCCCAGCTCAACTATGGCCGGGAAACCATGCTCTACCTGCTGCGAAGCTTTGCGCTCGACTTGCTCTCCAACATGGCCAGCCACGTGGGGAAAGCGCCTGACGACATCTTGAGGCAAGGCGACAAACTCTTCCAGCGCTTTGTGCTCATGCTCGCCTCCAACGAGCAAAACCAGCGGAGCGTGCAGTATTTTGCCGACCAGCTTTGCGTCTCGCCCAAGTACTTGACCAGCATTTGCAACCAGAAGTGCGGGAAAACGGCCAGCGCGCTCATTGCCAACAGCGTGGCGGGCCGCATCAGGCAACTGCTCCTGTACAGCGACAAGAGCATCAAGGAGATTGCTGCCGAGTTGAATTTCGACAACCTCTCCTTCTTTGGAAAATATGTGAAAAAGCACTTGGGAGACTCGCCCAACAGTTACCGCAAGAAAAACGCCTACGGGAAATAGCCGCGCGCCTTTCATCGCTATGGCCCGGCCCGCCATGGGCTGCTCGGCAAGAAGTGGCGTGACTTGTCTACTGGCAACCGCCGCAGCTGCCGCAGCTGCTTTCATCGCCACAGCCGCTGCAACTGCCACCGCAGCCACAGCCTTGCTGGGGTTTCAGTTCTTCGGGGGTGGGGTCACGCACTTCCAGCACTTGGCCCGCGTAGCGCACTCGCTCGCCTGCCAGAGGGTGGTTGAAGTCCATGATGACCTTGCTCGCAGTGACTTTTTTCACGTGACCCAGCATCTCTCGGTTCTCGCTCGTGCGCATGGGCACCGAGTTGCCCTCGTAGATGTTCTCGCTGTCAAACTTGCCATCCACCTCAAACATCTTCTTGCCCAGCTCCACAACATAGTCCTGGTTGATTTCGCCAAAAGCCTCGGCTGGCTCCAGGGTGAAGTCAAACGTTGCGCCGCACGCCAAGTTCTCGATGTGCCTCATGAAAGCCTCGAGCATGCCGGCGTCAGCCCCAAACACGAAACGGTCAGGACGCTCGCTGGTGAACTTGAATACCGACGTTTCTCCGTCTTGTGCCACTATGAAAATCTCGTAGGCCAGCGAAACCATTTTCCCGAATTGAATTGTTTCCATCTTCTAATATTAAATAGGTGATAAGAAATAGGTTTTACAATGTTTTTAAGACACAAAGGTAAGCAATAATCTACCAAGAACGCCTTAAGGTTTGAAAATTAAATGAAAAAAAAACGATTTTGCTTGGTTTTCAGAATAGAATTCCCTAACTTTACCTTTGATAGAAATTAATAAAAACCAGGAGATCCCGAGAGAACGGGCATCCGCTAAAAAATAAATGATTATGATGAAGAAATTCGGACTTTACATCCCCACCCGATTGACAGTGGGCCCCGGGGAACTAAAAAACCTGTCGAAACAGCCCCTTCCAGGCAAAAAGGCGCTGATTGTCATCTCGGCAGGCACATCAATGAAAAGATATGGATACCTTGACCTGGTCAAGGCCCAACTCAAGGTGGCTGGCGTTGAATGCGAGGTGTTCGACAAGATATTGCCCAATCCCATCAAGTCGCACGTCGAGCAAGGCACCCAGCTGTGCCTCGACTCGAAATGCGACTTCCTCGTGGGGCTGGGTGGTGGCAGCAGTATCGACACGGCCAAGGCCATTGCTGTGCTCGCAGCCAGTGGTGGCGACTTGTGGGACTTCTCGCCCACGGGCAAGCAGCTGCCCATCACCAAGGCGCTCCCCATTGTGGCACTCCCCACGACAGCCGGCACGGGTACAGAGATTGACCCCTGGTTTGTGATTACCGACGAGGAACGCAACGAGAAAATAGGATTTGGCAGCGAGGCCACCATCCCCACGCTGGCCATTGTCGATGCTGAGACCATGCTCACCATTCCATCGCGCCTGACGGCCTATCAAGGCTTCGACGCCTTTTTCCACGCGGCCGAGGGCTACATCAACAGCAAGTGCCACACCCCGCTGAGCGACCTCTATGCCTTAGAGGCCGTGAGACTGCTCTACAAGTATCTGCCGGTGGCCGTGGCCGATGGCCGCGACCTGCACGCCCGCAGCAAGGTGGCATGGGCCAGCACCCTGGCTGGCATGGTCGAGGCCACGAGCTGCTGCACTGGCGAGCACTCGATGGAGCACGCCATGAGCGCATTCTACCCCAAGCTGCCTCACGGCGCTGGCTTGATCGCTATTTCGGGCGCTTACTTCAAGGCGTTCAAAAACGATGCGATGAAGCGCTACATGAAGATGGCCGAGAAGATGACGCTGCAAAAGGCAGCCCGCCCAAGCGATTTCCTCGATGCCTTGGCGTGCATGAGGCGCGAGTGTGGAGTCGACAACATTAAATTGAGCGATTGGGGCATCACCCCGGCCGACTTCGAGAAGTTTGCCGACAATGCCATCGCCTCCAATGGCTCGCTCTTTGAGTTCGACCCGCGATTCCTCAGCAAGGAAGAAATCATCGCTATCTACCAGGAGTCCTACAAGTAGCGTGCGCGTGTGGCATTGAAGCGACACCTTGCGCAAGGGCAAAAGAAGACGATGGCTACATGCATCACAGCGGCAGGAGCTTTTGACAAAGTTTCTGCCGCTGCGCTGTTGGAAAAAGCAACGTTGCGATTTCGGATATAAAATGTCGTTTTTTTTGCTTTTTTAATATAAAAAGCAAAAAAAAACAAGATATGTTTTTGATTTATCATATTTATCTGTATCTTTGCAAAAGGATAATAATCATTAAACAGCAAATAAACAGCAAATAAACAGCAAATAAACAGCAAATAAACAGCAAAAATAGAATTCTATTTACTCATTTTCATTTTATTCACCATTAATTTATCAGCATTATGAAGAAAATTTTACTTTTATGTGCAGCCGCTACTGCAATGATGACTGCCTCTGCACAACAGGTTTTACTGGAAGAAGAGTTTGATAACGGTAAAATTCCCGAGACGTGGCTCAACGTTGATGCCGATGGCGATGGCTACAAGTGGTATGCCATCGACTCGATTTTAGTAGGTCACAAAGGCACTGACGGCTGTGCTTATTCCCATTCCTATGTCAATAATGTAGGCGCTACGCATCCCGACAACTGGCTGATTACCCCCCAGATTACGCTGAGCGGCCATTGCACGCTCACCTATTTTGTGGCTGGCCAAGACCCCAAATTTGCCGCCGAGCACTATGGTGTGTTCCTTTCGGAGACGGGAACCCAAACGACCGACTTCACCGAAACCCTGATTGACGAGACGCTGCCCAATGGTACGAAGGAATACCATGAGAAAACGATCGACCTGTCAGCGTATGCAGGAAAGGCCGTCTATTTGGCTTTCCGCCACTACAACATTAGTGACATGT